>JANQRQ010000328.1 GCA_028284485.1 Planctomycetaceae bacterium | reverse complement strand
CCATATCCAAAGCGGCCACTAGAGGTACCCGCCCGGCCGCAACCGCGTGTGCGACGCAGGTGTCGGTCTCCACACTCGAACCGGCCAGAATTTGCCTTTGGCCAGCGACAACCAGCCTTCCATCTTCGAGGATTTCCACTTGGACCGAGTCCTTGCCGTAAATTCCTGGTGGACATCCGGCGAAACCGGCGGCATCACACGTGATGATTGTGCTCTCAATTCCTTTGGTGCGAATGATGGTGCGAATCACGCTTGCCGGCAAATGGTGCCCATCGGTGATGATGCTCGCCATCAAGCGGTCTTCGCCCAGTTGTTCCCAAATGTAGTTGGGGTGTCGCCGCAACGTTCCGTGGGCACCGTTTCCCAAATGAGTGCTGAGTCGGGCGCCGGCATCGACGGCAGCTGTGATCTGTTCCGGCGCGGCTGCGGTGTGTCCGATCGCAACTGTCACTCCCGTTTCCACCGCTTTTCTGATGACGTCGATCGCTCCTTCGACTTCCGGTGCAAGTGTCAGCAAACAAATCCGTCCCCCGGCTGCTTCCTGCAGCCGGCAGAATTCGTCCCAATCAGCCGCCCGGACATGTTCCGGCGGATGTGCCCCCCGCGGCCCGTCTTCGGGGGAGATGAACGGCCCTTCCAGATGAAAGCCCGGAACCATTCGGTCGACCCAAGTTTCCTGTTCACAGGCTTTCCGCAAAGCGGAGAATCCCGCCAGGAACTCGTCGTGCGAGGCGGTTACCAGAGTTGGACACATTCGCGTAATGCCGAAGCGGAAGTGCGGCTGCAACGTCGTGAGCACTTCGTCGACGGTAAGATCCTGCTTACTAAACCAGATACCGCCGTGGCCATTGATCTGCAGGTCAAACATTCCCGGTGCGATAATCGGCCAACCAGACGTGTCTGTAACTTCGACGGTTTCGATTGAGGATATTCGGTCTTCTTCGACGGCGATGATCATCGGCTCGCCCGAATCGTACCGCCTGCCTTTCAGTGACGTTGGCATCGTTCCTGCCTTTTCGCATCCTCATTGGTGTGGAGGCAAAAGCGAATGATTATGGTCGTCGACAATTGAACGCCGTTTATCGATCGGCGTTGTTGTACAGGAACGCGCACTGCTCTTTGCGAGTTCCCTTTTCGTCGGTCACTGCGAAATCCGAAGGCCCCCACATCGTTACCCCGGCATGCGTTCCGTCTTTGGCTAGCAAATAGAATTTCAAACCAAAATTGGGACGACCCTGGTCGTCGAGCAGGTGATTCTCAGTCGTGTTATGCGCGACTCGGCGCAAGACTTCCAAGCCGGCTTCTTCGGGAGACATTCCCGAACGCATTAACTCGACTGCCGACGAGCAGCAAAGGTTCTGCAGATTCGCTTCCCCCCGCCCTGTGCTGCCGCACGATCCCACTTCGTTGTCGACGTATAACCCCGCCCCGATAATTGGCGAGTCGCCGACGCGTCCCGGTATCTTAAAGGCCAAACCGCTCGTGGTCGTCGTGCAGGAGATATCGCCGTTTGCGTTCATGCCTGCGCAGTGAATCGTGCCCGTCGGGCGATCGAATTTCGACCAGTCCATTTTTGCCGTCTTACGGCTACCGTTGGGTTGATTGGTGGATGCACCACCGTTCGTGGCTTTGGGTTTGAGTTTGAAGAATCGAATGACATCGGGATCAAGATCGTCGACAGCCGGGGGTAACCAGTCATCTCGGTCTGAAAGAGACTGCTTCCAATACAGCCAAATCTTGCGGGCCTTTTCGGTGAGAAGATTCTCCTCCTTGAAGCCGCACGCCTTGGCAAATTCCAAGGCCCCGAGCCCGACGAGAAGCACGTGGTCGGTTTGCTCCAAAACCAATTGGGCAACTTTCGCGGGGTTACGGATATTCTGCAGCGAGGCGACCGACCCGGCGCGATGGGTCGGACCATGCATGACGGCTGCGTCGAGTTCGACGACGCCGTTTTCGTTCGGCAGGCCCCCGTAACCGACGGTCATATCGTCGGGATCGTCTTCCACAATATTGACGCCCGCCACAACGGCGTCGAGAGGATCGGAACCGGCTCGAATCATTTCATACGCACGGCTGGTGGCTCGAGTACCGTTCGCCGAAGAGATGGCTTTGATGGGGAATTCACCAGGCATTGGTTGGTTTCCAGAGCGTTGTGTTGTGGGCGATGCGCTGCTTCCGTTCTGAGCATAGGCACCAATCGGTAAGCCTGCCAGCGTTCCGGCGGTCGTGGCGAGAAAGGTTCGACGTTGCATCTGGGAATTTGGCATTGGATTTCCTATTCAGGGCGATTTGCTCGCTCGTGTTTCGAGAATCGAGAAAATATGGTTGGGAGTCCATCATACCGTGAATCGGCTCGAAAACATCCTGTTGGACTGTTACCTTGCCGCCATAGGCATAGTTTTTATTCGTTGCGAAATGTAGCCGGCGAAGTCGTAAAATCGATTGAGCATAAGTTTTCAAAGGAACTCACATGACCGTGCGTCGTTGGAGCGTTTATTTGTCGGGTGAAATTCATTCGGATTGGCGCCGTCAGATTCAAGAGGGAATTGAAAACGCAGATTTGCCCATCGACTTGTCCGCCCCCGTCACCAACCACGCGGACAGCGATGACTGCGGTGTCGCCATACTTGGCGACGAGCCGCACGCTTACTGGAAAGATCGCAAAGGAGCCGGTGTTAATGCAATTCGGACTCGCACGTTGGTTGCGGATGCCGACATCGTCGTCGTGCGTTTTGGCGACAAATATCGTCAGTGGAACGCGGCGTTCGATGCGGGTTGCGCCGCTTCATTGGGTAAGCCGATCATTACCTTTCATGCGACCGAGTTGGATCACGCCTTGAAAGAGGTCGACGCTGCAGCCATGGCGACGGCACGATCGGCTGATCAAGTTGTAAACATCCTGCGATACGTGATCACAGGAGAGCTGTCTCGATAAGCGGTTGCGTCGAGGCACTCGTACCGGATTCCCGCATGCGCGGCAAAGACGAGACTTCGCCGGTCGAATCGATCGTCACGCTGAATACGCTAGGCTTGGCCGTATCGCTCGGCCAGTTCGACCAGTGTGCGAACCATGCATCCGGTCGCACCACCTTCGCGGTGGGAGGCATTGCTCGATGCGAATGACGGCCCCGCGATGTCGAGATGGACCCAGGGAGTGTCTGCGACGAATCGTTCCAAGAACTTGGCAGCCGTGATCGCCCCACCCCAACGGGGGCCGACGTTTTTGATGTCGGCAACGTCGCTTTTCAACAATTCCGCGAAGTGTTTTGACATCGGCATTTGCCAAACTTCTTCGCCGGCCTCGTTGGCCGCGGCGAGCAATTTGTCGCACCAAGCTTGGTCGTTCGTGAAGGCTCCGGTGATGTCCTCTCCCAAGGCGACCACGCATGCTCCGGTTAATGTCGCCAAGTCGACAAGATGTTTGGCACCCTGGTCGACCGCGTAACTTAAAACGTCCGCGAGGACGAGGCGACCTTCGGCGTCGGTATTGAGAACTTCGATGGTCACTCCGTTACGCGCCGTGAGAACGTCGCCTAGTTTGTACGACCGCCCGCTGACCATGTTCTCTACCAATCCCATCAATCCGATGATGTTCACCGGTAGCTTGAGTCGCACGATGGCAGAAACGGCCCCCAACACGGTGGCAGCCCCTGCCATATCGCATTTCATAGTCTTCATGCCCTCGGAAGGCTTGAGCGACAATCCGCCGCTGTCGAACGTGACGCCCTTACCGCATAACGCCAATGTCGGGGCATCGGGTCCCCCGCCGGAGTATCGCAGAATGGCGATTCTGGGTGGTTGATCGCTGCCTTGCGCGACGGCGAGCAACGAACCCATCTTTTCCTGCTGCAGTCGATTCTCATCGAAAACCTCGCATTCGCAGCCGATTTCACTGGCAACCGATTCGACGCGTTCGGCAAAACTGGCGGGAAAAATGTCGCCGGCAGGCCGATTGACCAGTTCCCGTGTCAAATTGATCGATTCGCCCAAAATGACTCCCCGTTCCGTTCCTTTTTTGACAGCCGGCTCATTTTGAGCTGAGGTCGTGACCACGGCCGCAGTTTTCAACGGAAAACGTCCCGCTTCCGCGCGATACAGGTCCTGCCCCTGGGCACCCACAATCAGTGTGGTTGCCGCCACTTCGGCAAACGTCTCGGATGACATCGAATCCGGCAGGTTTGCGGGGATAGCGATAGCGGCGGAAACGCCACTTTTCTCAGAGACCTTTCGGACGGCGGTGTTGAGTGCTTTGCTCAATAACGAGCGATTGAGATCCTCAGGTTTTCCAATCCCCGCAAAAAGTAACCGTTTGGGTTCAATCGTCGGAGTATCGTGGATCGCCAGCAATTCGGCACTTTTGCCGGTCAAATCCCCGGCTTCCCGCAAGCGGGTAAACTGACCGTTTAGCTTGTCATCCAACTCGGCGACACCTGTGTCAACATCTCCCGACTTGGCGAATGGGATAATAAGCCAATCAGTGGCGACGTCCGATAGTGGCCGACATTGACTTTGAATCTCCATAAAACTGTCCCTTGCAGATGGCTTTTGGCGAAATGGAATCGTTCATTGGAATATCGCTCGCTGATCCCCGGGGAATGCGAGCGGGTTATGCATGTCATTCAATCGGACAGTCCGACAGATCGCAAGTGACGCCGGGCTGTTGCCTGCACAATGGCGGTGATCTGGAAAATTCCGGACGTTCGACTTATTATCCGAAAAACGTTATCGCAGTTCCCCCGACAGGGAACGACACTTCGCGGGAAGCATCAAAAGGCCACAACAATGCCGACAGTTAAGTTTGTCAATGAGAAAAAATCGATTGAAGTTGAAGCCGGGGCTAACTTGCGAAAAGAGGCCATGAAGGCAGGGATTGAATTGTACCCGGGCATGCACAGGTATGTGAACTGCATGGGATTCGGTCAGTGTGCCAGTTGCCGAGTGCAAATCAAGAAGGGCGACGAGAATGTTAGCCCGCAGGGCATGTTTGAGAAGGTACGGTTATTCTTGGGACCGGTCACTTTCTTTGCGCGGCTGGGGCACGAGAAAGACCTGCGGCTTGCGTGCCAATGTCAGGTACAAGGCGATATTGAAGTCGAAACGCAACCGCCGGTGAATTGGCATGGCGAGAAATTTTGGGGTTAACCGGTTCAACGTCATCCATTTTGTACACCCGCCCCCACGCACCCAATGCGAATTGACAGTGCGAAGGCGGAGGCTGTTTTGGGGGAGCAGGTTTCTGCTGACTCAAGTGCCGACAACTTCGCATCTTGAAGCTCGTTCTCGACGGACGATTTCGTCGGGTTGGAGCAAGCTTCTGCTCGAAACGTGATGAACGATTTACGAATTGCCGCAGTTCAGTTCGAACACAAAAACGGCGACAAGGCCTTCAACTTGTCGCGGGTTCGCGACTTGACCGCCGAAGCCGTTCGCCAAGGCGCGCAGATCGTCAGCTTCCATGAGTGCTGCATTCCTGCTTACTCGTACGTGCAGACGTTTTCGAAGGCGGAATTGCTGGAGGTGGCCGAGCCGGTGCCTGATGGGCCCAGCGTGCGGGAATTGATGTCGATTTCCCGTGAGCACAAGGTACCGATTTTGGCAGGTCTGTTTGAATGTGAAAACGACGAAGTCTACAACACGTACGTTTGTGTGAACGGCGATCAGTTGCTGGCGAAGTACCGCAAGATTCATGCGTTCGTCAATCCCGCATTGGCGAGTGGGAACGAGTTCGTCGTGTTCGACCTACTCGGTTGGAAGTGCGGCATTCTCATCTGCTACGACAACAATCTACCGGAGAATGTACGGATCACCGCCCTGATGGGGGCCCAGGTGATATTCATGCCGCATGTGACCGGCTGTCTGCCATCGGTGATGCCCGGACGTGGGACTGTCGACCCGGCCTTGTGGGAGAATCGTCATCGCGACCCGGCCCCATTACGAATGGAGTTTCAAGGGCCGAAGGGCCGCGGTTGGTTGATGCGATGGTTACCGACACGTGCGTACGAGAACGGGGTCTATTCCATTTTTACGAATCCCATCGGGCTCGACGATGGAGAAATTCGCAATGGTAACTCGATGGTCATTGATCCTTATGGAGAAGTGATCGCTGAGTGCCACGAATTGGGCGACGATATCGCTGTTGGTGTTTGCACTCCGGACAAGATCGAGGTTTCGAGTGGCCAACGTTATTTGCGGGCTCGTCGGCCCGATTTGTATGGCAAACTTGTTGACCCGCCTGCCAAACCCCCGGAAACAGCTCCCGGCTGGGAATTGAAAAAGCCGCGTTCCAATTGAGTTGGAACAGCGGCTCAAAAACGCTCGCTGAAGTCGATCGGTGAGCACGGCGAATGGCTCCACCGGGATCAAACTTCAAGGACTTCCGATGTAGGGGCTACCCATGTAATAGTGGTGATGTGATGGGAAAACACCATATGGCGGTGGTTTGGGTGGAGCGTGCTCATAGTACTGAGTCGGAATCGTGGCTTGTAACGGGTCGTATTGAAATGGGGCATAATCGAGGCGTCCGCCGTATCCGGAGCCGTAGTATCCACCACCATTGCAGCAATATTTGTCTTTCCACTTGCATTTGTGGTAGCACCAATCTTTGAACGGCGGCGAGGCAGGTTGTCGCCATTTGTGGTAGTGGGATGCATTGCGCACCAAAGGTGGTTTGGGCTCTTTCCAATAACAGGGATCGCCGCCGAATGCGGGAACGTCGAGCTGTGAAAATGCGAACAAGGCTAAGGGCAATGCGGCGATCAAAATCTTATGATCGATCATATTCCGGTCCTTAGGAAAGGGGGGGTTGTAGCGGTCGGGATTATTGAGCGAGCCATGTATTCACTGCGTGGTCATCGTTGTCATTGATGAGAGAGTATCAACACGCTCGCAAACTGTGGTGCTGTTTCCTGCTTAATCTGTGCCGGCTCGGGCAATCAGCGATTGCTCGAACCGAACGAAAAAACTCTACCACACCGGTCGCATGGGGCATGCTCTTCCCGCGAAAACTGCCTGAGAAACAGGTGCCAGCAGGCGCAGCATCATGGTCAGGGAAACTCTATCAGTCATCATGGAGTCGTCGTGCGTCGCATTATCGGATTTATCTCTCACGGGTTTCCCACTCTTCCTGACAGGTCGTCTTTTCGCAAAAGACAAAGTTGTGGGTGTCCGATAGAGAAACAACGACACCTCGGTAAGCGGATTGCGCCCGAGACCCAACGCAATTGCGCGCCGGGTCCGCCGTCACCGATTTGTCGTCATAATCAACACCATGAAAGCTGATCAGGATGCTGTGCCGCGTTGCATTATTGCTGATGACGACCTGGGCGTTTGCCGCGATTTGGGAATCGGACAAACCGTCGGCGGACTCCCTGTCTCCCACAACGGCGCTTCGTCAGCCGACGGCGGTCGAACCGGGGTTGTCAACTGTTTATGCTCAACTCCAGCTGAGTATCCACGGTCTGCCATCGACGGTTCAGGGCGTTTTCAAGTCGCTGCCGAAGTGGATCCGAGAGGACCGGATTCCCGAGCCGGCTGAAAAGAGTCTCGCCGTTCAATCCGCCGTTGATTTCGTTCGAGATAAGGTCACCAACACCGACGCAAGGATCCGTGCCACGTTTGCGACGATTCTTTCCGGAATCGGTCATGGTCGTTCCCGTCTATCCCAATCAAGCATCGACGAGATCCCAATGGACGATTTGTGGATGTTCGGCGGGGTCGATTTTCCATTGCCGGCTGGAATTCGGTGTGGGACCTACCATGTTGTCGATGGAAGCGGGCGATCATTCGAACTGACTTTGGATGAAAGTGAGTTGGCGTATCACGGGATTCAACCGGGATATTTTCGACAAGACCTGTATGTATCCGATGTGGGCCAACAACGGCGTTACTTCATCCGGATGGAAGACTTTGAATCCAACATGATGCTCGCTAAAGCCAATCGCGAAAAAACAAGTAACTCCATCACAGTCGAAAATGGTGCCCTGCAATCGTTTGCTTTGCATGCGGACCAGGCGAATGGTCCGGAAGACTACTTAGCGATGTGGAACGCGTTTGTCCAATCCACCTCGGAAATGTTGAATTCTCTGCGACAAGACGACTTCGATCGAATCAGCCGCTGGTCCCGCGGAACTTGGGCGAAGGCCCGGAGACTCTCCGAGAATTGGATAGAGTCGTCACGGTTATCGCAGGAGCGCCGCGAATCGATTCATCGCTAAGTCGCTCGACTGCGCGACGCTGGCTTTTGCGTATGATTTTGCATTGTCGCATCTCATGACGAGTCTGGCGGTTGCTCGTTATCGTCAACACGCGACGAGGCCGCAGAATTGCCAGCTGAGATTGAAATGCTGCCTTCTCCATCAATGTTGCGCAGGGTCGTAGGCAGGTTCGTGTTTGCGTTCGCGGATCGGTTGAGACCGCGCTGCCGGATGACCTTTTCGCCTCAGCAGGAAATGGCGAGCGTCCATCGTTAGCGTAAACAAGGTGGGGACGAGCACCAGAGTAAAAACTGTCGAAACGAGTAGCCCGCCGAGCACAACGCTGCCGAGCCCGCGATAAATTTCATTTCCCGCCCCGGGCAAAAGTACTAACGGCAAGAGGCCCAGAATCGTTGTCATGGTCGTCATAAAGATAGGACGAATTCGGGTGCGCACGCTTTCGAGCACGGCTTGACGAGCCGGCACTCCGTCGCGAATCGGTTGCAAAGATCGTTGAACGATGAGAATCGCGTTATTCACCACTGTCCCGATCAAAATGACAAATCCCAGCATGGTCAAAACGTCGAGGTGCTGGACTCCCTGCCCCGTCCTGACGAGATAGATATTTAAGCACTGCAGTCCGATGAATCCGCCCGCGGCGCCCAAGGGAACACTGAACATAATTACGAATGGGTACAGCCACGACTCGAATAATGCTGCCATCAGCAGGTAGGTAATCAACACGGCGAGAACGACGTTCCAGCGCAAGGCCTCCCAGGTTTTCTGTAGTTTGTCCGCTTCGCCGGATAAGTTAATTTGATATTGGCCGGCGACGTCTCCCCGTTCCATGATGGGGGCAACAATGTCAGCGCGAATTCGGTCCATGGCGTCCTGCAGGGGCATTTCATCCGGAGGGGTGACCTGAACGGTAATAGCGCGCTGCCGCTCCCGGTGGTTGATCTGCTCCGGTCCGCTCGAAGCAATAATGGTCGCGACAGATGCGAGTGGAACGACGTGACCGGAAGCAGTTGCTAGGGGAAGAAAGTGCAAATCTTGCTGATGGCTGGCGTAGTCGTCTTCGCCAATAATTCGGAGATCAATGCGATCTCCATCGATGAAGTAATCTCCGACTCGCGCACCATCAACAAGCGCGTCGACCGTTCGACCGACTTCTTCGGCTGACAGCCCCATTTCGACCGCTTTGACGCGATCGGGAATGACGTGCACTTCGGGATTCGAAAGTTCGAGGCTCGGAACGGGTCGCGCCTGTGCGTCGGGGATCACTTCAGCGACTCGGGTTAATATGTCTCCACCGATTTGGACCAGTCGTTCGAGTTCGGGCCCGGTGACATCAATCTCAATTGAGCGACCGGCACCGCGTCGACTGGCGAATAAGCTTGATTGTCGGGCACCGCCGATTCCGCCGGGAATGCGAGAGGTGACTTCACGCATTAAGGGAATCAGTTCGCCCGCTCGCATCGAATCAGCGCTTCGCACACCCATGAAGACTTGACGCCCATAGGCGATGTAAAAGAAGTCGGCAATTGGCGGATAATCTAACTCCTTCACGGATTCGCTGTCCAAATCGACGTCCCAATACGGTTTCAGGTCGTTCTGAATCTGCATTCCGATTTGGCGCATTTGGTCCAGGTTGTACCCGGGAGGCAATGTGAGTGAGCCGTAAATCAGATTGCGGTTGCCGTTCGGGAGGTACTCGACCTTTGGCATCAGCGATAAACAAATCACTTCTGCTGCGAGCAAGAAAATAATGACGGTCAACACTCGCCGTAGGGTACTGCCCTGTAACCACGAGTTGATGCCGACCACCGTTTCAACAAAGTTGCTTCCAAACCGACTGAATGCGCCCAACAGACGGCTATCTCTGCGACCGGTTTGGCTCGCATGGACGAGCTCGGTCGTCCCATCGAGGCCGGTTCCTTTTGTCGTTCGGCCATTTCCATTCCCGTTGTCTGGATGCGTGCCGGCTTTGCGGCGATTTTCCTGCAGGATTTTTGCCGCCGCTGTCGGAATCATCACGACGGAGACGAGTAGGGACAATCCGACCGCGGAACTAATGGCCAGCGCGATATCCCGAAAGAGTTGGCCCGCTTCCTCCTCGATGAATAACACGGGCAAGAAAACGGCGAGCGTCGTCAAAGTCGAGGCGACGACCGCGCCCCAGACTTCCTGCGTTCCGTTCACCGCCGATCGAACCGGATTCTCGCCTTGTTGATAGTGGCGATAAATGTTTTCTAAGACGACGACTGCGTTGTCGACTAACATTCCGACGGCAAATGCAAGACCGGCCAGGCTGACAACATTTAAAGTTCGGCCGAGCAAATGCAAGACCAGGAACGTCCCGATGATACAGGTGGGAATGGCCAGACCGACGATCAACGTGGAACGGCCGCTGCGCAGGAAAAGTAATAGAACAAGGATCGTCAAAGCGCCGCCGATAAAAATGTTCTGTCGTACCATTCCAATTGACGAATAGATGTATTCGGTTTCGTCGTACACCTGTTCGAGAGCCAAGCCGCGTCGTTTGAGGATGCCGTTGTTGAGTTCGTCGATCGCGGCCCGAATCCCTTCCATGACATCAAGAACGTTGGCATTAGTTTCTCGCGAAACCAAGACGGTGATGGAATCGGTACCGATGCGCAAGGCGATAGAACTTGGCTTCTTGTATCCAAGTTTGACTTTCGCGATGTCGCGCAAATAGACAGGGGAATTATCTCGGTGTGCGACGACGACGCTTTCGACTTCTTCGGGAGTGCGAAACTGCCCTAAGGTACGAACGACGTTTCGACGTTTGCCTTCCCAAAAATCACCACCGGAGATGTCCGCGTTCTCGGCTTGGAGCGCTCGCCGGATATCCGAGATGCGCAAATGACGCGATGCCAAATGTTGGGGATTGACGGTAATCTGTAGTTCTTCTTCGAGCCCACCCAGGACCCTCGCAGCAGAGACCCCTTTAACGCGTTCCAATCGGGATTGAATGACGTCTTCGGCAAATCTTTTCAAGGTGGGAACATCGACTTTTTTCGGTAGCAGAGTTTTGACTTCCGGATGAGTGTTAGCCGCCGCAATCAACCGTTTGAGTCGAGACCCGGTATTAGCCGAAAGTGCGGCCGGTTCAAGCGCCTCGGCCGTTTTGGGGTGCGCCGCCTGGAAGTCGCGAATTTCTTCGACGGACGCAACCCGTGGGCGAAAGGTAATGACCGCAATCGATCGCCGAGACAAATCGGATGTGCGGATGTAGGGCTTTTCGGCATCTAATGGGCTTTCACGCACTTGTTGCAAACGGCTATTAACCTTCAATAACGCTTCGGGCATGTCAGTACCGACTGCAAACTCCAAGGTAATCTCCGAGGAAGAGTCGGTGCTCTCCGACGTCATTTTGGTCATGCCTTCGACGCCTTTGAGTTGCTTTTCTTGTTCCTGCGTAATCTCCTGCTCGACTTCTTGGGGACTCGCACCCGGCCAATCGGTTTCGATACTAATGACTGGCCTCTGCACCTCGGGCGTTAGCTGCACCGGCATTTTGAGGCAGGCGATCAGTCCGAACAGGACGACAAGCAACACCGCCACGGACACTTTGACCGGATTGCGGATGAAACTTTCGATCAACTGCATCGGGTGAGTCTTTTCGGTAGGCCGGTGTGCGGAGGTAGGGAGAAGTTGGGATGGCAACGCATCGGTATCCTCCTACTACAATCGATTCGGCAGCGGCGGTCAACCTGTGCTTCGAAATCGCGCTCTAATTGTCTCGATACCGCAGACCGACTTCCCGTATATTCACGGCCAATCGAACCAAACCGTCGGAATAGCCGCTTCAATATCGACGAAGTGTTCGCTGTCGATTCTCACGGTTATATCACGAGATACGCAGCATAGTTCCCGACGGGCAAGCTCTGGTCGTGACGATTCGTTGGATTCGGCATAAGTCGGACAATTACTCCGGTACTGCTGCAGCGCATGATGCTGTTCCGTGCCCGCGACAACCGCATTCTGTCCTATGTTTGTCGTAACCCGCTAGGCCGTTCCGGCTATGGGTATTCGTCAACTGCTCTAAATCGGCAGAATTGCGAAGTCTACGATTTCGGAAGAGTCGCATGCGCCCGGATGTCGATTTTGTCCAAGGAATAGCGGCATTATGCGCAGAGATGTCCATCCGGCGAGATGGTTCGCTGACGGACAGCAGCGCAGCAGCAGAAAGGGCTGTGAATGATTGCTCGTATGGGGAAACGGGAGCTTCTCGCCCAGGCGCTTGATAAGAGCGGGTGTAACTCGCTGTTGACGCGTGCCTCGACTTGGCATGGTTTGTTGGTGATGAACTATCATCGCATCGGTGACCCAGCGGGGTCGTCATTCGATTGGGATATTTGGAGTGCTTCGGCTGAAGCATTCGATCGTCAGGTTCGGTTCTTGAAACAACACTTTGAGGTCATCGGAATTGACGAGTTGTCCTCAATTGCGGCGCAGCGTCCATTGCGCGGCGACCGACTGGCGATGATCACTTTCGATGACGGCTACCGTGACAACTACGAATTGGCGTTTCCCATTTTGAAGTCGCTGAACGCCAAAGGTGTGTTTTTCATCGCGACGGGGTTTCTCGATAATCCCCATATGGCGTGGTGGGACGAGATTGCCTGGATGGTGCGGAATAGCCCTGCCAGTCAAATTCCCTCAACCGAATGGACGCCGCAAGCGATTGAGTTTGACGATCCGGATCGGCAGGACACGATACATCGCCTGTTGACCATCTATAAGAGTTTGCCTGGAGACGAGACGGCTGCTTATCTTGACGGACTCGCTGCGGTGACCCAAAGCGGTCGTTGCCCACAAAGCGTTGCTGCTGAGGCCTGGATGAACTGGGATATGATTCGGGAAATGCGTGCCGGCGGAATGTCGATCGGTGCCCATACCGTTTCGCATCCGATATTGGCGAATCTCGAAGCGGCATCTCAAGAACGTGAAATCGTTGGGTCGAAGCAACGAATCGAAGTCGAACTCGGGGAAACGATTGATTCGCTCAGTTATCCAGTCGGTGGTCGAAATGCATTCAACGAAACGACGCGTGAGCTTTTGAAAGGGAACGGTATTCGCTGGGCTTTCAGTTATTATGGCGGGTATAGTCGGCTCGACGAGTTCGATCCCTATGATATTCCTCGCGTACCCGTGGAAACCGATTTGTCGATGCCGCAATTCCGTGCGATTGCGGCACTGCCGCAGATTTTTTCATAAAACTTCGATTGAAGTTTCTTGGCGGAATCGCTAAATCATTCGCGTTGGCTGACCGTTTTGGGGAACGATTAATCTCCAGAATGAGTGCCTATGACTCTATCGGGCCGGTATCGCGCGAAGCCGGCCATCCACCAGTCCAGTCGCCCTTAATTCGACGACAATTCGCGCCCGCTTTGTGGGCATTGAAAGATTGTAAGGAAGGAACAATGACAACAGTGATGGACCACAGAAGTGCGGTTGAGCGCTTCGACAAATCAATCCATGGAATAGGCGTTTTTGCGACCCGCTATATTGCGGAAGGTGAGATTGTCGGTGAAGTCGGTGGAGATATTATCGATGATCCGGACTTCACGTCGGATTACTGCATCGACTTAGGTGGTTCGCTCTCTTTGGAACCGCATCGCCCATTTCGGTTCCTGAACCATTGTTGCGATCCCAATTGCCAGTTGGTGATCTTGGAGTCGGATGCATCCATAGCGACACCACCTTCGGTCGTTGTTGAAGCGAAGCGGCCAATTCAGCCTGAAGAGGAATTGACCATCGACTACGCTTGGCCTGCTGCGAATACCGTCGCCTGCAGCTGCAACAGCCCAAATTGCCGCGGGTGGATTGTCCATCCGGAGGATTTGGATGCATTGCTGGGTGTGACTATCAATCAAGCAGCGTTAAGTATCGAAGGGTGAGCCTGAAGAGTTCGGCGCAGCGAGCAAGCCTGGTCAGGGAACTCCGCCGATTCGACTAGTCTCCAGCGCTACGCGAGTGCACTTGTCACCACGTTGCCATGGACGTCGGTCAACCGAAAATCGCGTCCTTGATGCCGATAGGTGAGCCGCTCGTGGTCGACCCCCAGGCAATGCAAAATTGTGGCGTGCAGATCGTGCACGTGCACGCGGTCGTCGACGGCGTTGTATCCGAGGTCGTCGGTTTTGCCGACAACTGTGCCGGGCTTGGCTCCGCCGCCGGCCATCCAGACCGAAAACGCGTATGGGTGATGATCACGCCCTTCGCGGCCGGGATTGATTCCGCGGCGTACCTCATTCATCGGCGTACGCCCGAACTCGCCACCCCAAACGACCAGAGTCTCGTCGAGCAAGCCTCGCTGCTTCAAGTCTCGAATCAGGGCCGCGCAGCCGGTGTCCACCATGTCGCAGTCAACTTTCAATTTGACGTTGAGATTCGAGTGGTGATCCCAATTCGAATGCACAACTTGGACAAACCTGACTCCACGTTCCACCATTCTTCGAGCCAAAAGACAATTGGCTCCGAACGGTTTGGTGACGTCGTTGTGCAGGCCGTACATTTCGAGCGTCCGTCGAGATTCCGAAGTGAAATCCGTCAATTCGGGCACGGCATTCTGCATGCGAAACGCCAACTCGTATGATGCAATGCGGGACTCGATTTCCGGGTCACCCTGAGCGGTCAAATGCTGCCGATTCAACCGGCGAATCATATTCAGGCGCGATCGCTGGTCGGCACGAGAAACGCCTTCTGGATTTGAGATATTCAGAATCGGATCGCCTTGATGCCGAAAAGTGACTCCCCGGTATTGAGAAGGCAGAAATCCGTTGGACCAAACATTCGACCCTGCACAGATTCCGTTGCCGGAATCCGATGTGAGAACGACGAAGCCGGGGAGATTCTTCGATTCGCTGCCTAATCCGTAGGTGATCCACGATCCCATGCTGGGATGACCAAACAGTGTGTTTCCGCAATTGAACAATAGTTGGGCAGGGTCATGCACATTTGTGTGCGTGAACATCGACCGGATGAGGCAGATGTCATCTGCCATCGATCCAATGCCGGGAAGATAGTCAGAAATCTCGATCCCGGTTGTGCCATGGGGCCGAAACTCTCGCGGGCTGGCAAACAATGTCGGCGACGCTTTGACGACCGGATCGTTGAGCCCTTCCAAAAGATGTTCCGGCGCTCGTTGGCCGTGTCGCTTTGTCAATTCCGGCTTCGGATCGAATAAATCGAGGTGCGAGGGAGCGCCTGCCATAAAAAGGAAAATCACGTTCTTCGCACGTCTCGCTGTCGAGGGAGTCGAAGTTGTTCGGCCTTCTTGCGACATCAAGTGCCACAGCGCAATTCCACCCAAACCATACGAAGTGTGCGTCAATAGATCGCGGCGGGTCGTCGGGAATGTCGTCGGGTTCATAGATCACTCGATGGTGATGAATTCATCCAGATTTAGCATTACGGCTGCCAAATCGACCCATGCCAAAAACTCCGCTGGCTCGATGCGTTGGAGAGGTTTTTGCTGGGAGAGGCTGCCGCCACGTGATGCGTGGATTGCTGTTCTCTGATTGACAAACTTCGACAGGTGGGCCAGTTCGGTTTGCGTCGGGTCCCGAGCAAGGCAGACCTGGTATACGTAACGGAGTTTCTCGGAATGATCCCATTCATGTGTTTCGCGAATGATGCGTCCAGCGAGTGCTCGCGAAACTTCGACAAACACCGGATCGTTCAAGAGTGTCAGCGCCTGAAGAGGTGTGTTGGATTGGTCTCGGCGCGAACATGACCGATTGGGATTCGGCAAGTCGAATGTCGCGAATTGAGCATAGGGTGTGACTCGTTGTATCCAGGTGTAAATTCCTCGGCGATAACGGTCGCTTCCCGTACTCGTCTGCCACTTGGCGTTGTAGCTGCCCTCTTCGGTAACTCCAGTTGGCTGTGGCGGTCGTACACTCGGACCGCCCAACCGCGAATCAAGTATCCCACTTGCTGCGAGTGCCGCATCGCGAATCAATTCCGCAGGCATCCGTTGGCGAGTCGATCGTGAGAGAAGGATATTGTCGGGGTCTCGTTGGACGTGTTCCGCCGTCATGTTTGAGGACTGGCGGTATGTGGCCGAGTTCACCAGAGTTCGCAGCAAATGCTTGAGATTCCAGCCGCTGCGCACAAATTCGACGGCTAGCCAGTCGAGCAGTTTGGGATGAGTCGGCGGGCCGCCCTGACTTCCGAAATCTTCGGGCGTCGCGACGAGCCCGCGTCCAAACAATTCCTGCCATATTCGGTTCACCAAAACTCGGGCGACGAGTGGGTTCTGTTCCGAAATTGTCCACTGGGCAAGATCAAGTCGCGTAACCGGCAGACCACTCGAACTCAATGGGTGAAGGAATTGGGGAGTCCCTGGTGTTACGGGCTCACCGGGAGATCGAAAATCGCCTCGTCGACCGATATGGGTTTGCCTCGGAAACATCGCGGCCTGAAGCGTCTGCGGACGGCTGATTGGCGGTAGAGTCTTATCGAGTGCGTCGATCTGTTTCTTGAGTTCCAATAGATTCAGTTTGTCGAATTCCCTTTCGAGCCCAAGTTCCCCTCGAGCGAGGAAATAAGTCAGCAGTCGTTCTTCTTGACGTTGAGTCCGCTGGGCTCCCGGAATGCGAGTGATACGAATTCCTTCAAGCTGCCCCTCTCCCTGACCGGCCCCCCAGAGGATTCCCAACAACTCGAGGGCGCGATCCCGTTTGTAGTCCACGCCCGGCTCTCGCTCTGCCGATCGCATCATTTGCTCCCATTTACGCATAAGAGCGTTCAAATCTGGCTGAACGGGAGCAACCAACTCGGCCCATTGCCTTCGATAAACCACAATCGCCCTGTCAAAGCGGTCTTGTTCTCCTGGGAGCGGTGCGTTGATATTGATTTCGTCGGCGTTATTGAAGAACGCATACAACTCGTAGTATTCGCGCTGTGTGATGGGATCAAATTTGTGATCGTGGCACTGTGCGCATTCAAGAGTGAGGCCCAGCCAAGTTGCACCGTAGGTGGCTGTGCGATCGACGATTTTTTGCACTCGAAACTCTTCGAGATTTGCTCCGCCTTCACGGTTGCTGAGTGTCTGGCGAAAGAATCCCGTTGCAATCAATTGACCGGTTGTTGCACCGGGAATGAGGTCGCCTGCAATCTGTTCCAAAGTAAATTGGTCAAACGGCTGATTTTGATTAAACGCGTCAATCACCCAGTCACGCCAGCGCCAAGCGTGAGGGCGATCGTAGTCGATCGTGTATCCGTCGGTGTCGGCGTAATGGGCCAAATCCAGCCACCAACGGGCCCATTTTTCTCCAAGTCTTGGGGATGACAGGAGCCGATCAATGGCAGCGGACCATGCCGCTTCGGGGTGTCTGACCCAATCGTGCTGAAACGAGGCCAGTTCATCGCGTGTTGGAGGTAGGCCGATCAAGTCAAATGACAGTCGCCGCAGCAACGCTTTGGGATCGGCCGTTGGCGCAGGAGTTAGCCCCTCTTTTTCAAGACGCGCCAGGACAAAATGGTCAATCGCTCCACGCGGCCAATCGCGATTCTCAACGCGTGGAGGTCGTTCTGCCTGGGGTGGTTGGAACGCCCAATGGATTTCGTAACGGGCGCCCTCCTGAATCCAGCTTGTCAGTTTTCGGATTTCTTCGCGACCGAGAGACTTCCCCATTTCGACCGGTGGCATTCTCAACGCGGGATCGGGGGACGTAATTCGTCGAATCAGTTCACTTTCGGTCGGATTCCCTGGAATGATTGCGGCGCGCGACTCAGATCTTGCGGCTGTGGCGCCTGAGTAAGTGTCGAGCCTCAGTCCAGCCCGCCGTTGTTGGGAGTCGTTTCCATGGCACGAAAAGCAGCGATCTGAGAGGAGCGGCCGGATGTCGCGTTCGAATCGTATTTCGTCGGCGTTTCCCGCAGCCGCGAGACACACCACAATCGGTATCAGTGAGAGAACGCGAACGAGCATGAATCACGTCCGATCGGACTTGCAGGAAGACTGATTCGGCGTGACATCAGCCGACCTTTACTCAGTCTGTTCAAAGTCTGCGTCTTTACGCTGGTGTTCATTATAGCCCCGGTTTTGGCGGGACTCCAAAGAGAACTGATCCAACTCGCTTCCCGAATCGAGAGCAGAATTGAGTCGAGTGATAGCCCTGATACCGCAGCTAGTCCTGTTTTAATCAAACGCGAGCGTCGCAGCGTCTTGTCGTCTCAAGGTTTTTGTCGACTTCATGTTAGGCCCCGGACCGAATCTGGGGTGTGGCTGGGTTGCAATTCCGATTTTCCCTCAGTAAATTCACTGTTTCGATACCGGCCCGCTCGGTACGCGCTGTCGGTACAGGCAAATTGTCATGCCAAAACTCGTTTACGGCGGAACCGTCGCATGGTGCGACGTCGCTTTGTTCCGGCCGGTTGTAGTCCGGAGAGGATTGAATGGGACATTACGTTGGACCGAAGGGTCGTATTAATCGTCGCCTTGGCGCCTTGGTGTTTGAAAGCGCCGGTGCTGCCCGTACCTTCGAACGACGAGAGTATCCCCCAGGGATGGCCCAACGCCGCCGGAAGGTAAGTAACTACGGCATGGCTCTGCGTGAGAAGCAGAAGATCAAGTACTATTACGGGTTGCGCGAGCGGCAATTGCGTAAGTATTTTGACCAGGCACGACGGCTCAAAGGCAATACCGGTGAGCAGCTGCTGATTCTTTGCGAACGTCGACTCGACAACGTGATTCGGCGTGCGGGGTTGACCGTGACTCGACCGCAGGCCCGCCAAGGTGCGGTTCATGCGCACTTTCAGTTAAATGGGCGAACGGTCAGCACTCCGTCAATCCGGTTGCGGGCCGGCGATGTCATTCAAGTTCGCAACCGTCCCAATTTGAAGAAGCTTTACAAAAACATCATCGAGGGATCCGTTGTTCCGAGTACGAACTGGCTCGCCTTCGATGCTGAGAATTTGGAAGCCCGAGTTCTCACTCTGCCGACATTTGAAGATGTCAGCCTGCCGGTTGATGTCGGACAGGTCGTGGCGTTCTTGTCGCGATAGTCATTCCTAGAATGGCACGCGTTTGCTTTTGTTGCGCTGCACGTAACCTGATTGCGCGCAATGAGCGATTAGAAACGGATCTAAGAATCTTTCTTGGGTGCTTCGCCACTGGAAGCCTGCTGCCGTCATTCCATCGTATCGTTTGACGGCTGTTGTTTGCGGCAACGTTGCCAGAGGTATGTGTGACACGGAAGGATGATCAGTGTCACCACTGCCAAATAACCGGTCGCTGCGCCAACTGGGCCCCATTCTGCCCCCAGCCACCAAACCGAAGCTCCGATTGCGGAACTTGCCACAATGCTGACCGGCAGGAATGGTTCGTGTTTATGAGCCCGGACATAGAACACCTGGCAATGGGGGACTTGGTAAACCACGATTGCCAGCAGGAACAATCCCGTCGGCAGTGGGTCTAATAAGCGCACTGCGAAACTTGGTGCGAATTGATTGAGGAGAAGGATGCAGCACCAGATTCCAAGCGAGCCGGCGATGACGACGACCAAAGAAATCGCCGTAAGACGTTTGAAGATGCGATCCAATTCGGGGAAATCACGCTTAGCAATGAGGACGCCGAATCGGGGAACGCGCGCTTGCACCCAGGCCAGCGCTGCCATTTGCAGCGTCGTGACGAGCGTCCACGTCATTCCCATTTGACCGGCCACGACTTTGCCATGATAGGCCCACATCACCGGTGTAAACAGGTAATAGGCAAAGAAACCGAATACGCCGGACACAGCGAGCCGCCACTGGAGTGGCAATATATCAGTTTGCCAATCCATTCGGTCTCTCTTCGACGAGGAAAGGAACGGTCGAAAGAATTCGCGATACCGTACGCCGAGCAGTACCAGGTCGGTCGCTAACCGAGCCGCTGTCGCGGCGGCAGCGGCCCACAATTCTCCTCCAGTGGCGAGGACAACCCAAACGGCAATATTCGCGGAGATGGCTTGCGCGACGCGAAATCGGTAGACCGTTGCAACTTGGCCACAACCTTCCAGCAATGCGTTGAACGGCAACGTCCACAGCAATAAACCTGAAAGCATTACTAGCGCGGTCCACGGCCCTTTCCAATCGACAGCGGTCTCACCGATCTGCGGCAAGAACTCAGGAGTCGCGGGCCGAATGGCGATGAACGCAGCGCCTCCGACTCCGACGCATACGACAAAAAGCAAACTGGCGACGCCATACCATTTGAAGATTAATCGTCCCAGACTGACCAGTCGTGACAGTGCTGTTTCATCTCCTGCGATCCGCCCGTGTTCATCCAAAGTCAGCCGGGCCCACTCGTGACTGCTCAAGTTCGTTATGGCGATATTGAATCCCAGCTCAAAAAATGATTGCAGACCCATTAGTGCGGCGAACAGATAGTAGTATCCTTGCACATCAGGTCGCAGGAACAGCCCGATCAGTATCAGGCTGACCATTCCCCCGAAGAGTTGCCAGGCGCGTAATAGCAGCGCGAAGAATACAGCCCGATCGACCTCCAGGCGATTGACAAAACGCCGCAGCGGACCCCGCGTCGGATTTGGGTCATTAGTTGCTGGCGGCATCCGCGCCCCCTCGCCTTTGGCGATTTGGTTGTCCACGGTAAAACGCCAGGCGAATCGCCTCTAAAGTGCGCGGAAGACGTTGGAAATTGCGCACCAAGAACGGCGGTCGATTGGTAGCGCTTTGCGAGTCGTCTCCTAGCCAGTAATTCCAAATCGCCAGCTTGCGGTATTCGCGGCTCCACCGTTGGACGTAATCTGCCGGAAAGCGATCAGCGAATTCGGGGCTGGTCATAAGTTGTTCAGCTGTCGCGATTATGTCGAGCATCTGCCTTGGGTCTTTTCGAGTGGCGGCGCTAAATCCCTCGGCCATTTTGTGCCAAATGGCAAATCGTTCGGGAACGTAGCAGGCTCCATATTTCAGGGCCATTGCGCGCGCGGCGAATGTATCGGTCCAGGATCCAAGCTCTGGGCGATACCATCCGACTTCTGCAAAAGCTTCCCGCCGAAAGATCATGCTGGGAGAGACCGAATGCGAGGCCAATTCGCCCTCAAGGTAGTCACGTCGGTAAACCTCCGGGGATGCAAACAGTGGTTCCTGCCAGCGCGTGACGCCGATTTCGTCAATCTCCTCTCCCCGTTCGTTTTGGACAACTAGTTTGCCGAAAATGATGCCCGCTTGCGGATATTGCTCCGCCATCGAAAGTGTCGACGCGAAGAAATTCGGATAACGATCGTCATCGGCGGCGGCCGGATAAACATAGTCTGCTGTGGCGAGATCAAACAGAGTTTGGTGCGCAGCGACGACACCCTGGTTTTGTGAATGACGGACGAGTCGAATGGTCGGCGAATCTTTGGCGTACGACTCGATTATTTCCACGCTGTTGTCGGTCGAGGCGTCATCAAGAATTAGAAACTCATCCGGCGGCCGGGTTTGATTGAGGATGCCTTCGATGCCTCGTGGCAAATACTTGGCATGATTGTAATTCGGCATCACAACGGCGAGGGTCGGTTCAGCCATCACACACTACCTCGTCGCTGAAGGCTTTCTTTTGCGTGGATGGCATCCGCGAAGAGTCGACACCGGCTAACCGTCCAGGATTCGAGGGGGCCTTCTCGAACGGACGAGATTTGCGTTCAATCGTTTTCGTGTCGTTGATCTCGTGGGTGATCACTTTAAGAGTCATGCTTCGGAAGGTGCCTGATGCAGCTTTGAGCAAATAACTAAACATTCTTTGCCTGCCAAGGCCAGTTTTTCGTGCCTTCGATTCAGGCCAGAAATGTCGAAATGATCTTGGAAACGGGCGTGAAATTCATTCCGGTAGCGGCAATGAACCGTGACGGATCGAGCCAGGATTTGAGCGGGCGCTTGTCAGCGAATCCCAAGGCTTCGGCGTCGACGTTGCAAACGTCATTGTCGGCTCCCGCGGCATTGAGGAACTGCTGAATGACTTCGAATCGAGAAAAGTTCTCGGGATTGGCGACATGATAGAGGCCGGACAATTCGTTCTCACAGGCCAGACAGATTGCCAATGCGACGTCGTCGACTAATGTCGGCGAAAGTGTTTGCCCATTCCAACACAGAATTGGTTTACCCGCCTGACTCGCGGTATGCCAATCCGAAAGCAAGTGATTTTCGTCTTGGCGATTTCCGACAACTTTATCGAAACGCAGAACGATCGATTCCGGCGAATTGTCCTTCAGGTAGTTCTCAATGAGCTCTTTGTGCGTCCCATAGTCGTTCAATGGAGACAATTCATCGGTTTCACAATTCGGGACGGAGGTTCCGTCAAAGACATAACTGCTCGACAAAAAGACGTGACGAGCGTTTACCGAGCTAATGTCGTCAGCGAGTATCTGTGTGTGCTCGACGTTGACCTGGTGACTTTGCTGTCGGTTGCGGAAGCAAGTATCGACGCCGCCAAAAGTAATTGTATTGATGACCCAAACTGAGCCGTTCGTGATGCGCGCAAAGTCGATGCGATCGTGGATGCGGTCGTGCGCAAGATCAAAGGGCACCAAATCGTTAGTTCCGCGCGATCTTGTCGTGCCGATGACGTCATGCCCCCGGCTCATCGCGCACCGCATGACATGCGAGCCTATGAAACCGGTTGCTCCGAGGATGATGATCGTCATCGCATTATCATATCGATGGATCGTGAGTCTCCAAAGACGGGAAGGTCATACTCCAATACATACGATGGCTACAGCGTATTACGCTGACTTGTGGCCGCGAAAATCGCGTTTTGTCCCATAATAGCTGGCTCCCACGAGCCAGCAACGCCCTCGAGAAAAGTAAACCGCTCTACAGTGCTGAAGTGGGGAGACTTTCATCATTTTGCCACGATTGGTGTGAGGCTTCTGACAAGAGCAATCACCCGTTTCCTTTGCCATCGAAGTGCGGTTTGACACTGCTTGATCCAGTATGCCAGCGAGGCAGGGTGGCGACACGTGTTCGAACAACGCTCGAATCGAAGCGGCGACTTTCAATACTCGCCTTCTTGGTGTGGCCACCAAAAAGCGCTGCGAGGCGTGAATCGAAAAGCAATCGTTGGCTGCTACTGGCAGGATTCCGATCGCGCGTGGGATGAATTGGCCAACAACTGGTCCTCAACAGACGCGATGATACTTGGTGGCACTGCCAACCAGTTGCAGGCGAGACTGAGGCTGGAGAAGGTCTGATACTCGATCGGTAATAGTTTCGAAAGCTCACCGGCCATCCTGGAGATTCCGAAATTGAGCAGGCTCGACGAAACGGTTGCCCATTTCATTCCCGAAAATGCGTCAATGCGGTCATTGATAAAGGAGACAACCGTCTGCATTTGAGGTGCATGAATGGCGTCGGGGATCGAGTTCGAAACCTCACAGAGAATTCGGGCATTGTTCAGCGCCCGAAGATCTGTGAGCAGGCTTTGCATAAATTGTTGAATGTCTTCTGCGTCGACGGAATCAAAAAACCGTACAAACACAACGCGACGGCTGTCGTAGAACGAGTATTCGTGGGACATGTTTGCACCTTGGGGGGTTGAAGACCGATTAAGCATAGGTCAGACAAACCGCCATGGTCGCCAAAAATCGAAGCAACTCCGGGATTGGCTGGGTAATTGTGTGTGAGAATCGATATCTCGGGAGTTTCCCATACCGTTCTCAACTCGTTCTGTTAAGAATTTGCGAAGTTAGTGCTCTGAGGTTTCACATCCAACTCTCGACGATGCTCATCATTTCAGCTGGATCATGGGCCAGGTAATCCGGCGAAGATTGTTCCAGTGTTGGGGCCGAATTGAATCCCCAGGCAACTGCGGCCACGCTGACCCCGGCGGCGCGTGCGGCCTCAATGTCGCGTACTTCATCGCCAACGTAAACGACTTTGTTGGCCGCTACGCCGTATCGTTTCAATACGACTTTCAGCACGCGTTTCTTACCGAACAATCGTGAATAACCGGTGACAAATCCAAAGTTCTGCGCTACCTGATTGACTTCGAGACATGTTCGGATATTGGGTTCGGAGTTCGACGAGACCACTCCCAGTTTGCAGCCGCAGGCATGCAATCGTTGGACGACTTCTTGGATCCCAGCGAAGAGCGAGATTTGATTAATGTGATGACTTTGCCAGGCTGTAAACTCACGAAAGAGTTTGGGAACCAGCCAAAAAGAAATCCTGTGGAACTTCAGGAATTCGCGAGTTGTCATATTACGTGCTGACGCAGGATCATCAATAGGCCGAAAGCCGTAACGCGCAGCACTTTCGTTGAAGAATTGCAGGCCGGTCTTCAAAGTGTCAGCCAATGTGCCGTCAAAATCCCAGATAGCCAATTCATACTTCATCGAGATTATCCCATCCCTGGCTCTGCCATTGTTTGCTCCACCGGTTTGCTTGCGTCAATTCTGAATGCCGCTGCGCTGCGATGCAACGCAGATTCGGTTGGTGCGGTACTGAGCATTAGAGCCATTTGCTGGAGTCTCAAATACCAAAATCTTTGACGTCAAGCGGGAACTGTCTTGAGATGGCTCAACAATGGACGAATTGATTTGACTCCGAACGTGAGGATCGTGAGCGGGAGATGGCGAGGCAAGATCGGGTTCAGAGATTTCAGGGTTCTTCCATGATGTGTGACGGAAAGCTGACATCAGTATAGAATTGGCGTTCATGCCGGAACTCCCTGATATCACAGTCTATTTGGAATCGCTCGAAAGTCGGATTCGTGGAGAGCGACTGAACGGGGTCCGGATTGCAAGTCCATTTCTCTTGCGAACTGCTGAACCGCCGATTGAAGATTCCTTCGGCCGGCGTGTCGCGGAGCTACGTCGACTGGGCAAACGAATCGCAATCGGGTTGGAAGACGACGTGTGGTTGGTGTTGCATTTGATGATCGCCGGCCGGCTACGGTGGCGCAGCGATAGCGCTCCGTTACGGAGCAAGCAAAACCTGGCAGCGTTCGATTTCGATTCCGGTTGCTTGTTACTTACGGAAGCCGGTACCGAGCGTCGTGCGTCCTTGCATGTTGTTCGGGGCACACAGAACCTGCTGGACCACGATCCGGGAGGGATCGACGTGATGGCTGCAGATTTGCCTGAATTCCGATCTCAATTGCAGCTGCGAAACCACACATTGAAGCGGGCATTGACCGATCCGATTTTGTTCAGCGGCATCGGTAACGCTTACTCCGATGAGATCTTGCATTGTGCTCGGCTTTCGCCGGTCAAGACGACGAATCGCTTGACTGATGAAGAAATCGAGCGGCTGTACCTGGCCGTTCGTGAAACACTCGAACTTTGGATCACTCGCTTACGTGAACAAGCGGGTGAAAGCTTCCCGGAAAAGGTGACCGCGTTTCACCCTGACATGGCCGTTCATGGGAAATATGGAAAGCCCTGCCCCGTATGCGAGTCGCCGGTTCAACGGATTCGGTATGCATCGAACGAAACTAATTACTGTGCTCGCTGCCAGACCGGCGGAAAGGTGCTGGCCGACCGGTCGCTGTCGCGCTTGTTGAAGGCCGATTGGCCCAAATCGATCGACCAATTGGAATGAGCGCTTCCGTGCCGCCCTTCGCAATCAGATGACTGCCAGAAGCCGGTCGAACAAATGAATGACGATCCGCATTGATAGCCTTCTCGTTGAGGCGGTGTCTGGTTATTCTTGGGCAAGCATCCAAGTGACGCGACGTCGCAGTCGTGATAATTGAATGTGCAAACTCCACCGGAGCGTGGTATTGCCGATCGTGGGTGTTTGTCGATTCCGAATAGATGAAATAGAAACCGCTATGAACGAAGAGAACCCTGAGTATCTTCGAAGCCGCGAGCTGGTTTGCCGTGAGAACAGCCAACTGCTGATTGTGGACGTTCAGGAAAAGTTGCTGCCGCATATCCCGGTGCGCGATCTGATCGTCGAGAATTGCGGCCGGTTGATCCAGGGTGCCCAGCTTCTTGATGTCCCGGTATTTGCCACCGAGCAGTATCCAAAAGGACTTGGTTCGACAGACAAGGCGATCGCCGAATCATTGGGGGCCGTCCCGGAAAAAGTGCGATTCAGCTGCGCGGAAGTCTTGAATTGGCCGGGCGCTGCCGAACGGTCAGACGATCGCCATCAAGTTGTCGTTGCGGGAATCGAAGCCCACGTTTGTGTCCTGCAGACAGTTCTCGATTTGCTGGGTCTTGGATACCAAGTTTTCGTTGTTGCGGATTCCGTGGCGAGCCGCAGCAAGTTTGACTGGCAAGTGGCACTCGATCGAATGTCGTCATCCGGAGCAGTCGTGACGACAACAGAATCCGTCCTGTTCGAATGGTGCGAAGTCGCCGGCACCGAAGAATTCAAATCGATTAGCCGCTTGGTCAAGGGGCGTTAATTCGGCGGCTGTCGGTCAGTGTTCTTCGCCACTTACCGAACGGGTAAGCCGTTATGCCCTGGCGAAGCAGGATGGGATGCCCATCCTTCGGCGCCTGGTGCAGAACCGCGAGATGCCGTGTCGATTGCGGCATTGAGGCCGTTCGCCGTCGCGATGGCACTCAGTTGAGTCTTCAGTCGCTCAAGATTTCTTAATTCGACTTCAAGATCGACGTTGGATTCCTCGACGAATCCTTGGCGAATTGACCCGAAGCCGGTGGTACCGGGTTGCCCGGTCATCGCAGGGCCCGAGCCGGAAGTTTCGAGAAACAGATTCTTGCCCAATGGTTGCAAAGCTGCCGGATCGATGAACCGAACCAGTCGAATTTCGCCGACCTCAATTGTTTCATCGTTTTCGATACACGCCGCAGAGACGTTTCCGTTGGCCGCTATTTGTACGGCAATGGTGCCCTCGGGAATCGTGAGTGTTGGAGATAGACGCCATTGACTCGAAGAGGGCATCAGGCAGATGTTTCGGTCGGAATCGAGTGTCATGGTACTCGCGCGTGTGTAGGCCTTGTTTCCGTTGGGGAGTTCAACTTGAAAGAACCCAGGTCCTTCGATGGCCAAATCGAGATCGCGAGATGTGGAAGAGAGGCGACCGGGGGAATGATCAATGAGCGTTGCGGCAATCCGCGAGCCAATGCCAATCGCGAGGCGCTGTTGTTCCTCTTCTTCAGCGGGATCCGGTGCGCCGACGAATTCGAACAGACCGTAGTTGAGGTCTTCGTAGACAACTCGTGTTCTTTTGAAACCAATGGTGTCGGCGTTCGAGATATTATTGAGTATGACGTCGCGAGCCTGGAGAACGGCAACGAGGGTCGGAGAAAGGCCAGGACCACTGTGGGGTGTTCCATGTCGAGGAGGTTCAACCAACGGCTGGTCTCTCCCTTGAGAATCGTCGGTCTGCGAGTCGGTCAATGGGGCTGGAAATCGGGCCCGTGGTCGACTGATTCTCGAGCGAAGCCGCAGAATGTCGCGAACGGCGTTCGGCGGCAAGCCCTTTAGCTCGTCGAACCAGATATTCTGCTCCTCTGCGGTGGCATTGGGTAGCTCTTGTTGAATCAAATCTCGTATCTCTGCGTCGAAATGGCCCGGACGCAAATCCATGTGCGATGCGTCTTCGGGAGGCAACAATTCCGCCGGTGCTGATTGGATTTCATCGTCGTTGTCGACAACGAGTGGTGGCATTTCTTGAGGATTGCGATCGAACGCCAATAAGTCGGCTTGGTTTGCGTCATCTTCGGCCTCATTCCCGGTGGGAATCAGCTTCGCGATGCCGGGTTGCAATACTTCCGGGAAGTACTGAATGCCTGAGACATTTCCTTTCAAAGCCCCCAGGTCTCTCAGATGAAATGTTCCTGCGAAGTCTTCGGACAAGGCGGAGTTTGAGGCCGCGTGGGCAGCGAAACCCGATAGGGGCCGAGATTGGTCGAATTCATTTGCAAACCTGGGATGATCCCATCGGTTTGCTAAGTGACCGCCGACGATTGCGACGATGACGACAACAGCCGTAACGCCTGTTGACGCGATGTGCCTGACTTGCATTCCCGCCTCCTTACGGGGTTCCGAAGATCGACAATCGGGCCCAGCGGCTGCTCGGGTCCGCGAGGATCGGGCGACAACGTAATGAATTGACCGAATCGAGGCAAGATCGTCCTGAAATGACGTAACTTCTTACCCAGGAATCAGTCGCGTTCGAAGGCGCTTGTCGGAATCGGCATCTAAGCACTGGCGCAATTTGATTAGGGCTTTCGCCAACAATTGTCGTACTCGTTCTGTGCTGATATGCAGCTCTTCGGCAATTTCTCGAAATTTCAGGGGCTCGTTGAACTCCCCCAAGCCAAAACGCTTTGCCACGATGCGCTGCTCGCGCTGTTCCAGGGAAGTCAGAGCCAGGCCGATCGACTCCCGTAGTTCCTGCTGCTGAAAGAACTGAGCGGGATCCTGGGACATCACCGCCAGTCCCTCTGACGAAAGATGAGTATCGCTTTCCACCATCTTATTCCGTCGTCGATTCCTGGATTGGAATCGTAGCAAACTGTTTCGGATGGCCCATGTCGCATAAGTGCTGAATCGTGTGCCGCGCTTGAAGTCGAAAATCTCCACGGCACGGATGAGCGGCAGATGCCCTTCGGCGATCGTTTCGTCCAAGGTTTGATCACGCCCGACAAACCTCCGTGCAATTGATGCGACAAGCCTTAGGTTACATTGAGCTATCAGGTTGCGCAAGGCATCGGCATTCCCCAACAGACCGTAAAACCTCTGAATCGATTCCATTGAGAAAGCGTCGGGATCCAGCCGGCTCCGCAGCCTGTCTGCCTGAAACTTCAGAAAGTGCATCTTGCGAAACAGATGGAACTCCTGCTTCCGATTCAAAATGGGATGCAAGTATGGTTTCGAGCGATCGGCGTGAGGTTGGCTCGCCATCTTGGACTGTTGCAAGGCGAATCGTTGGTTGACATCTTGTTCCACAGATTCGGCAAGGATTGATTCGGCAGCGCGTTTTGCCAAAAACGACTCACAGAGATGGAACTCGATTTTCGTCTCAAAAAGGGGCGCGGTCCAATCTCCGATTCGCGGTTCGTCCGTTGCGGTCATACGATTACGGATGGGCGAATTGACAGTTTGGGGGCCGGTGTTGGATATCTCTGCGGCCGATGGGCGGCCAGAGGCCTCGGGCCAATCGAGTAGAAATCTGTGTCCCGTGATCCGAATTGGTTTCTCGGACATGACGGCGATCCGGATGCGGTTTTGTCGTGGGCGAGTTCGGTTCTTTGAGCCGTTCTTTGGAACTGGGCCCCGTTCGGTCGAATGGGGCTCCCCTAGTTGTTTATGATAAATTTTGACAATTTAGACAACTGAATTTGTTGAAATTTCTGGAGAGAACGAAAAGAATAGGAGTGCGGTTGCGAGAATCGCTATCAGGAACTTGCGCTCGGTCCATCCCGAGGTCCACAAATGGGAATCGGGATTATTGAGGAGGACAAAAAGTTACGTAAGGTAGCCTAAAATGCGAAACTGCGAGGAGCCAGATTGCCCCGGCTGATTGTGTCCGTAATAATTAGCACTGTTTTACGTCGGTGGTAGATTCTTGCTCCTCGCCAGCGTCGACTCGCCATAGCTGGTAATGCGGGCTCCGAATGGAGTCCTAGTTCGCGAGCCTGCGAAGTCGAGTGATCCACAAGTCGATCGATTGCGCTGGCATGTGATCAGTTTCGGCTGACCAGCTGCTGAAATCAGTTATCGCTCGGAAGCCGATTCGAAACATCAGTGACCATTAAAAACTCTCTCGACAGTCCGCAGCACTTGCTTATGTCTGCGGTAGCTACTGTTGGACGGGGCGAAAGCTCCGCATAACGAAGGGGAAGGTATAGGAATGGATATGTCCGCAACTGCGGAAGACTTGCAACGAGTCGATCCGGCGGAATTGGAAGAGTGGTTTGATTCGCTGGACGATTTATTGCACCGGCATGGGCCAGACCAGGTACAAAAACTATTAACGTTGCTTCAGCATCGTGCGTACTTGCGTGGTGTGACGCTACCTTTCACGGCGAATACACCGTATATCAACACGATTCCCAAGGATGACCAACCGCGGTATCCAGGCAATCGAGACGTCGAGCGGCGCATCAAGAGCATAATCCGGTGGAACGCGATGGCCATGGTGGTCAGGGCGAACCGCGATCACAGTGGTATTGGCGGCCATATTTCAACGTATGCCTCGTCAGCCACGTTGTACGAAGTCGGCTACAATCATTTCTTTCATGCTCGGGCGGACGACCATACCGGCGATTTGGTTTATTTTCAGGGCCACGCGTCGCCGGGAATGTATGCACGGGCCTATTTGGAAGGTCGGATTACTGACGAAGACTTGATGAACTTCCGGCGAGAACTTCCTCCTGGGACAGGGCTTTCTTCCTATCCGCACCCGTGGCTGATGCCGAATTTCTGGCAGTTTCCGACGGTGTCGATGGGTTTGGGGCCGATTACCGCCATTTATCATGCCCGATTTCTGCGGTATCTCAGGGATCGCGGGATTCTCGATACCTCGCAATCTCGGGTGTGGTGTTATGTGGGCGATGGCGAAGTCGATGAGCCGGAAACCTTGGGCGCGTTAACGTTGGCCTCGCGCGAGAATTTGGACAATCTTGTTTTCGTCGTGAACTGTAATCTGCAGCGTCTCGACGGACCGGTGCGGGGCAACGGAAAAATCATTCAGGAGTTAGAAGCTGCGTTCCGGGGCGCGGGCTGGAACTGCATCAAGGTGATCTGGGGCGGCGACTGGGATCCGCTGTTGGAAGACGACGAGGACGGTTTACTGGTCAATCGCATGGGCGAAGTCGTCGACGGCCAGTACCAGAAGTACGTTGTCGAACCAGGCTCGTATATTCGAGAGCATTTCTTCGGCGTCGACCCGGAACTGCTGGAAATGGTCGATCATCTGTCTGACGAGCAACTTCAGAAACTGCGGCGCGGCGGGCATGATCCCGAGAAAGTTTTCGCGGCCTACGACGCTGCGGTGAAACATCAAGGATCGCCCACAGTGATTCTGGCCAAGACGATCAAAGGCTATGGCTTGGGCGAGGCGGGCGAAGGCCGCAATGTCGCCCATCAAATGAAGAAAGCCAACGAGGACGAACTTCGCGAGTTTCGATCGCGATTTGGAATTCCGATCGGCGATGACGAGGTGAAGGATGCACCATTCTATAAGCCGCCGGAAGATAGTGCCGAAATCGAATACCTGCAGGAACGCCGGAAAGAGTTGGGGGGATACCTGCCGGCGAGAATGCCGACCGATGAGCAGCTGCCGGTTCCATCATTGGAAGCGTTTGCCAAAATTCTCGAGGGCAGCGGTGACCGTGACGTCTCGACGACCATGGCGTTCGCCCAGGCTCTGACGATTCTGCTGAAAGACAAAGGGATTGGCGAACGGATCGTGCCTATCATTCCCGATGAGGCGCGAACGTTCGGAATGGAAGCCATGTTTCGACAATTCGGCATCTACTCGAGTAAAGGGCAGTTGTACGAGCCTGTCGATAGCAACCAGTACATGTACTACCACGAAGCGACCGATGGCCAAATCCTCGAAGAGGGTATCAACGAGGCGGGGGCCATGTCGTCCTTTATTGCCGCCGGTACTGCTTATTCGAATCTGGGGGTCAACATGATTCCCATGTTCATTTACTACTCGATGTTTGGATTCCAACGGATCGGTGATTTGATCTGGTTGGCTGCCGACTCAAGGGCCAAGGGATTCCTCGTCGGCGCGACCTCGGGGCGCACGACACTCAATGGCGAAGGCTTGCAGCACGAAGACGGACACAGCCATTTGATTGCGACCACTGTTCCGAATTTGGTCAGCTATGACCCTGCCTATGCCTACGATTTGGCGGTCATAATTCAGGACGGTTTGCGGCGGATGTACCAGGAAAACGAATCCGTTTTCTATTATGTGAGTGTCTACAATGAGAACTATCAGATGCCCGTCATGCCCGAAGGGGTCGAGAAGGGCATCTTGAGCGGGATGTACAAAGTTCATGGCATTGAGTCGCCATCGGCGAACGACGGAGTAAAGTCCCGGCCGCAGTTGTTCGGCAGCGGACCTTTATTGCGAGAAGCGGCCCGCGCTCAAGAGATTCTGGCAAACCAATACCATATCTCTACAGATTTGTGGAACGTGACCAGCTACACGGAGCTTTGTCGTGATGCACGTGCCGTCGAGCGTTGGAATCGACTCCATCCGGATGAACCATCGCGTTTAAGCTACTTGCAAGAGTCGCTCGAGGGAGTGGAAGGGCCGTTTATCTCATCGAGCGACAACGTTTGCCTCGTGGCTGATCAGATTCGCCGCTGGATACCGGGCGACTATGTCGTACTCGGAACAGACGGTTTCGGTCGCAGCGAGACACGCGAATCGCTCCGTCGACACTTTGAGATCGACGCTGAACATATTGTGTTTGCGACGCTATGTGCATTGTCGGACAAGTCCGAGTTCGATAAGAAGAAGTTGCCGGAAGTGATTGCGGCATTGGGGTTGGATCCCGAGGCAGTCGACCCGGCAACTGCGTAGTTCGACGAGAGGGGCTTGCGGGTTTCGACTTGGGAGAATCGGTCCGAATCAGACTCGGTAGGCGATTGGTCCAAAAGCTGATAAGCGGTGCAAACATCAGAAAATCACTGAAATGTCGATTGAATTCAAGTTACCGGAAATCTCAGACGGTGTAGAAGCCGCCGACATCGCCGAAGTCCTCATTGCAGAAGGTGACAGCGTCGAATCGGGGCAAATCGTATTCGAGGTCGAAACGGAAAAGGCCGTTGTCGAAATCGAATGTCCACACGCTGGCCGTGTTGGAAAGGTCCATGTTGCCCAAGGAGACACGATCCCGATCGGAGCGCCGCTGCTGACGATTGAGGATTCCGATGGAGCACCTGCGAAATCGGCGCCCGCCGATGCAGCGGATGAGGATCAAGTCGAGCCCGAATCGCTTCCAGATAATTCCGTTGACTCGTCCGGCGATTCAGAATCGGCAGGCAAGTCCTCGAAAAAATCCGCGCGAGAGGAAGCGACGAGCGATCAGACACGCGATAGTCAGCCGGCCGGAAAAGCAGCAACCGTTAGTGACGTCTCCGGTGAATCGTCTCACGAACCTCCTCCACCGGCCGGGCCGGCAACTCGCCGACTGGCTCGAGAGTTAGGAGTCGATCTGCGTCAGGTCGTCGGAAGTGGCGATGGAGGGCGAATTACTGCCGAAGATGTGCAAGCCTTTGTTCGAAAACTGACATCCGGCGCCGCGACGATGGCTTCCGGTGCCACCGCACCGGCCCTCCCAGATTTCAGTCAATTCGGTACTGTTGAACGTGTCCGTCTCAACAAAATTGCCAAGACTTCGGCGGCAGGTCTTTCAACATCGTGGCAAGTTATTCCACACGTCACGCAGCACGATCTGGCGGACATCACTGAATTAGAAGCGGCAAGAAAACAGTTCTCACAGTCACGCAATCCTTCCGACCCCAAAGTCACAATGACGGCCGTCATGATCAAAGCGGCCGCGGTGTTGTTGCAGGAGTTTCCAAAATTCAATTCGAGTATCGACATCGATGCCGGCGAGTTGATTGTGAAGCAGTATTACAACATTGGTGTCGCCGTCGATACGCCGAATGGCTTGCTCGTCCCGGTTGTGCGGGGGGCCGATCAGAAGTCGATCGTAGAAATTGCTGACGAGTTGACAGACTTAGCCGCCCGCGCTCGGGATAAAAAGCTCGATTTGAAGGAAATGCAGGGGGCGACGTTTACCATTACCAATCTGGGCGGGATCGGGGGCACGGCGTTCACGCCGATTGTCAATTTTCCAGAAGTAGCGATTCTCGGTATGTCGAGAAGTCAAAAAGTCGTGCAACTGGTCGACGGCCATCCCGTGGAGCGTTTGATGCTTCCGCTGTCCCTGTCGTATGACCATCGAGTTGTGAACGGAGCCGACGCTGCGCGATTTGTCGTTCGATTGTCGCAGATCCTCGCCGATTCATTTCAACTGCTGATCCGGGTTTAGTTCCGGGCGGTCGGCGCTTTTAGGTTCGATTTCAACAAAGTGTCGAATCGACCGAGTCAACCAAAACTGGAATATGGGAACGGGACAAGCGCCATCGCCTTTCGATGGCTGGCTGGAACAATGATTGTCGGCGACGGTTTGGTCGTTGGGAATTCAATTTATTTGAAAGTGTTTTTGATGTCTGACGCGTCCGTCGAAAAATCTGAACTTGTCGTCGTGGGAGGCGGACCGGGCGGCTACCCGGCAGCATTCGATGCGGCCGACCGTGGTATGAATGTCACTTTGGTCAACGACGAAAAAATTCCAGGAGGAGTTTGCCTGCACCGTGGTTGCATACCATCGAAGGCTCTACTTCACGTCGCCAAGCTGATCGACGAGACGCATGAATCAGTCGAATGGGGAGTCGAGTTTGGTGCACCAAAAATCGATTTGGACCAACTGCGCACATGGAAGGGATCGGTCGTTGAAAAACTGACAGGGGGCATTGCGGAACTATGCCGGGCTCGAGGAGTGAAACTGATCCAGGCACGTGGTAGTTTTCTCGATTCGACCACGTTAAAACTCGATGCGACTGGCAATTCTGAAATCCCAGCGCAGCTGAAGTTTCAGCACGCGATCGTCGCGACGGGTTCGTCGCCGGTCGTACCGCCGATTTTTTCGATCGGCGATCCTCGGGTGATCGATTCCACAGGTGCTCTCAATCTGGAGGACGTGCCGGAACGGCTTCTGGTCGTCGGGGGCGGGTATATTGGATTGGAGATGGGCTTTGTCTACGCGTCGTTGGGATCGGCCGTCACTGTCGTTGAGATGACTTCGGGGCTTCTGCCGGGGGCCGATCGAGACTTGGTGCGCCCGTTGCGCAAGCGGCTGGACGACAAATTTCAGGCCATCCATTTAAACGCGAAGGTACAAAGCCTCACGGCGAAGAAGAACGGAATCGAGGCAGAGATTGAAGGCGAAGGAGTTGAACCGAAGCAAACGTTCGATCGCGTTTTGATTGCTGTCGGCCGCCGTCCAAATAGTCAGAATTTGGGACTCGAGAACACACGCGTGCAGTTGGACGAACGGGGATTTATCAAAGTCAATTCTCGCATGCAGACGGACGATCCGTCGATCATGGCGATCGGCGATATTGCCGGAGAGCCAATGTTGGCACACAAAGCGACGCGAGAAGCCAAAGTTGCTGTCGAAAGCTTGGCTGGTGAGCCGGCGGCGTTTGACAATCAGGCGATTCCGGCGGTGGTCTTTACTGATCCGGAATTGGCTTGGTGTGGGTTGACCGAAACGGAGGCCAAAAAGTCGAAGCGTGAGATTGCCGTCAGTCGCTTTCCTTGGGCGGCATCGGGACGTGCGCAGACTCTGGGACGTACCGAGGGACTGACCAAGCTGATTTTCGATCCCAAGACCGAACGAGTCCTGGGAATGGGAATCGTCGGTCCGGGTGCGGGAGAGCTAATCGGGGAGGCCGTCGTTGCGGTCGAGACGGCGGCAGTGGCCCGTGATCTCGCGGAAAGCATCCATGCGCACCCCACCCTGTCGGAGACAATTATGGAGTCAGCAGAGGGGTTTTTGGGCCATGCGACCCATGTGTATCGCCCAAAACGGGCGAAATAATTGGCCTCTCGGGCAGAGAGATTTCGGATTCCAAGATTCGCCATTCGCGACCTGGCAAAGAGTTGAAATTCCACTGCCCGGCTTACTACAAATACGAGGCAGGATTTGTAAGATACGGGTAATTCTGACCCGAAGCTGTCAGAAAGTGGGCATTCCCTAAGGTGGTGCGTCATTCAGGTTTCCGCCCAAAGCCTCAGATGGAATCCCAGAATCGTACGTACCGCGACATCGTCATACTTTCCAACGAGATCCATTTCTCCCGTGGCCAATGGGAGAAGACACGGATGAAATAGTCCTCTCATGATCCGGATTACAAAAGGCCTCGATTTACCCATCGAAGGCGCCCCTCGGCAGGACATCGAGGACGGACCCCAGGTCGATTCAGTCGCCTTACTCGGGGCTGACTATGTCGGAATGAAACCGACAATGTTGGTCCGTGAAGGCGATTCGGTCAAACTTGGGCAAGCGCTCTTTACAGACAAGAAGAATCCCCGTGTTGTCTTCACATCACCCGGGTGCGGTACTGTCTCGGCGATTCATCGTGGTGCGAAGCGCGTCTTTCAATCCTTGGCGATAAAGCTGGAAGGGAACGACGAGGAAACCTTTCCCTCGTATTACGATAGCGATTTGTCGGCATTGCCTCGCGACCAGGTCATCGAGAACTTGTTAAATTCGGGCCTATGGACGAGCTTACGAACCCGACCTTACAGTCGCGTTCCAGACCCCGATGACGTCCCTCATTCGATTTTTGTTTCGGCGATCGATACAAATCCGTGTGCTCCGCAACCGTCTGCGATAATTGGTGAACACGAACGTGAATTCGTCTTTGGATTGCAAGTCATTCGGACGCTCACCGACGGTTCCTTATTCTTGTCCAAAGCGCCCGGGGCAGTCGTTCCGGGGACCGATCTCGACTTTGTGACGGTCGAGGAGTTTGCAGGCCCTCATCCCGCAGGATTGCCGGGAACTCACATTCACTTTCTCGATCCGGTAAGCGCATCGAAGTCTGTTTGGTATTTGAACTACCAGGATGTCATCGCCATTGGAAAACTTTTTGTCACCGGTCAAATCTTCACCGATCGGGTGATCTCATTGGCAGGGCCTTCGGTACGCGAGCCACGTTTGATGCGAACGCGTTTGGGCGCCTCTGTTTCGGAAATCACGTACGGCAACCTTGCTGAAGGGGAGAACCGGGTGATCTCCGGATCAGTCTTGTCGGGACGAATTGCCAGCGGACCGTTCGATTTCCTAGGGCGTTATCATTTGCAGATCTCAGCGCTTCAAGAAGGACGTGAACGGGTCTTCTTGGGGTGGCAACGCCCGGGTTTAGATAAATTTTCGGTGAAGCGTGTATTCGCCTCAGCGTTTTTGGGCGGGCATTCAAAGTATGCCTTTACCACCTCGTCGGAAGGCAGCAAACGAGCAATGGTTCCGATCGGAATGTACGAAAAGGTTATGCCGCTTGATTTGTTACCGACGTTTCTTTTGCGATCACTGATTATCGGTGATACCGAGCAGGCTCAGCAGTTGGGTTGCCTCGAACTGGACGAAGAAGACTTGGCACTTTGCACCTTCGTCTGTCCGGGTAAGACGGAATATGGCCCATTGCTACGCAAATATCTCAACCAAATCGAACAAGAAGGATAGAAAGACTGTTTGCGTATGAAGCCGCTCCGACGGTTCCTTGACCAAGTGAAACCTTCCTTCGAAAAGGGAGGCAAGCTTGAGAAACTCTACCCTCTGTACGAGGGCGTGGACACGTTCTTTTACACGCCGGGCGAGGTCACTTCCGGGCCGTCGCACGTGCGTGACGGCATGGATCTTAAGCGGATGATGATCACAGTCGTGGCGGCTCTCATCCCCTGCATCTTTATGGCGATGTACAACACAGGGCTGCAAGCGAATTTGGCCATGCAGGATCTGCCGGTCAACGAGGCCCCCGGATGGCGTGGAATCGTGATTGCCGTTTTGGGAATCGGTTATTCGCCGGACAGTCTTCTTGCAAACCTGATCCATGGGGCGCTCTATTTCGTGCCGGTGTTTCTGGTTTGCAACATTGTTGGTGGCGCTTGGGAAGTCCTGTTTTCCTGCGTCCGGGGGCATGATGTTAACGAGGGTTTCCTCGTCACCGGGATGCTGTTTCCTTTGACGCTGCCGCCGACGATTCCTTTGTGGCAGGTTGCACTTGGGATTTCCTTCGGAGTTGTCATCGGTAAGGAAGTCTTTGGCGGTACGGGCAAGAACTTCCTGAACCCGGCACTCACCGCCCGTGCGTTTTTATATTTTGCGTACCCGGCGCAAATTACAGGTGAGACCGTGTGGACCGCCGTTGATGGGTTCAGCGGCGCCACCGCTTTGGGAGCGCTGGCAACGGCCACCGTTCAAGAGGGCGTCGCGGTCACCCAGCAGTTCTCGGACATTATGGCTTCGATTGATGTGACATGGTCGCAAGCCTTCTTGGGCAACATTCAAGGATCGATGGGGGAAACGTCGACGCTCGCCTGCTTGTTGGGGGCGGCCTTTCTCATCGTTACCGGAGTCGGTTCCTGGAGAATCATGGCCGGCGTCCTCGTCGGGGCCCTTGGTTTTTCAACATTCCTTTATGGAATTGGTAGCGACACCAATGCCGTCTTCTTGATGCCGCCACAGTGGCATCTGGTGATTGGTGGGCTGGCATTTGGGTTGGTCTTCATGGCAACAGACCCGGTTTCAGCCGCGATGACTGATGCCGGCAAGTGGTCCTACGGCATACTGATTGGAGTGATGACAATTTTGATTCGGGTCATCAATCCCGCATTCCCCGAAGGGATTATGCTGGCGATTTTGTTCGGCAATGTGTTCGCACCTTTGATCGATTATCAGGTTGTGCAACGCCACATTAAGAGGAGGCTCGCCCGCAATGCCGCGTGACTCCACCAAACATACATTTTTAGTGGCGACGATTCTGTGCCTGGTTTGTTCGTTAGTTGTTTCCGGTGCCGCCGTCGGGTTGCGCCAAAAGCAACAAGCGAACAAGGAATTGGATAAAAAGACAAATATCCTCTCCGTCGCGGGACTTTATCGAGAAGGCGATTCGGTCGATGAACAGTGGGAGAAGGTGACTCCTCGTTTGATCGATTTAGCGACGGGAGAACCAGTGGATCCTCAAATGATTGACCCCGAGTCGTACGATCAGCGGAAGGCGGCATCCGATCCATCGATGAGTGTGGAGATCCCCGCTGAGCACCCATTGCCGGGAATCAAACGACGCGGAAAGTATGCCGAGGTTTATGAAATCTACGACGGCGGGCGTCTCGATCAGGTGGTCTTACCGATTTACGGAAAAGGGCTGTGGTCGACGCTGTGGGGGTTTATCTCGCTTGATTCGGACTTCAATACAATTCGTGGTTTGACCTTTTACGAACATGGCGAGACACCGGGACTTGGCGGGGAGGTCGATAACCCCGACTGGAAGCAACAATGGAAGTCCAAAATCGCGTACGACGATTCCGGTGACGTGCAAATCGAAGTTGTCAAAGGGGCGGCTCCGCAGGGGTCGGACAGTCAGGTAGACGGACTCTCGGGGGCGACGATTACTGCACGGGGCGTCTCCGCGCTCGTCCAATACTGGTTGGGTGAGGACGGCTTCGGCCCCTACCTCGACAGACAGCGAAGCAACGGGGGGCAAGATGGCCAGTAAACCCAAAGATGTCCTTTTCGATCCCGTCTTCAAGAACAATCCGATTGCGTTGCAGATTCTGGGGATTTGTTCGGCGTTGGCGGTCACATCGAAAATGGAAACCACGGTGGTCATGTGCATCGCTGTGATTTTCGTGGTGGCATTCTCGAACGCGGCAGTCGCATTGATTCGGCACCAGATTCCCAGCAGCATTCGCATCATCGTGCAAATGACAATCATCGCGTCGCTGGTGATCCTGGTCGATCAGTTTCTACGAGCCTACCTGTTCGACATCAGCAAGCAATTGTCGGTTTTCGTGGGCTTGATTATCACGAATTGCATCGTCATGGGGCGAGCCGAAGGTTTCGCCATGAAAAATAACGTCAAGGATAGTTTCCTCGACGGCATCGGGAACGGGCTTGGTTATAGCTTCATACTGCTGGCGGTCGGATTTGTGCGGGAACTTTTTGGTTCCGGCAAGTTGTTCGGATACGAAATTGCGAAGGTGACGACCGACGGCGGGTGGTATGTCCCCAATGGGTTGATGTTGCTGCCACCGAGCGCGTTCTTTCTTATCGGGCTACTCATCTGGATAATCCGCACTGCGTATCCAGACCAGGTTGAGGAGGCTTGACATGGCAGAACACTACCTTGGTCTGTTTATGAAATCGGTCTTCGTCGAGAATTTGGCGTTGGCATTCTTTCTGGGAATGTGCACGTTCTTGGCGGTTTCGAAAAATGTCAAAACCGCAACGGGCTTGGGCATTGCCGTTATCGTCATTCAAACGATCACCGTGCCGGCGAATAACCTGATCTACCAGCACCTGCTCAAAGAGGGCACGCTCGACTGGATCAGCAGCGACTTTTCCACTGTCGATTTGACGTTTGTCGGTTTGATCAGCTACATCGGCGTGATTGCGGCAATGGTGCAAATCTTGGAGATGACACTCGACCGCTTCTTTCCGCCGCTGTACAACGCGTTGGGGATTTTTCTGCCATTGATCACCGTCAACTGTGCGATTCTTGGCGGAACATTGTTTATGGTCGAACGTGACTATAATTTTCCAGAAAGCGTTGTCTTCGGCTTTGGATCGGGTTTGGGATGGGCGCTGGCGATTATGGCGCTCGCCGGCATCCGCGAAAAACTCAAGTACAGTGACGTCCCGCATGGATTACGCGGGCTGGGAATTACATTTATCACCGTCGGGCTGATGGCATTGGCGTTTATGGCTTTCGGCGGAATTCAACTTTGATAAAGGCTGAATGGCTTCATGGAAGTCCTGCTGGGTGTAGTAATGTTTACCGGCGTCGTCTTAACGCTGGTCGGAGTGATTCTAGTTGCCAAATGGCGACTGGTGGCTAGCGGCGACGTCGACATCCTCATCAATGATCAAAAATCGATCGCAGTGCCAGTGGGCGGAAAACTGTTGGGGGCCCTTGCGAACAACGATATCTTTGTTTCGTCAGCTTGTGGAGGGGGCGGAACCTGCGCCCAGTGCATTGTCAAAGTCTTTGATGGCGGCGGCGATATCCTTCCCACCGAACGTACCCACATTAACAATCGGCAGGCCAAAGAGGGATATCGGTTGTCATGTCAGGTTGCTGTTAAGCAGGACTTGAAGATCGAAGTGCCGCCCGAAGTGTTCGAAACGAAGAAATGGGATTGCACCGTCCGTTCAAACCGGAATGTTGCGACCTTCATTAAGGAACTCGTGCTGAATCTTCCCGAAGGGGAAAGCGTCGACTTTAAGCCAGGAGGGTTCATTCAAATCGAATGCCCACCTCATGACGTCAAATACGCCGATTTCGATGTCGAAGAGGAATACCGGGAGGATTGGGACAAGTACAACCTGTGGGAGATTGAATCGCACGTCACCGAGCCGGTCTTTCGGGCATATTCGATGGCGAACTACCCCGGCGAGCAAGGCCTCATCATGCTGAATGTGCGTGTCGCCACGCCTCCCCCTCGTGCCCCCAAAGGCACGCCTCCCGGGAAAATGTCTTCCTATATCTTCGATTTAAAACCGGATGATCATTGCACGATCTCCGGCCCCTATGGGGAATTCTTCATTAAGGATACCGATGCGGAAATGATCTACATCGGCGGCGGTGCAGGGATGGCACCCCTTCGGTCGCATATTTTCGAACTCTTTAAACGTCGTCACACCGATCGTAAGGTTTCTTACTGGTACGGTGCCCGCAGTTTACGGGAAATGTTTTACGAAGAGGAATTCGAGCAACTTGCCGAAGACAATTCGAATTTCAGTTGGAACGTCGCACTTTCAGACCCGCTGCCGGAAGACAATTGGACCGGGTATACCGGGTTTATCCATCAGGTATTGTATGACCACTACCTGAAGGATCACCCTGCTCCGGAAGATTGTGAATACTACATTTGCGGACCACCGATGATGCTGCAAGCGGTGTTGAAAATGCTGGATGATCTCGGTGTCGAGTCTGAAAACATCGCCTTCGATGATTTCGGCGGCTAAAAGATTTCCCATTCACGTTGCGCCAACGCGATAAGTATGTTGGCGCTCGATATTGATGGCTTTGCAAGGCGGCGACGATGACTTCGCACGATGCTCGTCCCAATCGACTTCGCCCATCCGCGCGATGCCGTTCTTGAAATGTAGACAGGTTGCCATGGCCGCCGACTGGATCGGACTGGGAAGCGACATGCGGAATCAGCCGCAGACCGGGCACTCGATGGATTTGATCGAGCACCGGCCTTCAGTGGTCTTAATCGTGATTACGGCCACTCTGTTATTTGCGGGAATGACTGGTTGCGGGGCCCCCCAAAAAAGTTCGAGCCCGGTTTCGCTGACTGGTTCGACAATGGGAACGTCCTACCACATTTCCTTGGACGATTTGCCGACCGGAGTCGACCAGGTGCAATTACAGGCTGCCATCGACGAGCGCCTTCAGCGGATCAACGCGTTGATGTCGACTTGGCAGCCTGATTCCGAGATTTCTCGTTTCAATGACGGCGATTCGACGGAATGGTTCGAGGTTTCCAAGGAAACCGCGGAGGTCTTGTCTCGCGCCATTGAAATCAGTTCGCGAACCGACGGAGCCTTTGACGTGACCGTTGGGCCATTGGTCGACCTTTGGAGTTTTGGTCCGAGACCTTCCGAACGCGAGATTCCCAGCCGAGAACAGATTCAGGAATGCCGAAACGGCATCGGTTTTGCGAAGATTGATGTGCGTCAAACACCTCCCGCATTGAGGAAGGAGCAGGCTCAAATCCGCATCGATCTCTCCGCCATTGCGAAAGGGTATGCCGTCGATGTCGTCGCTGAGTATCTCGAATCGCTCGGAGTCAGCGGCTATTTGGTTGAAATCGGTGGGGAAACGCGCGTTCGCGGAACGAAACGATCCGGCGAACCTTGGGTCATTGGAATCGAAGCACCCCATGCAGGGGAGAGAAAGTTGTTTGCAGCCGTGTCGATGGCGGACCACAGCCTGGCAACATCGGGTGATTATCGCAATTTTTTCGAGATTGAGGGGACACGTTACTCTCACACAATTGACCCGCGTACCGGTTGGCCCGTAACGTTCGACCTCGCTTCGGTTTCGGTCTCTGCGCCCGAATGCATCACGGCCGACGCTTTCGCGACAGCCCTAATGGTCCTGGGGCCGGTCGATGGATATAATTTGGCAGTGCAAGAGAACATCGCCGCTTTGTTCCTCGTGCGGGATGGAAACCAATTGATAGAGCGCGCGACACCGATGTTCGAACAAACGATGACTCGACACGAATTAGTTCCATGACGACTTTTTTTGCAGCTGCAGTTTTGATTGCGTTGGCGATCAGTGGGATGGCGATTGGTGTTCTGGTGAGCAACCGTCGCTTGAAAGGGACATGCGGCGGCTTGGGGGCGATGCGCGACGAGCACGGCAACACGCTGTGTGACGCTTGCACAAATCCATCACCGGATTGCACTGGCGCACCGTTAGAACCAGAACCGTGCGTAACGGACCGTCAGCAGACGAGTCAAGAGGCCCACCAGTCAGGCGCGTGGAACGCGTCGACTCAAACGAATCCTGAGAGATCGCCACCGGCGGTTCGATCCTGAGCTGCTGGAAAGACCATGACGCAGAAGACTGATGTGGCGATTGTGGGCGGAGGAATCATCGGGCTGGCGACAGCATTCCGTTTGAGCGAGCGCCGTCCGGAGTTGAAGCTGACGATCCTCGAAAAAGAAGCAGAACTCGCCTATCACCAGACAGGCCATAATTCAGGCGTCCTGCATTCCGGCATATATTATCGACCTGGTTCGTTGCGCGCCAAGAATTGCCGCGAAGGCAAAAAGGCTATGGAGGCATTCTGCGAGAAGCAGGGGATCGCATACGAACTTTGCGGAAAAGTCATCGTCGCTGTCGACGAATCGGAACTGCCAAACTTAGAGCGCATTTACGAGCGTGGCCAAGCAAATGGTGTCGTATGCGAAATGATCGAGCAGGAACGGTTGCGGGAATTGGAGCCGCATGCGGCAGGTGTGAAGGCGATCCATGTGCCGGAAGCCGGCATCGTCGATTACAAGCAAGTTTGTCAAACCTTGGCGAATTTGGTGTCCGAGCGTGGTGCAACAATCGAGACATCAGCCCGTGTGACCGGCATCGAACGTTCGAACGGATCGGTTATTCTGCAAAGCGGCGTCGGTGATATCGAGGCAAAATATACTGTTACCTGCGCCGGACTACAGTGCGATCGCGTTGCGAAAATGAGCGGCAGCATGCCCGAGTCGAAAATCGTTCCCTTTCGCGGCGAGTATTACGAGCTAAAGCCGGAAGCCGAGCATTTGTGTCGAACGTTGATTTATCCCGTTCCCGATCCCAAATTTCCCTTTTTGGGTGTCCATTTTACGAAGATGATCCATGGCGGAGTCGAATGCGGCCCGAATGCTGTTTTGGCTTTCGCGCGTGAGGGCTACCGCAAAACCGATATCAACTTTTCAGACCTGTTCGAATCACTGACGTATCCCGGGTTTTTGAAAATGGCTTCGCGTCATTGGAAGACGGGATTTGGCGAAATGTGGCGCTCGTTCAGCAAGCAGGCGTTTGTCAAAGCATTGCAACGACTGATGCCGGAGATTACGGGTGACCAGCTCGAAGCTGCGCCGGCCGGCGTGCGTGCCCAGGCCTTGGGGCGGGACGGAAAGCTTGTCGATGATTTTGTCATCGAAGAATCCGACCGTATTGTCAATGTCTGTAATGCCCCTTCGCCCGCGGCAACTTCCTCATTAAACATTGGCAAATTGATCGTCGACAAACTGTTGAAGCAGATGGACTGACGCTGTCAGCGAATTCTCGACGATCGTTGTTCGTATGAAATTGTTACCGATTTAAACAAGCCGATCGGAAACTAGGTCTGACTTCCAGGCCCCAATCGATACGAAAAGACAAACTACATGTCTCATGACGAAGTCACGACGTTTCCGGTCGAGCGATTGTCCGAGTTTACCGTACGTGTCCTGCAGTCGTTTGGAGTGCCGGAACACGATGCGCACCTTGCGGCGGACGTATTAGCGGTTAGCGATCTTCGCGGAATCGATTCGCATGGTATCGCTCGATTGCATTCTTATTTTTCGATGCTGTCGCTGGGGCGGATCAATCCGCAACCGAAAATTACAACTGTTCGGGAGACCGTCGGCACGGCGGTCGTTGATGGCGACAATGGTCTCGGTTTGGTGGTCGGCCCACATGCGAACGACATCGCCATGGACAAAGCCGATGCGGCCGGCTCGAGTTGGGTTGCGACCCGTAACACGAATCATTATGGGATTGCCGGATACTACGTGCTTAAAGCGCTTGAGCGGGATCAGATCGGTTGGTCGATGACCAACACGACGCGCATCGTGGCTCCGTTATGGGGAGCCGATAGAATGTTAGGCACGAATCCGATTGCAATTGCCTTCCCCGGCAAGGAAGAACCGCCGATTGTGATCGACATGGCGACTCCCGCGGCTGCATTTGGAAAGATCGAGATGGCGTTGCGACGCCAGAAACCAATTCCCGATGGCTGGGCCATCGACAAGGAGGGCTACCCGACGACTGATCCCGAGCGGATGGCCGACGGTGGTGCGATGCTGCCATTGGGTTCGGAGCGAGAACGGGGTGGACACAAGGGGTATTGCTTGGGTGCCATGGTCGACTTGCTTTGCGGCCCACTAAGCGGTGGGAATTGGGGGCCGTTTACGCCGCCATTTACGATCGGACACGCCGATCCGGAGCGTGAAGTCGGGGAAGGTTTGGGGCACTTATTTGGTGCAATGCGAATTGATGCCTTCCGAGACGTAGACGAGTTCAAATTGCAAATCGACGATTGGATTCGCACGTTTCGCGCAACGCGACCGGCCCCGGATACGGATGGCCCGTTGATTCCCGGCGATCCGGAACGGGAAGCGGAAGAGATTCGCCGACGTGAGGGAATTCCGCTGATTCCTGCCGTCGTGAACGATTTGCGCGAGATCTCCAGTCGGACCGGCATTCCGTTCGATTAGAGCAATCTGCTCTACCGTTTGCCCGCGAAGTGCGATATTGGCAAGGTCCATCCGGTCCTGCCACGAGGCAGTACGGTAACAGGTATTTCCGAAAGCACGATAAAGATAAATGAAGCTGTAAGCTCGGGCGTGCCGATGTGCCGTCTCACTCATCACAAACGCGCTATCGGGTTTCAGACGCGTCAATGACCACGGTCTGATTGGCAGCAACCGGGAAGTTTTGGACTGCAACCCCATTCAGGAAGTCCACGTCGATGCTGAGCGAATTTTTGTGGTCGCCTAAGCCAAAATGTAGCACAGGGTCGTTTTGCCCCAAATATCCTGTGTTGCTCCGCGACTCGCGCAGCCCCAGCAGTTGACGGTGTCCCGATATTGTCACGTAGATGCGCGTTTTTGCACCGAATGCACCAGCTTGACCATCGGGCGACACGAGACGCACTTTCAGCCAGTTTCCGGAGTTCAGGTTGTTTCGCACCAACCAATTGCGAGACCGCTTGCAGCCGATGGCAAAATCAACGTCACCATCGTTGTCGATATCGGCGAACGCTATTCCGCGCGGGTCATTGATTCCATCAACCGGAATCGCAGGCCCCGGTGCAAATCGTCCACTGCCATCGTTGAGATAGCAGATATCGTCGCCGGCAAAGATGAGATCTAAGTCCGTATCGTTGTCGATGTCAGCCAGGCCCCCCATATAGCCGTCAGTCTCGGAAAACGATTGGGCATGCATGTAGCGTCCGTCGCCCTGGTTCTTGTACAAATGCCCTTCGTCGTTGGAGGCGAGAATGAGATCTAACAATCCATCACCATCGACGTCGCCGGCGGTAATACCATCGCCGGCGCGATGGCGGATTCCAATGGACGCCGGATCGACGAGCCGGAATATTCCGCGACCATTATTGCGAAGCACATTCACCGGTCCGGTTCGATTGGCGGCAATGATGTCGATATCGCCGTCCCCGTCGAAATCGGTATCGATTGCTCCTTGACCACAGGGGGCAGTCGCCAAATCGCCGCCGTCAATCGGGTGAAACTGCCAGTTACCGTCGTTCCGATAAACCTCGTTTCGTTCTCCTTCCGGATCAGCGCTGCCTTGGTAGTTGGTCACGCAGAATAGATCCAGGTCGCCGTCACTATCGAAATCAAATGTCAACACGCCCCGCGTTGGAAAGGCATTCTCGGCAGGAATCCCGGATTCACCGGTCACGTCCGTAAAAAAACCTTTGCCGTCGTTGCGAAACAAATTATTGATCGGCGGAAATTCCGGATGGTCCCAGGTCGTGCCATTGAACAGGTCGTAGTCTCCGTCGTTATCGAGATCAGCGAAACAGGTGCCGTGCGATCCCCCGTCGAAATCGGCAATCCCGCGGCGCTTTCCTTCATCGGAAAAACGCAGGTCACCAAGATTGCGGTAGAACAGCTCTGCCATCGGTTCGTCGAAAATCATCGTCAATGACAAATCGACCAATCCGTCATCGTCGACATCGGCAAACATGGCACCATGTCCGCCCGTGCGGCCCGGTGCAGTCGGTCCGCCCGTCCCCGCTTGCTGCGTTATGTCGGTAAAGCTGACGACCTGTGCTTCGAGCCGCAAGCTTGAGACATTGATCGTTGTGATCAATATGAGAAAGCTGGCTATCCACAGAATACGAGACCGCCGTCGGTGAGTTTTCGGCATACGAAATCGCCTTATTGGCAGAACTATCAATGAGTCATGGCATACATGATGATGTTTACTCCCATCGGATACGACCACTTCTCCGAATAGCGGCGAAAGTACTCAATTTCTTCGCCCTCACGTTCCCAGCCATCGCCGATATCGTTGTTATGACAAAGGAGTGTCATGAGTCGGCCGGTGTCATCGAAGAACCCGTGAAAATGCGGCTCCTCATCTCCGCGGGGATCGCCGTGCCAATACTCGAATGTATAACCCGATCGCCATGCCTGAATGCTGGGGACTTGTGGCTTGGCTTTCAGGTCGTAGACCAGATGAAAGATCGGGTGATCAAGAGTGAGTTCACGCGGCTCGCGATCGGGAAAGACACGCTTCATTTGCTGATAAACATGCTCCCATTCTTCGGGAGCCCAGAAATCGTCGGCCATCAAGAAACCGCCATTGAGCAGATACCGTCGCAGCGCCACCACTTCGTCGTCGCGAAGTTCGATTCCACCAACGCCGGACATATAGGCAAACGGGTAGTCAAACAGCCTCGGATCGTTCAGCCGCAAAACGATGCCGTTGGGATCACACTGTAGTGCTGTCAATTGCTGCAGACGATAGGAAAAGTTCCAATCGCAATCGGGGTAGTCGTTGCTCCATCGGCTGCGCCCCCGCGACCGCCAAGAATCGTATTGAATGCGGACGAATGTAAAGTGATCCTCTCCGAACTCTGAGTCGATTTCCCAGTTGGGATATTCGCTCCGGAGGGGTTGTCGTCGAAATCGGGGACCGCCGCGCTGCCATTGTGCGACGCCGATTGAAGCCACCAGGAGCAGTAAGGCGACGCATCCCAGAACCGAATGCGAGCGGTTTCTCATGAGATAACACCTGGAAGCTCGTTGGCCGTTGATGACCCGTAACGCTATTTCTGCCAAGCCTCAAGACTCCATCGCCGCATACTTGAAGCGGTGGAGGAGCACTGGCCTACATTCGAAGGAGAGGCTTAATACCTCGACAATACTCCAGGATTATCGACTGTGCAATTCCGTCCGTATTTCGGAGAAAGGCGACATCGAGCCCGGTACGAATTGAATCGGCGGACCATTCAAGAAAAATGCCGTTCCCCCGGAGATGAGGGAACGGCACTTGCAAACAATTCAAGCGAATTTCCGACGATGATCCGCAAGGACCATTCGACGAAGATTAGCAATTGTAATACAGATCGAATTCGTACGGATGGGGGCGAAGTCGCAATTGGTCGATTTCTTCTTCCCGTTTCCAGCCGATCCAAGTTTCAATGAGGTCGGACGTAAAGACATCGCCCTTCGTCAGGAACTCATGATCCTGTTCCAACGAGTCGAGTGCCTCGCCAAGTGTCGCCGGCGTGACGTTCGTCTCAGCGAGTTCTTCAGGAGTCATGTCGTAGATGTCGCGATCGAGCGGATCGCCCGGATCGATCTTGTTTTGAACGCCGTCGATCATGGCCATCATTAACGCGGTGAACGCGAGATAACCGTTGCATGACGGGTCAGGACAGCGGAACTCCACTCGCTTCGCCTTCGGGCTTGGCGAGTACATCGGGATTCGGCAGGCAGCCGAACGGTTTCGTTGCGACATGGCCAAGGTCACTGGGGCCTCGAAACCAGGAACCAAGCGGTGGTAGCTGTTCGCTGTCGGTGCAGCCAATGCCAACAACGCCCGACCGTGCTTCAGAATCCCGCCGATGGCATTGAGACCGAGGTCGCTCATGCCGGCGTATCCGTCGCCGGCCATCAACGGTTGTCCTTCCTTCCACAGCGAGATGTGCGTATGCATTCCCGAACCGTTGTCTTCAAAGACTGGTTTCGGCATGAATGTGACCGTCTTGCCGGCTCGTTTGGCGACATTCTTGATGATGTACTTGTACCACATGAATTGGTCGGCCATTTTCAGGAGCGGCTCGAATTTCATATCGATTTCGGCCTGACCGGCAGTTCCGACCTCGTGGTGATGCGCCTCGACAACAATGCCGAGATTTCGCATTTCGTAGACCATTTCCGATCGCAGGTCGTGGTAGGTATCGACAGGTGATACCGGGAAGTAGCCACCTTTGTACGTGGGCTTATGTCCCAGGTTCGGTTCCTCGCTGCGGCCGGTGTTCCAGGCTCCTTCGACAGAATCAATTTGATACATCGACCCACTTTGAGTCGACATGTAACGGACGTCATCAAAAATGAAGAACTCCGGTTCCGGTCCGACAAAGCAAGTGTCGGCAATGCCGGTTTGTGCCAAATAGGCTAACCCCTTTTTCGCAACATTGCGGGGATCCTTGGCATAGTTCTCCTTGGTGATGGGGTCGACGATGTTGGCCAATACGCTGACCGTGGGCTTCGCGAAGAATGGGTCGATGACTGCTGACTCGGCATCGGGAACGGCCAACATGTCTGATGCTTCAATTCCCTGCCATCCTCGGATCGAAGAACCGTCAAAGCCGAGTCCGTCTTCGAAAATTCCTTCATCCAATGTGTCGATCGGATATGAACAGTGCTGCCATGTGCCAAGTAGGTCACAAAACTTCAGGTCGACCATTTCAGCATCGTTTTTTTTCGCGAATTCAAAAAATTCCTTGGGCGTCATCGCTTCAAAGCTCCTCATACATTTCTAATCTTAAATTTGGTGACCGACTTCGCGAATGCGAAGCACAACATCTGTGATGACAATTTCAGTGAGTCGGTAAACTTTTGATGTCGGTCGCCTTCGCTGCTGCAAGCTTTCCCGCAACAGCTGCGGGAAGTTACGACGTTCGGAATCTGGCTTTCTCATCAGTTCAGCCGACCGCTTCTTGCGGTTCATTCCGAAATCGCTTTATGCGATCAGCGTTTGTGGAGAACCTCGAATCCACATAAGGCGAGCGCTCCTTACGTTGGGCGAGTTGTTACGCACGGTCGCTGGTTTGCACAAAAACCAAGCACCTGTGCCCAGCTTCATGGCAAAAGTTCTGCGGCCTTGATAACGAATTCGCGATTTTCTCGTCGATAACGGCCTCTCTACATTTTCCGGCCTATCTTGGTTGGGAAATACGCAAACCGTGTGCCATCATATGTCGAAACAGCATACCGCTCGCCGAGTCGGAATGCTACATTCGGCCCCGAATTGACCGGATCAACTCCAAATGATGGCAAGTCCCAAAGAGCCTCGTCGAGTCCTGTTCTTGTGCACCGGGAACTCCTGCCGCAGCCAAATGGCTGAGGGAATCTTGCGGGAGTTCTGTGGTGACCAAATCGAAAGCCTATCCGCGGGCGCCAAGCCATCAGGCTATGTCCATCCGCTGGCCATTGAAGCCATGCAGGAAATCGGCATCGATATCTCCCGGCAAGCGAGCAAATCGATTGAGCAGTTCCTACCGCCAGCCGGTGAGCCGCCGGATCTGATCATCAGTGTCTGCAGTTCAGCGGAAAAGGAATGCCCCGTGTTTCCCGGCCACGTCGAGAGGCTGCATTGGCCGTTTGATGACCCGGCACATGCCGAGGGGACAGACGAGGAGAAATTGTCCTGCTTTCGCCGGGTCCGGGACGAGATTCAAACCGCCCTACGAAGTTATTTTCTCGAGTGAACTGAGTTTCGCAGCTGGGTGAGCATGTCTTTGCGGAGCACTCAAGGGCGTCGGATCATCCGAGACGATTCAAAAGCTGCGATCGCACTCACCGTCGCGACGATCGCCAGATTTAAGGGTCGGTGATGTTGGGAGACCACGTTTCGGGGCGAATCGGCGGTATCTTTCCGGATTTTGGTAGTGTCCTCTTCGAGATCGTCTTGACTCGTCGCGCGAGTCTTTGAACTCGATCTGAGTGAGCAGGGTCTTCCCACAGGTTGGTTTGTTCGAGTGGGTCGGTTTTGTGGTCGTACAATTCCCGGCCCTGGTTTCCGGAATCCCATTCGGTAAATCGCCAGCGGCGTGTCCGCAATGTATAGCCGAATGTTGTTTTTTCGTTTGAGCCTCGAGTGACTTGAGTCAGCGTCCAACCCCTGCCTTGTAGCGTGGGATCATTGAGCATCGGAACCAGGCTTTGCCCCTGCAAATTGTCCGGTGCTGTGACTGAACACAGCTCCGTCAATGTGGGGTAGATATCGATATGTCCCACTGGCGATTCAGCGACGCTTCCTGCTTGCGGCATTCCTGGAGTGGCAATGATCAAGGGGACTCGTGCACTCTCCTCAAACAGACTCATTTTCTGCCACAGGCCATGTTCTCCCAGGTGATATCCGTGGTCGCTGGTTAGAACAATAATCGTATTCTCAGCAAGCCCCAGGCGATCGAGCGCGTCAAGGACGCGGCCCACCTGTGCGTCCATAAATGTGATGCTCGCGTAGTATGCTTGGATGGCCTGTCGACTCAGATCGTCGTTCAACAGATCGTGTTCATCTTTATGACTGCCGAGCGCGTGTGGTGGGAGATCTTTGACATCTTCCTCGACTCCTTGGACGAGCGGCATATCGTCCAGCGGATAGTCTTCAAAGTACTCTTTTGGCGCAACGTACGGCGTATGCGGACGATAAAAGCCAACCGCCAAAAAGAAAGGCCGGTTGGAATCTCGCGCACATCGCTCCAACACCCATTCTGCGTCGGTCGAAAGCAATCCGTCGGTATGCAGATGGTCGCCGCGGGGTGACGCATACCAACTGATTGTTCCGCCGAAATTGCCGGGACGCAGCGAGAAGATATCCGGCTCTTCGATCAGCCGATCGCAACCCGCTGGATTGATTTCCAATTCCCAGGAACCGGGGTCGTCGTGGCCGTTTGTGCCGACCGATTTGGGAACGTTGTAGTGGTAAAGCTTGCCGATGCGAGCCGCAAAGTATCCTTCCATTCGAAAGGCATGTGGCAGGCTGAGTTGCTCGGGGATTGTCTGACGAAAAATCTGTCTGTTGGCCAAGATTCCTGTGCTATTGGGATACAAACCGGTCAGCATCGAGTTGCGACTGGGGCCACACAATGGGAATTGGCAATAGGCCCTCTCGAACCGGATTCCTCTCGCTGCCAACCGATCGATGTTGGGCGATTTCACCAGTGGGTGACCATAGCATCCCAATGAGTTATTCAGATCGTCGGAAATGATGAACAGAACATTAGGTCGCGTGTTGTCGGCACCCGACGCTGGGAGGCATTTTGCTAAGAAAGGGATAGCGACAAGAAACACCAGTTTGACTGCTAAGGTCCGTGCGGTCGATTGCTGAGGGATCAAGAGCTTTGTGTTCATTGTTGCTCCATTTTCGTCGATGCCAGCGATCTTGGGTTGATGATTGGTTTGGGGCATCGATCATTGCCTTCACTAAGTGAATTGCCCTTACGGGCAGCCAGCCATGCTTGAATCTGGGAGCCAGATGCGCTCATGCGTCGATTGATCATCGGCACATGTCAACATGCAAGACAACCTTTCGATCCGGCCCGCTTTTACGAGAATAGCGGCAGCGTGTTTGGGGATCTACTACCGGGAAAGATTCCTAGGTCTTCTCTCCATCCGCAAAGAATGATCGGACGTCGATTCTCATGATGTCGTGGAGATCGGTCCGTTGATTGTCCGCCATGATGATGGTGGCCACGATCGAAGCAATATTCACGTCGAGCGAACTGAGTTGCTCGTGCCGCCCTGAATGCAAACTTCGAGTGGACCTTGTTCGTCGTCACGCTTCCAGAATGAGTGACGAGACGGAAGTGAGAATGGGATTCCGCGAGATTCGAATTCGCGGAAGATTTCAAAATTGAGTCGATCACTGAACGCTTTAAAGGCCCAGAAATCGGGCGGAGCATACCAATAGTAGAACTGAATGCTGAAGCCTTCCCGCGTGAAGTCGTTCAAATAGACTCGCGGTGGGTACTCAGACATCATTCCTTCATGGTTCTCGAGTTTCTCTTTGACGACTTCGACCGCTTGCTCGACTTTATCGCTGGCCGAATTCAGTGGAATGAAGATCTCGCCTACCCTTCGGATATGCGTCCGGCGTCCGACGTTTTCGATGTCATTCCCTGACAGGTTGCCGTTGGGAACGGTGACTTGGTGGCCGGTCAACAGTCGCACTTTTGTCGAGCGCAAGCCGATATCTTCGACGACGCCATCATATCCCATGAAAACGATTCGTTCTCCGACCCGAAATGGTTTGTCAGCCAACAACATGACCGTTCCGAATAAGGTTTTGAGCGAATCCTGTGCACCGAGTGCAACTGCGATACCGCCGATTCCGGCACTAGCGAGCAGCGTGGCAATGGGAATGTTGAGGTATTGCCCACCGACAAGGAATAACACGACGGTGGCCGCCAGGCTCAACAGTTTGGAGACAATTCGAATCAATTGTGCGTTGAGGCCGCCGGTCCGAATGTAGGGGGAGGCGATGATACTGTCTGCAATGCGACTGCTGAATGCAAAAATTACCACATTAGATGCCAATAACGACATGAGAATGGCTACGAAATCAATGATATAAAGCGGCGTCCCACGGATGGTCAAATACCGGTGAGCGATGCGCGCAAATTCAAGGGGAATAAGCGCGGCGGTGACTGGAAAAACGATCGTTAGCCAATACTTAAACAAGCTTTTGTTACGTATTTGTCGTGACAGCGCGATGTGGTATCGATAGCAGAGCGTGATTAAGAGAACCGAGACAAAAATCAGCACCAAAAGGCCAGGCCACTTCCAATTCGACAAACCGTAGGATCGACCCCATTTGATGCTGGGCGGCAATTTATCAACGATGGCTGCCAAAGTGGGGTGACCAGGTGCAGAGAGAAACCATTGGTGCAGGTATTTCGATACGGGGGGACCGCTGGTCCGATAATCGAGATGCTCAACGCTGTCGAAGTACTCGACAGCACGATCGACTGTTCCTGTTGAGAAGAGGTACTCGTGCTTTTGTGGTCCGTCTTCAACGCGTGCAATCGTAATTCGTGTTCCTGGAATTCTCCAACGCGAGAATTTTTCTAATCCGCCATCAGCTTCGATCTGCTCGGCATCGGGAATTTCATCCCACGGGGGTAACTCGACACGGTCCAAGATTTCTTTAAGGCAGACAGCCACTTCTCCTGCGCGATCGACTCGCGCAAAAGCCGGTAGTTCGCTGGTATCGATGCAGTCGAGGATGCGCGATGCGACCGCGTAATGTCGAGGATCGGTGCGATTGAGATACTTCTCCGCATCGATTCGGCGCCGAATCTCATTGCAACCCTCGATGAAACTGCGCAGCGTGGCGCGGGGGCTCGATGTATCCGCAGCGGTGATTTCGTTGAACTCTTGCGCCTCTTCGAATTCTTGCGCCTGTTCGAGTCGTTCAGTTGGATCGAGATCTTGTGTCTGTTCGGCTTCTTGTGTCGGTTCGGTTTCTTGTGTCGGTTCGACTTCTTGTGCCTTGCAGAGATTGGGCACAATCATGAGACCGAAAAGGGTAAGCAGAATTGTCGCGTACCTGCGCCGGCCCATTTCACTCTGTCGACAATGGACCCCCAAAAGGCGGTTCTTACGTTTCCACTTCAGATGAAAGAACACAGGTCGTCGGTTCGTTACCCGCATGGCTGCCATTTCTCCGGTTGAGTTGGTCCTCTCCTCTTGTGCGCATGCCGATCCATAATCGTGATCGGTGAGAACCGGAAAACGACTCCAGCGTACTTGCCATAACCTGAGTTATAGAAGCAGTTTTGATTGAATGATTCCGTTTGAGACAAAAATAGGACGTGGCGCAGCCTGCGATGTCAGTCAGGCTGGTCAGTACCGCTACATTGCGATCGGAGAGAATCTGAGAATGGCCCCCGTTGGAGCAGCCTCACTGGATTGGGATGCCTGGATCGTTCGCGAGGTTTTCTGACGGCGAGATCTACGACACCGCCGGCCAGTGGTCGAGCGGATTCAGCAGTCGAATCGACTTCGTGACTGGGAGCGTGTTCTTCGGCGCCTGAATGGCTTGCACCGCAGGAATGTCCAAAAAATTCCTTTTGAAGGAACGAACGGAGTTGTCGAGATTCTTCTTCGGATAGCCCGCTTCCAGCGACTGCTGATAGTAATCGACGGCGCTATTGATGTAAGTGTCGTGGTCGGCTTGAGTGCCGAACGCGCGATCGCCCTCGACGCGACTGGCGGCGAGGGCATACGTGCCGGCAGCCCTTGCCAGCAGTTCACTCGTATGTGGGCCGGTTTGTAAGGCTTTGTCGACATTTGACAGGTCAGGCAGACTTCCGGAATTCGTTGCTTCGGCCAGTTCAACATCGATGAGATTGACATACGCAGCGTGAAGAAGAGGTTCGAGTCTGAGTGCCTCGTCGAGCACCTTGCGAGCTGCAGCGAGGTCTCTGTTCTCCCGCAAAATATATCCGACATTGTTGTAATTTAAGGCGGGAAGAAAGCCGGAATCAGCGGAGACCTGAGCGGCAAATCGCGCACGTTCAAAGTCTTCGCGTCGCCGATGAGTTTCTATCAGTCCGCGCTTGGCATAGGCAAACCCCAGGCACGAATTGGCCAATCCATCATTCACTTGCAGTCTTAGTGCCGAGTCGAAGTCAGCGAGCGCGAGATTAAGCGCATCGGGGCGGTCTTCCAACTCGATGAAAGTCCTTCCCCGTTGAATGAGGGCATCAAAATGTTCCGGCTGCTCAATTAGGATTCGCGTATAATGGTCGATCGCGTCGTCAAACCGTTCGCTATCGAATGCCTGTAGCCCAGCTGCATACTCCTGTTCAATCGTCAGGGGAGGGGGGATCGGAGAGTTCACAGCGGCATTGGGATCGCGTTCAGGAAGGGCCAGTGTTATCCCCATTGTGGACATGACAATGGCCGCCAAAGCGACTGTCGTTAACGCGGGATGGTTTCGAATCCACCGGGATTGTTTGCGCGGAAACGACTGCTCGGCGTCCAGCACCTGTCTGATTTCCACTGCCGACTGTGGTCGTTCGTCGGGATCGCACTGTAAGCAACGATGCACGAGAGTTGCCAGCGACTTGCTAATGCGGGGGTTAAGCTGCCGCAGTGGTGCCGGCCCATCTTCCTGCAACCGCAGCAACAGCTCTGCTTTCAAGGCGGAGCTCGCCTTGGCATTTGCGTCTGGTATTTCGAAAGGGCATCGTCCTGACAGCAGCTGATATAGCAAAACGCCGAATGAAAACAGGTCGGTCCGGGGATCGAGTGATTGTGGGCCGTCGACCTTTGCAACTGCACGCAATTGTTCCGGGGCCATGTACGGCAGCGTACCCCCGACCTGATTCGCGTTGACTTGTTCGTTGAATGCCAGATTAAAGTCGAAGAGTAAAGCGCGCCCCGATTGAGCTAACAGAACGTTGGAAGGTTTGATATCGCTGTGGATAATGTTGAGTCGGTGGCTGCATTCCAATGCATCGGCAATCTGTGCCCCCAAGTCAATAATGCCGTCAATGTAAGACCCACGGGCCAAACGCTTTCTTTCGCCTTGATCAGCCTCGCCGAGATCGAATGTCTGAGCGCCGTTTTCAGCTGATTCGGAGTTCTTAGTCAAATTCACGCGGTCAATTGCATCAATGATGAGTTGACCATTCTCCGGCGGTTCCTGAATCCCACGATCGTCCCAGGTGGAATGGCCGTATGCTTCGTCCAGGACATCTTCGAGAGTGGCCTGCCCCAGATACGGCATGCAAATTATCGAAAGACCTCGTTCCACATCGGTGGCAACGGAATGCACACTGACAATATGAGGATGCTTTTCTCGATCGAGTGTTCCTAACGATTGCGCTTCCGTCACGACTGTCGAACAGACTTTGACGACGACCACCCGGTTCCCAAGTTCTTCTTCGCGAGCCAAATAAACACGCGAGAAGCCTCCACGGCCGATTTCTTCAATCAAACGGAATCCCAGCAATGATTGCCCGGCCGTCGGCCATTCAATCAAGGAATGTAGGATTTGTGATTGGTTATTCCTCAACCATTGCTCAACATCAACCAACCTGCGTATCGATTGCTTATAGACAGGAAACTTACCAACGAATTGGCTGGTATCGATCGGCTCTTGGTTATCAAGACGGCGAGTGAGTTCTTCATAAATGAGATCCAGGGTCAGCGGCTTGTACTGCTGTATTTCGGGATACTGTTGAAGAACTGCTAAGGCGTCGAAAGAACCTCCGTCGCCGAGGTCGGAGAAAATTTCAGACACCAATTGCCGAGCGGCCGATGTACTGTGACTGGAAGCAAATGACTGGTTGTCGAACGGCTGAGGGTCGCCGTTTCCAATCTGCGATTCGCGAAAAGAATCGTTATTCAGCATTGATCGTTAGCCCAAGCGGGGAGAGAGACTTGCAACCACGCGGCGGGCCGTCCGCTCGTTGAGATTCAACTTTCGAGCAATTTCCGTGTAGGTTTCGCCAGCAATTCTGAGCTCGATGATCTGCCGATTCCGTTCCGGTTGCCCTTGGAGAAATCTTGTTAACTGCTCGTTGGCGACTGCAACTTCACTGGCGGTTGGGGAGTCGTCCTGAGGCATATCACCGGTCTTGGCGACCGTGCTTTCGATCGAGCGATTGCGGCGAATGTTCTTCTTCTTCGTATAGAATCGCCGAACGTCGTCGATGACTTTGTTGTTGGCAACTTGCTGCAAGAATGCCAGAAGTTCCTCGGGCGATCCGAACCGCGAAATCTTCTCGCGATGCGCAAAAAACGAAGCCCACACCGCTTGAACGTAGTCCTGCGAATCGAATTGAGACCGAAGTTGTTGGTTCATGCGGCGCCGAATGACACGCAGGATATGGTGGCCGTACTTTCCAAGAAGTTCGGTAACAGCTTCTTCTGAACCAGCTTTGATCTCAGACATGAGACGTTGAAAGTCGGCTTGTTGCTCGGCGTCGACCTCGCGGTCTCCCGAGTTCATCCGGCTATCGAGCGTCTGATTGTCTTTCGTCATATCAACTCCTCTGGCGGAACAGACCGCTGACGTGAACTGTCCCGACGTCGTGACCGCTGACGTGAACTGTCCCGACGTCGTGATTTAGTATAACTGGAGATGAATTAGGCGGCAACAAGTTGATTTGTCCCCACTTTTAGTCGCTCGTATGCCCATTTGGCTGAGAAACCTTCGCGAGATACGACCGCCGCAATATCATTTCGTCGCAAGCTTCGGAAGCAGTTCATCAACGCGATGGAAAGGGCTCCGCCGACTTGCGGCTGGGGGCAACGTCGATGCTTGCGCTGGTGCGCATGGTCACGGATAAATCGGCTGGTAGAAAGCGACTGAGTCTCGCGCCGAACTCAAGCAGTCAAAGCGGCCATTGTCCCGGTGGCAGCTGCCGACTCGCGCCTTTGTGATATTACGTTTTTTGGCTCAGTCGGATGATAAGGCGTTCTAACTGTGTCCGTTCCGGCAGGCGGCTTCCGCCTTTCATATCAAGATCCGCTTGCAGAAGCTGCTTGTAGATTTGTTCGGCTTGGCTGCGTCCTATACGCCGTAGGTATTTCGCGGCCGGTTGGACGTCACGTGGAAACACACCGGCTTGCTTGAGCATATTGTTCAGCGGCTGCCCCGATCGGGACAGTTCGGTCGTTTCGGCAAGTTTTCGAAATACAAAACTAATACCGCCCAGAATACGTTGCGGGGCTTCGCCGGCTATTAGCAGTTTATCAAGGCAGCAAAGCGCTTCGGCCAGATTATTGTCTCGGGCGGCGTTGGTCATCGCCCAGGTTTTTTCGGCCCGCCAGCCGCCGACAAGTGCTCTGACATCCTCGTCGTCGATCTCCGACTTCTCGCCGACAAAGGATGTTAGCTTGGCCAGTTCTTGCTCGAGGAGCCCCAAGTTCTCGCCAACCAACTCGATTAGCAAGAGCGCGTTTTGCCGTGAGATCTTCTTGCGGTACGTTTCAGATGCGTAGGTTCTGATCCATTGCACCAATTCATTTCCCGTGAGTGCGCTACATTCGACGGCTAGGCCGATCTTCGTCACCGCCTTCGCGAGTTTGGTGTTCTTCGGCCATGATTTCGCGTCCAAGATCAACAAGGATTTCTTGGGAGGGCGCTGAAACAATTTTTCTAATGCGGGCCGATTCTTAGTGATGAAGTCAGTCGCCTCTTCGACGACGACAACTCGAATGTCACTCCACATCGAAATCGTCAGCAGTTCGTCATGAATCGTTTTAAATTCGACATCCCGTCCAGGGAACGAAGTGACGGAATCACCATCGTCTTCGTTGAATTTCGATCGGATGGCATCGATGACCGATTGCTTGAGCGCCCGCTCATTTCCGTAAATGATGACCACCGCACCCAATTCGGTTTGCGCGATCGCTCGCAAGAATGCCGTAGCGTGCATTGTGCAGCTATTCCTCAGGCTGTTCCGTTTGGCAAATCGTTTCGCTGTGGAGATTTACCGATGGGGCTCCTCATGACGCGAACTCACGCCGAACTCGGATTACATGAGGTTTTCACGACGTTGATTAGTGACTGCGGGAGTGCGCCTGCTGCGAGTTCCGCTTTCGGCGAGACGATCCATTATTGACGAAAATGGCGACAATACATAGAGTTCCGCACGATTTGAAGTTGGTCGTACAAACAAAGGTGGACTTTGGAGCGGATCCGGCACGGCGACATGGCGACAAACAACGAAATCCTTGATGACGCAATCAACGCCGAGGTGGAATTCACATGTCCTGGCGAGCATTATCCGATTTCTCGGTCGGTACACCTTTCTCGTTTGGCATCATTCTATCCGAAATGCCGCGATTGCGAACATCGTGGCGATACAGGCCAACTCCCACAGCAAACTGTCGAGCGTCTCCAAAGCACCGAGCGGCGAATTGCACGCGAATCGTTGTTTGTTCCTGAAGGGATTCGGGGCGTCTATCTGAACGAGATGACTCGAAAGAACGCCGGGGCATACGCAGGTGCGCTGGCCAGCCTGCTTTGGGACGAATCGCCGTTGCGAGGTCGTGTTGCCGAGACGAGGCAATCGGAGATTCGCCCCAGGCGAAGTGGGCCGCAGATTGTTGTGGGTTACGACGAGCGATCATCATCGCCAGACATCATGAGCGGGGTCGTGTCTGCTTTACAGCGCATGAATTGCGATGTCATCGATATCGGAGTGGCAACTCGTCCCTGCTTCGACTTTGCCGTTGATCATTTGCAAGCAATGGCTGGCGTACTCATAACAGGCTCGGGCTGTGCACCTTCTTGGACGGGGTTGGAGTTCGTCGGGAAATCTGCAATTCCATTCTCCCAGGGTGGGACGCTTGACGAGTTGGATCGTCGGCATCGATCTGGATTTGGACGACCGACGCGGAATGCAGGCAGACAATGGATATTTCGAGCGCTCGGACCGTATCAAGCCAGCTTGCGGAAGCACTTTCATGCCGTTCGCCCATTGATCGTCTATGGTGGCTGCGTCAGTCGACTGCTTCGCAACACGATGTCGCAATTGTTTGAAAAGCTGCCCTGCCAACTGAAGTGGGTTGATATTCCCCAGCGCCGCCGCGACTTTTCAAATCGAGACGACTTGGATTTACGCCGGATTGCCGACGCCGTCTGCGGCGGGGGAGCGGACCTGGGAATTCTGATAGATGATGACGGTTCCTGTTGCGGATTCGTCGACGATTTCGGTCGTTCGATTTCCGCTGAAACCGTCACCCAGTTTCTCGCCGAGGATCTCGTCGCGCAGCATCCCGGGAAACGCATCGTCATTGAGGCTGAGTCGGACTCTGTACGAGATGCCGTCATCGCGGCTGGTGGAACAGTTGAAATCGGTGGGCCGACCCGGCAGTTTATGTATCAGACGATCCAAGATCAGGATGCCGCATTCGGCGGCGGCAGTAGTGGTCGGTTTTGGGTCAAGGATGCCTACCCAGCGTGCGATGCGATTCTGACACTTTCAAAGATGCTGCAGGCATTGAGCCGCAGTGATCGACCGTTTTCGCGTTTCGTTTCGTAAGGCGAACTTAGAATCGTTAGTGATGTGCCGATTTATTGTGCGCCCGGTTGCCCACAATTTTGTAATCGTAATCGGCCCTGACGATTGAGGCTAACCGCTTTGTTGACGCTACGAAGTAGCGAAACTGGCGGTCGGATCAGTCTGAAAGCCAGCGTGCGACATCTTTTGCAAAGTACGTCAGAATCATATCGGCCCCCGCACGTTTGATGGATGTCAGCACTTCCAACGCAATCCGCTGCTCGTCAATCCATCCATTTTGCCCGGCAGCTTTCACCATTGCATACTCTCCGCTAACGTTGTACGCCGCCAACGGCACGTCGGGATGCGCCGTTTTCACGGAGCGAATGACATCGAGGTAACTCATTGCCGGTTTTACCATCAACATGTCCGCTCCCTCAGCTAAGTCGAGGCCCACTTCCCGAAGTGCTTCATTCCCATTAGCTGGGTCCATTTGGTAGGTACGACGATCACCGAACTGAGGGGCACTGTCAGCCGCGTCGCGAAATGGTCCATAGAATCCGGATGCGTATTTCGCCGCATAGCTAAGGATCGGTAGGTTTTCAAAACCGTTGGAGTCGAGCCCCTGTCGAATGGCTCCGATCATTCCATCCATCATTCCACTGGGTGCCACAACGTCAGCACCGGCTTGTGCGTGGCTGACTGCCTCCTTAGCAAGGATTTCCAGAGTGGCGTCGTTGTCGACATCGGGAACTCCGTGCTTGTCGTTGATGATTCCACAATGACCATGATCAGTGAATTCACAAAAGCAAACGTCGGTGATAACTAGAAGTTGTGAACCCGCCGACTTAATCGCGCGCAACGCCTGCTGAATGATTCCATTGTCGTCGTAGGCGTCGCTTCCGATGCCATCTTTATGCTCAGGGATTCCAAACAAAATGATCGCGGGAACACCGAGCGATTCCAATTCGGAAACTTCATTGACCAGGTGACCAACGGTCATTTGATACTGACCTGGCATAGAAGGAATCGGCAACTGCTGATCGTTCCCGTGTCGGACAAACAGAGGCGCAATCAGATCGTCAATACGAAGATGAGTTTCGCGAACGAGGTCTCGCAACTTCGGGTGAGTGCGTAAGCGGCGCATTCGCGTCGAGGGGAACTTTGGCGTTTGATTATCGGGCATGGAAGTCTCAATCATCTCCGTGGATTGGTCGCGTCAGTCTGGATGGTTAGAAACTGTTGCAGAGTCGCAATCGGATGAATAACAGACGAATCGCCACCAAGAAGTTTGCCACTATGGCCGTCGACTTCGATCCTCACTACATTCGCATCGACAGAACAATGTCATCGACACTCGAAGCGAGACGCATCACAAACTGGGTTATGTCAGCGTAATGACATGACGGTTTGAATGCCATACAACTCGAGAATTCGAGTATGCCGGGATTGGAGCGTATCCGAAATTGATGCAACGACTATCGAGTTGTTTTTGACGCAATTTAGTCTGCGCCAGCCGTTACAGTAGAACTAGGCTTGGATTAGTCACCGTGAAATGTCAAAGGCAATCTGTGTGCCCCGAAACCGGTTGATGTGGGCATGTTATATCGCTTGTTGCCGAGACATGTGAGTCATGGTAGTCGATGTCGTATCTCATGCCGGGGACGTGAATATGATTAATTCAGGTTTGCTTCAAACAAGAAGCTATTCGCCCCTCGGATTTTCAGCGAGTCGGAACTCCCTTGTTGAATCTGAAGTTTGTTTTAGTGCCGACCGATAGCATAAATTCGCAGGTTTGAAGCTGATATGCATTCGACGCCGTCTTTCATTCTTTTTGTGATCAGCTAAACTGAATACGTGCGAATTTGATTGCTACAGTCCATTGTGTTCGCGAAGGTTGAATGTTGTTGGATTCTGTAAGCACGACATACCGGTTTTGTATGTGGGGTTGTTTCATGCTGGCGGCTGCGAGCCTCGTCGGGCAGCGCACGTACAGCCAAGATGAAGCGGCGAATGCCCCCAACAAGACGAGCGATGCAACGATCACAAGACTGCAACAAATTGGGGCGGAAATCACGCTCGATAAACAGGGGAGCGTTCGCGAGCTCTATTTGGGGGGGCCAGCCGTAACAGATAAAGACTTAGGTCTATGTGCTGACCTGCCACAGCTACGAAGTTTGGAGATAGATGAAACGAAAATAACCGACGACGGTTTGAAACAAATCGCAAAGTTGAAGGAGGTGACGCGTCTCGTTTTATCCGGGAATCGCATTTCTGATGCGGGTCTCGAAAACCTTTCTGGGATGACAAAACTCGTGGATCTGTCACTGGCATTCTCAACGGGGATGACCGATGAGGGACTGCAACATCTTAAGCCGTTGAAAAACCTTCAACGATTGGATCTTCAAGAATGCAGGCTCAATGGGAGCGGATTCGAGCATCTGTCGGAAACGAAGAAACTCCAAGATTTGAACTGCGAAAACATGCCCTTAACCGATGAGGGATTGGCGCAGATTGGAAAGTTTGTGGCGCTGGAACGGTTGAATCTCTATGGAGCCAAAGTCACGGCCAATGGGCTAAAGTCAATTGCGGGGCTTCGAAATCTGAAGCATTTGCAATTGGCCTATTGCTACAACATCAACGATTCGGCATTGGAGTCGCTGAGCGGTCTGACCAAATTGGTTGAACTCGATTTAACCAGTTGCATTCTTGTGTCGGATGCTGGAGTCAAGCACCTCGAAAAACTGAAGAACTTGAGGTTATTGAACTTAATTAGGACACGGGTCTCGACCAAGGGTTTTGAAAGGCTCAAGGCGGCAATTCCTCAAGCGAAAATTGCCATTACAAGCTCGCGAATTCGAGTGACCCAAATACTGCCCCGAAAATCTGTCGAGATGACAGTGATTGTGGAAGCCTACCTGCCAAACGAGACGAAGGCCGACATCTTAAGTAAGCTGTTGGCGATCACCGACGAACCGGAATTCAGCAGTTATTCGGTTTTCGATAGAAAAGGCACAACCGTTTTTCAGGTTTCACCCGTTTCCGATCCTGTGAGCTTTGCGGACAAAATCTCGTTCGGAGCAGTTTTTTCCGAATCGGGGGAAGGGAATCGATCGCTCCGAGTGCGGCTTGATCAGTAATTCTCAGTATTTTGTGCCGAAAATTGGCTAGTATCGATCGGACTCCTGGGTATGGTCAGGCAACGAGCAGGCTATGAAGATTCGTGCGCCGAACCGCTGTTAGTCTTGCATTCTGTCGATGCCGGAGTAGAAAATTATAGTTGCAGGTCACGTATCGGGGGCAGAGGGTGTTACTGCAGCAGAATTGGCGGCTCTAGATTTTGACGGATGGTTTTATCCCCTATGCGAAAACAGACTTGCGGGGAGCGGCCAAACTGTTGATACGATCGGCAAGGAAGTCCGGTTGCAGCATACGCCTTGAGCGAAGTTATTTTTCGATCGATACATTGACTTATTCACGAGATTCGCGAATTGGATGCGCGTAATCTTATTGCCGGTTGTTGGCTAGTTTTCTATGGACGCAAAACTGATTGTCATCTCAGGTCGATCAGTGGGCCGTGAGATCCCCCTACCTTCGAGCCAGTTTATTATTGGTCGCAGCCCGGCTTGCCATTTGCGTCCGCATAGCATGTTGGTCAGTAAGCTCCATTGCGCGATCGGACGGCAGGCGGGACACGTCATTGTTCGCGATTTAAACAGCCGAAACAAAACGTACATCAACGACGAGCCGATTTCGAATGTCGTTCGCGTACAGGACGGCGATATCCTGGCTGTTGGTCCATTACAGTTCAAGCTCGCGCTTTCAGAATCGACAGGCGGTCCATCGTTTGTGCAAAAAGAGCAGCTACATTGGCTGATGAATAACGATGTCGACAATTCTGAACTCGTAGCGCATGAGACGGTGACAGCGCCGGTACCACCTCATCGAAGTGTTGAGAATCAAGACCAAGAATTTGGTGTGGATTTGAATTCTCAAGAGAGTGCCGAATCCTGTAGCTCTGGACACACCGCAAACGAAGCAGAGCTATCAGCCGGCCAGTTCTTGCACGACTATTTCCAACAGCGGTTCGGGCAATGAGGGCTCTCACGCCCGAGAAGCACAACTGCCACAGCCTGAAACCGGCGGCAATGACCCTGATTGCCAATCGAATTTGAGAATCGCTCTATCGGAGTTGTCGTTACCGCGGTTTGTGCAAGTGAAGATGGACTTCGTCGTGCATCGTGTATAACCGGAACTGCTCTCCGTCGTGTACCAAAATACCGCTGGATTTGTTTTCTTCGATTGGTTGTAACGGGTTTTCTTCGTACTTATGCCAACTCAATAAATCGCTGGAAACGGCAACATTGGTGGACCAGACCGCTGGGGAGCGCTGCGTGGACGCGCCGTGGTAATAGGCATAATAGCGTCCGTTGTGTTTTACAATTTGGTTGAGCGCAATCAGATCTCGGTCATAGTCATGAGGGCCCGGCTTAAGCACCGGTTCGTCTTGGAGATTTGTCCAAACAATCATGTCCGGTGAAGTCGCCAGCCAAATTCCCTGATCACGCCGTTCATAGAAAAGATACCAAGTGCCTTCATCAAACCATGCGGTCGGAGTCCCCAACGGACCTGGCTCAACCGGCTGACCGTCCTTCAGTCGGACTTCAAGCGGCCCTACGGGGGTCCAATCGACTCCGTCGTCAGACCGCAAAAGATGTGGCTGGTCATTTCGTCCCTCGGCAAACATGAAGTACCGGCCTTGGTGCATGACAACCATCATGTCTTCGACCCAACCGGAATCGAACAGAGGATTGTCAGGTGATCGTGTCCAAGTAATACCGTCCGGGGATGTGGCGTAGCCCAGCTTTTTGAGACCTTCGCGAGTTCCATCGTAGCCGGTGTACCACATGCGATACGTTCCATTTTCGCGGAGAATCCAACCGCGTTCGCGAATTTGCGCGTCCCATTGATCCTCCGGGCCAGCGACGAAAATCGGGTTTTCGTCAATTGGTGTGAATTCGACCAGTTCCCTGGGGAATTCGGATTTGAAAGACTTTTCGTCGCTACGAGTTTCGTCGCTAAACGTCAACAAGACGATCAGCACGCCAAGGCGGACATGCCACCGAGAGGTGTTAAGAAAGTGCATGGTCATGTTTCTCTACGTCAACTTAATTCAAAAATGTTAGCGTTGCTCGTTTGAGCCGCAGTTGTATTGAAGCGGTCAAATTCGTGATTCACTCGGCTTGCGAACGTTGGACTCTCCTCCAAGTTGCACGTCGATTTCGAGTTCCTGGCCATCTCGGATGATCGTCAGGACAACGTGCTCCCCCGGTTTCTTACGTTCGATGTAGCTCAGGAAGTCATCTGCAGTTTTGACTGGGTCCCCGTCGACTTCCGAAATGACGTCGGCAGTGCTGCGATCAACTCGTTCGATGACGAACGGACCTCGCCGTTGTCGAACGATGCGTGGTCCGCGGATGCCGGCTTGCTCTGCCGGTCCGTTGGGTGTGAGACGTTCGACTCGTAATCCTTGATCGGTCTCAAAGACGCGGAGAAGCCCGATTTCCGGCCGTATCACTTTCCCGTGTTGAATGAGTTGTGGAACGACCCGCGAAATCAAGTTGACTGGGATGGCAAATCCCACGCCTGAACTCTGGCCCACTTTGCTCGCAATTGCAGTATTCATGCCGATGAGACGCCCGTGGGAATCGAGCAACGGCCCACCCGAGTTGCCGGGGTTGATGGCCGCATCGATTTGTATGATCGATTTAATCGTGCGATTCCCATGTAGTTGAAGCGACCGGTTCACGCTCGAAATAATGCCGGTTGACAACGTCCGTTCCAGTCCGAAGGGGTTCCCAATCGCATAGACGCGCATGCCGACTCGCAGACGGCTGGAATCAGCCAGGATGACCGGATACAGCTGATCGGCTGGCGCATCGACTTTGATGACGGCGATGTCATTGATCGGATCGGCTCCGATAAATCGGGCGTAATGCGTTTCTCCATTAAACAGCGTCACCACGACTTCGTTCGCGCCTTCGATGACATGGTAGTTCGTCAGAATGTGGCCGGTTTTATCGAGCACCGAACCAGAGCCTGTCCCCTCGGCCGGTACCTCCAGAAAGAAGAATGAGTCGGTTCGTGTACTTTTTGTCGTAATGTGTGCCACACTTCGATTGACGTTTTCATACACAGCGATATTCACCGACTCTTCAAGAGTGAGACCCTGCGTATCATAGGGCTGCTTGGGCGAGGCGTCGGCGGTCGCCGGTGATTCCCCCGCAGTTGGAAACTGCGGCCCCTGTGTCGGCCTCGCGTTTTGGGCCGCTGCTTCAGCGGAGAGCTTGGGGGCGGTCATCCAGGTCACAAACCAAGCCCCGAGAATTGCAGAGACGACGCAACTGGCCAAGTATCGCATATTGTTCCTCCTCCGTTCTTCGCATTGCGAATAATGGTGGGCAATTATCGCCGGTGTCACTTCGCTTTCTCTTGCCATTTCATTAATTGTATAAGTTCTATTTGAGGCTGGCTCAATACGAAACGACCATTTGGGGCGTTATCATTTGCAGTGCCCTGTGACTTGAGGCCTGTTGAGCATGAAACGAATCGGAATCTTGACTGCCGGTGGAGACACCCCCGCACTAAACGCAACGTTATTCGGTGCGGTCGAACGTGCCAATGAGCTTGGAATTGAGGTTCTGGGCTTCATTCGAGGATTCGACAGTTTGCTCGATCCTTGTTTGCCACATGTTCGCCTAAATCCCTTGTACTCGACAATTCCCGAGCTAGAGCCGACACAGGGAGGGACAATTCTCGGGTCGTCGAGAACATATGTCGACCAGAGCCAGTCGGAGTCGCTCAAGACCATAAGTGGACGATTGGAACGCATGGGCGTCGAGGGCCTTGTTTGCATCGGCGGCGATGGCACGCTTTCCGCGTTGCAGTCGATTTCTGAATTCCTACCCTGCGTTTTGGCACCAAAAACGATCGACAACGACTTGGGTTTGAACTATCTCGATGAGCCTAACGAATGGCAGGCCCCGGACGCCGACCACGCGGAACCTTGGAAGAAGGGTGGTCGAGCCGACATCGACTTGGAAGAAATCATCAACTACGCCACTCCGGGTTATGCGACGGCGGTCTTCGTTGTGGCTCAATCGATCCAGAGAATCCGTACGACGGCCGAAAGCCATCGGCGCATTGCCATCGTCGAAGTGATGGGGCGCGATTCGGGGTACATTGCCTTGGGGGCAGCGTACGGCCAGCCCGACCTCATTCTCATACCCGAATTGCCGTTGGATTATCGCGAACTGGAAGATCACGTCCGTGAACTGTACGACTTACAGCAGCATGCAGTCATCGTTGTCGGCGAAGGAGTCATCGATAAAGAAGGGCGACGCCTCGGTGATATTTCCAAGACCATTGATCCGGCAGGAAACATCGTGTTCAGCGGTGCGGCCGACGAAATCAAGAAAACTCTGATGAAAGATTTGGGCGACGAATACTTTCGAGGGCATCGTTCCCACGAAACGGTGAACTCTGCATTCTTTACCCGAAAGGTCGGACATACCCAGCGCGGGGGGCCGCCCATTAAGTTTGATCGTTTTTTCGCAACACAACTTGGCGGCAAAGCTGTCGAAATGATCGACCACGGTGAGAATAACTGCGTGGCGACATTGCAGTGGTCGAAAAGCGGTGGATTCCAACTCGACTCGTTACCGGCCAATAAGCTGCGAGACCGCTTTGGAAAGATCCGGGCCCGGCAAGTCCATCCCTCGTTCTTCGATTCCCATCGTTTACAACCGTCGCGGCTAGGAATCGAATATCTCTTGCCGATTTTTACGAACGCCATCGGCGAAAGCGACCTGGAACATTTTCGCCTGGAATTGTTTGACTCGGGTAATCTGACCTCACGCTACCAAAGTACCAACGTTGATATTCAGAAACGTGTGAAGATGGCTGTGGACAAGTAGCCCAGGTCTCAACGATTGAGAGATCTGCTCTTGTCGTAGTCAGCCGCCAGTGAAGTTAATTCGCTGCATTGCTGATCGTGGCTGCAACGGCGCGGCTGACAAGGACACGGCCTTGCCGGCAAGATGACTGCAATGCTTGACCACTCACGTCGTGGAGGGCGGGCGGCCGCGTAAAAGCCCTAATACGATGGCGATTCGGTCTGCTCAGGAAGCTGTTACCGCGTATTATGCTGTCTTGTGGACGCGAGAATCGTGCTCTGTTCTAAGATCGCTGGCTCCCTCGAGCCAGAATCGCTCACAAGAAGAAGCAAACCTCTTTAGAAGTGGTCCCAACACCCTCTGATGTATCGCGCAGACTCTAACGTAGTGGACTAGAAAACAGGCATAACCGGGCTTCGGGACTGGGTCTAGTCGAACGCCAGTCCAGGGTCGGCAGGGAGTGGCACGGAGACGTCGGTGCTTTCCTGCACGTTTCCGTAATTCAAGGCTGGTTGCTCATGCGGATGAATCGTTTTGGGAGCGTCTTTGCCGGAAAGATAATCCCGATAGCGCTTTTTCAACCAAACTCTTTGTGATGGTTCAGGTCCGCCAATGAGATAAACGTCGTTGACCGTGTAGCGATAATAATCGACGGGCAAATCGTTGACGATCTGGTAGACACGCTCTTTTTCAAGAATGAATTTTGCTCCCCATCGGTCGTCGCCGAACTCGATCAGAGCTTGGTCGTCGCGAGTCTGCATGGCCGAGATCGGGACATCCATGAATCGCAAAACGTCGATGTTCAAATTCGGGATACCATGGGATTGGTGCCAAACCAGCCGGTTGAAATCCCGGGAAGAGACACGTTGCAAAGTTTCAAACGGCCCAACAAATTCGTCGCCTTGGCTTCTGCCGTAATCCGAGTCGACGGCCAGAAACTGTTTCAGTTGAGTCGATCGATGCGACGCTGCAAAGCTTTGAACCGGAATGATCAATTCCAAGGATTCTTTCAGCGAATCAGTCCAGCCTGGTGCGCTGATCTTAACGTCGTCAACCAGTAGACGCCCCAAATGGTCTAACAAGACATAGGTCAACTCTTGCGAGCCTTGAAGCACTTTGACCTCTGTTACGGCTCCTTGGAATTGGGTCTCTATGATCTGGGGTGGAGCCGCCTCGATGTGAGGCATCGGCAATTCCGTGACCGTTAAATGATTCAACATCGGATGTTCCCAGATGCGCTGGTTGAAATCCGGTGTTGCCGCAAGCCGTAGGGAATTTAAATCTCGCCCGGTTAATGCGTGGGCGAAAAACTCCACTTGTGCATTTGCAGTAAACATTGCAGATAGCCGTTTTTCCTGTCCGGAACCGTCAAGTTCGTAAACAGAAAGGTCTTCGACGAGGTATCGCGAAGCGGCCTCGTCTGCGGAGTTGACGTTTGACTTCAGGCTGATTTTCCAGATGCGAGACGGTTCTTCGATGATGAAGTCGGCTCGGTTTGCCTGGATTTCAATCCGCTGATTGTCTTCGGGTAAGTTGGGATCAGGTAGGCTTACCATCGATAGTTTGGCTGGTGCCAAGCTTCCCCGATAGAACGGTTCGGTCGACAGCTCTGCCAAAGCATCTTTTTGCTCGGCATGGTAGGCCGCCAAGAATGCTGCGGCTGTGTTGACCACAGCGGCCATTGAGCGGACCGAGGTCACTTTGTCAAAGCGTTTCTTCGACTCGACGATGACATTGTCGACCTTCCATTGGCCATCAATCAAGCTGAATGAAATCAGCAGCTTTCCAGTAGCACGCGATAGCTCGACATGAGCGAAATCCTCGTCCATTTGTGCCTTCGGACGTCGCTCGACCGCTTTGGAGTGGTCGCCGAGGGATTGCTTCGTCAATCGCGCGAGATAGGTCGGCGGAAGCGTGCTCAGCATTTGTTTAAGTTCAGGCGTCGTCGCATCCAAGACTTCGTCTCGGGTCCCGGTGCTCCACGCGTCGAGGAATTCTCTGACCGTTAACAGTAAGTCCATTTGTTTCGCAACGGATTGCGCTGCCGAGAGTCCCTTTTTCGATTGTGTGACCACGATATCGTCGACGACCCAGGAGTCGGTCTGTGGATCGAGCGACAAGTCGTACCGGAGTCGGTGCTTTGATTCGCCAACTTCAACGGTAACCCGTTTCGATTCCGGCGAAGTCTCTTCAACATCGACGACAGAAACTTCGCCTTCCGGCAGGTTTACGATTTTGAAATCGTTGAGCGCCTCGGTCATGCGGAGCGCTTTTTGCTCGAATTCAGGCGAGGTACTCTCGCGTAACCTCTGAAAGTCTTCCTCCGCTAGCGCTTGCGTAAAGCGCTCGATGGTTCGGGTCTCGACGAAATTGGCACAACCCGATGCCAAATAGCCGAAACAGGTACAGAGGAGTAACGCAGTGATCGATCGGAACATCTTCGCCGTCCCTGGCTGAGCTGATGCCCGTTAGGGGAAAAAGGAGAGGATTTGGTAACTTGGAGAGGAGTGTCTTGAAGTGAGGCGCGTCTTCTCGCAGATTTCTCTGAACAGGTCAATAGCTATCGTGAGATCAAAGTTGAGTTTTTCGCCTTACGGCGCAGGATCACTGCTTTAAGACGGCCCCAACTCGGTCGTTCTCGATGTTCCGGCACGTTTTGTTGATGAAAGTGTGGTTACGGGGTCGCTGCGAGGGAATAGCAGGCCAACTTTCCATCATTGCGGGCAAAAATGCACTTTTCAGCGTAGGCCGGGTGGCTCCAAACGACATTACGGCCGAAGGAGACTCCTGTGGGATCGAGAATCTTGAAACGGCTGATCTCGTCGTAGTTTTCCGGAGTCAATCGGGCAATGATCAGTTCTCCTTTTTCGTTAAAAATGAAGAATCGATCCTCATGCTTGACCAAGAATGCTGTCGCGGAATTCATGCGGCGATCGCCGGTCGTTACCGCGTAGGTCGACCAGAGGTGCTTTCCCGATTCGAGGTCGACGCAGCGCAGTTCGCCTTGGCCATCGACACCATACATGTAACCGTCTTCCAGGAATGGAGTGCAATTCACAGGTCCTAGGCCGCGGTCTCGCGCGCCGCGCCAAACAACTTCGGCTGCCGGCTGGCTGGTACCCAATTTCAGCATCATGGATTTATTGACGATTGCGCCAACGTAGAGGTAATCCCCGAGTTTTCGTGGCGTCGCGATGGACATTCCATAGTTCGGATCAAGCGGAACGGACCAAAACTCACTGCCAGAGGCGGGGTCGACGCTGGCCAATGCCTGACTATGCCAGATCAGTAACTGCCGTTTTCCACCGGCTTGTATGATGGTGGGCGCCGAATATCCAGGCTCGGCGGCCGTCAGCGATCGCCAACGTTCTTCGCCGGTCCTCTTATCAAACGCGACCGCGACGCTTCCTTCTCCGCCCACGGCACAGTACACCAAATCACCGAGAACGAGCGGATGGCCGGTAAATCCCCAAATCGGCGTTTGCGCGCCATAGTCTTTCTTGAAGTTTTTCGACCAGACCAATGATCCATCGACGGCTTTGACGCAGCGGAGATCCCCCTCGGCCCCCAAAGTGTAGACATGGTCTCCATCGACCGTAGGGGTTGTTCGGGGACCCGCGGGATAGGAAATTTGATAGGGGCAGTCGTATTCCTGCTTCCACAATAACTCGCCATCTTTTGAAGAAAAGCAGAGTGTCCGCTCGACCCCTTGGAGTTGATTGCGCACATTCGGGTCGGGCGATTGATCGCCGGATGTCATGTAATCCAGCACGAAGACGCGGCCATTCGCGACGGCCGGTCCGGAATACCCATTGCCGATTTTTGCTTCCCATTTCAATGGAGGGCCATTTGCCGGCAACTCTTTCATGATGTCGGCTTCGCGCCACACGCTATCTCGATTCGGACCGAGCCATTGCGGCCAATCGTCTCCTCGAACCGGCCCTTCGGCCGCTATTGTCAGAATCGCGATGGTGATGATGCTGCGGATCATTGCACGCTCCCAAATTTGGAGGAGTGAGAGGATTTTCGGGGATTGTCACGCTGATAATGTCTTCCCGCTATTCGAGGTTCAAACACAAACCGTACGGAATCAGGCCAATCAAGCGGAGTTTTGGAAAGGTTATCAATCCTGAGTCGATTCTTGAACGGTCTCTGGCAACGGCACTTGCCTCCGGCCGGCCAAGTAGGCAAAGAGGTTTCGAATTTCATTCTTGGACAACTTGTCCAAGATTCCATCGGGCATTAGGGAATTCTCGGAGATGTTGCGGTCATCGATGTCATTTCGGTCGATGACGAGACGTTCTTTCTCGGTCTGAACTTCGATTGTTTCGTTTGTTTCTCGAACGACGACACCATTGATGACCCGACCGTTAGTCAGCGCAATGACCGACATGCGAAATTCGTTCGCGACAGTGGCACTGGGATCAACGATGTTGCCCAAAAGGTAGTCGAGATTGTCGCGATTGGATCCCGTCAGATCGGGCCCGATCGTTGTGCCAACCCCGTAAAGGCGGTGGCAATTGCTGCAGACTTTATTGAAAACCAGTCGACCGGCCGACAGGTCAGCCGAGTGAGAGCTTTGTTGTGTCAGTAGTTCTCGAATTCTCTCCGCGATGCGTGCTTTGTCGGCTGGTGTTGGGCGTGTGACGCCCCAGTGGGTCTTCAAGGCCTCAGTAACATCGTTGTCGTTAAGATTGAGCATTTGCCGCACGTGAAATGCGGAAATCTCACTTCGATTGATTTTGTTCGCACCAATAGCTGCCAATAATTCCACCGCATAGGGCGCGCGAGAAACTAGAGTTGCAATCGCAGCCTGACGGCCCGGATCTCGCATCCGAGTGTATTGAGAGATCAACAACTCTGGTGTTTTCGAATCGTTGTAGCTCGCCAGGCCTTCGACAGCGAGCGTGTTCATTGAACGGTCTTTGACCAAGTCGCGTAATAATGGCACAAGCCCATCCGGTTGGTTGTCAATTAGCACTCGCAAGGCATCCTGGCGAGTTGTGGCCGGCCTTTTTCGGTCGGCTGCGATTTCGCGAAGTTCATCGAGCGCTCGCCCATCCCCAAAAACCACGGCCAGCTCGCGCGTTAATTCGCGGACCTGGCCATCGGGGCTTTGAGAAAGCTGCTCCTGAATGTTACTCCATGCCTGAGGCGGGTCGGCTTTGCTCCAGCCACGTAGCGCAGCGGTGATTCCCCGGAGAATCTGTCGTTGTTCGTCCGGGCTGCCGACTTCGGAAAGAAGTGTGATCAGCCCTGCCACGGCGTCAGGTGCCTTTCTCAATTCACTGCCAATGCGCCGCGAGACATACTCACGGATCAAAGGCATCTTTGTCGATTGCGCCAGCGCGGTTGCGCGGCCCGGATCAGCGGCGACGGCCGGTTCGATTCCATACCAAATCATCAAGGGCAGGTTATGATCATTCGCGTCTTCCGACTTTTCGCAAAGCGCATTTGCGATGGCCCAACGTCGATCGAGAGGTATCTTCTGCATGGCCGATGCGATTCCCAGACGCACGAGTGCCGAATTGTCCAAGGTGGCCATTTGCGATAATCGATCAATCGTGCCGGCGGTCACCGTGTCCGGTTGATCGACCAATAGTCGAATCGCCCACAAGCGGATCTCTTCTTGCGGGTCATCGAGCAACGAGAGTAGCCATTCCGGGTTGGCAGCGCCGGTTGCGGACAGGGCCCAAATCGCGCGCAGTTTGATCGGAAGGGAATCGGCACGATCGAACAGCCGAAGAAGGTCTGCATGAACGTCGGTCATGTTTTCGCCCGCTGCCGCTCGCTCCTGTAGTGCACGACGGGCATGCCTCACGTACCAGTCGTTGCGGTGCGATTGAAGTTCGACGAGCGCAGAATTCTCTGCGGCTGCGATGTCGAGACCGGGCGGAACCTTATTCGGCGCTTTGTACACAATCTTATAGATTCGTCCGCTCGTTCGGTGAACGCCGTCGTTGTCGTGGCATTCGCCGATATCGGTCCAGTCGCTGAGATAGACGCCTCCATCGGGGCCGTACTTCAACGAGACCCCGCGGAACCAAGGTTGATTGGCGAACAGGAAGTCGGGAGAACGCTTTCCGACGTAACCGGAACCTTTTCGTTTAAGAAGGTTGTGATTGACGCGCCGGCCGTGTGTGTTGCACATGAAAATCGTATTTCGGTAATACTTCGGCCAATTGTCGCCGAGATAGATCATTCCGCCGCAATGGGAATGCCCCCCGCCGAGTTCGCCATGCGGACCGACGGCGTCGCGGGAATCAGTCCAGTTCTGGCCGGTATCCCAGTGATAGTGGTCTGCGTGTTGGTCAATCAGTTCATACAAATGGGGATTGAAGTCTTCGCCATGCATACGCTTGTAATGCGCACCGGGAATAACATGCCAAAGGTGCCCAATGACATTGTTCGTAAAAAACATCTCGCCGAAGTCGTTGTAGTCCATTCCCCAAGGGTTCGTGGTTCCGTGGCATACGATTTCGAATGTGTGACGCGTGGGATGAAATCGCCAAATACCACAGTTGAATGGTTCGCGATCGTACGGTGGCGTTTCGAGTCGACCTGGACGTGATGTCGCCATAATTCCTTGGCGGCCGTACAGCCATCCATCCGGTCCCCACAGTAGGCCGTTGACGATATTGTGCTGCGAGTGCTTGATGTCGAAACCGTCCAACAAAACCGTGGGAGGTCCATCCGGAATGTCATCCCGATTTTCATCGGGATAGAATTCGAGTCGCCCACCATTCAGCAGCCAGACACCGCCGAAACCGAACGTGATGCCGGTTAGCAGCTGACCCTGATCAAAAAAGATCTTCCGTTCGTCAAATTGGCCGTCGCCATCGGTGTCGTCGAGTATCACAACGCGGTCGCTCATCGAGTACTCGTATCCCTGCTCTGCGTACGTGTAGCATTCGACGACCCACACACGACCACGGTCATCAATTTCAAACGCGATTGGCTGCCGAACATCGGGTTCGCCGGCGAATAACGTCACTTTGAAGCCATCGGGGACAGCAATCTTTTCAGCCGCTTCAAGCGCGGTTGGCGGGACGTCTTTCGGATCCTGTGAATTTACGACGGTCGGAAACTCATCGGCTGCTGTTGTGTGCGGTAGCGCCCAAAGTGTCCACAGGCAATAGGATGCAGCAAGCACGCGGGTGAAGAACTGTCTCCCACGCCGAACATATATGACATCGGACGCTGCGTTCATAAGATACACTCGCTGTGTCGTGGTTGCATGAAATGTGTGCTGGCAGGATCACTCTATCACTGTAGCCGACCGTGTGATGAATTGCATGTACCTGCAATGCCTAAAGCGATTTTCAATATCGCAGAGTCGTTCCGTTGGCCGTTTTAGCGCACAGCGTGCTCGTTTGATTCCGCAAAGGATGATGCGGCAAACGGCAATCTGGCTTCCGGCCGGGCGGGAGTCTCCGGTCAGGCGAGAAGTTCCTGCACGACTCGACCGTGCACATCGGTTAGGCGAAAGTCTCGACCGGCATGCCGATAGGTCAGCCGAGTGTGGTCGAATCCAAGCAAATGCAGAATCGTGGCATGGAAGTCGTGAATGTGGACCGGGTCCTCAGCGACACCATATCCGAATTCGTCACTGGAACCGTAGGTCATTCCCGCTTTGATTCCTCCACCCGCCAGCCACGAGGAAAAGACGTAAGGGTGATGGCTGCGCCCGGTCGGCCCGTCGGTATGCGGTGTTCGCCCAAACTCGGTTGTCCAAACGACGAGTGTCTCGTCAAGCATGCCGCGCGATTTGAGATCTTTCAAAAGTGCGGCGATCGCCTGATCGACGTTTTTGGCCTTGGGGATGTGCTCAGCCATTTTGCCATGCGAATCCCAGTTGTTGGACGATCCGGAATCGATTAACTCGACGAAACGGACACCCCGCTCCGACATGCGACGGGCTACCAAGCACTGCCAGGCGAATCCGTCTGTGCTGCCGCGTTCCAACCCGTAGAGTTTGAGTGTGGCGTCGGTTTCCTTGGACAGGTCAAGCACATCTGGCATGGCAGACTGCATTCCGAAGGCGGTTTCAAAAGATTTGATTCGCCCTGCAAGCAGTGGGTCGGACTGACGACTATCTTGATGCCGCCTGTTGAATCGCGAGATCAAATCGAGTTCAAGTTCCTGAACGGCACCACTTGGCGCGCGCCGACGAAGATTGCGGATCGGTTCGGCGCCAGGCAAGACGCGCGTTCCCTGGTGGGAGACCGGCAAGAAGTCGGACGACCACACTTGGGTCCCAGCGTACGGAAGGTAAGGTGCCAGCACGATGAACGAAGGCAGGTTTTTGTTCTCCGTTCCCATGCCGTAGCTGACCCAGGAACCAATGCTGGGGCGTTTGACTGTGAGCGAACCGGTGTGAACGCCGAGCGTCCCTTGGAAATGCTCGAAATGGCTGCCGGTCATCGAACGAATAACGCACAAATCGTCGATGCATGTTGCGATGTTGGGAAACAATTCGCTGATTGGAATTCCGGACTCACCCGCACGGCGAAACTTGAATTGCGGCGCCAACAACGTGCGCCCCTTAACTTGTGTTCCCGCTTGAGCTGCCAGTTCCGGCTTCGGGTCGAACGATTCAAGATGAGAAACGCCCCCTTGCATGAACAGCATGATCACGCGTTTCGCTTTGCCGGGAAAATGCGGTCGACGGGGAGCTAATGGATCTTGGAAAGTTGTGTTCTCGGAGTCGTTGCCCAGCAGTTCAGAAACAATGCCCGGCAACAGCAGCGAGCCACTCGTCAACGAGCGAACAACCTGCCGCCTATTGTAGAATTCACCCCGAGCTTGATTCATAGCGATAAGAATCCGCAGTCAGTCGACAAATTGAAACTCGTTGCTGGCCAACATTCCACGTAAATAGCTGGACCAAGCGGCCAGTTTAATCTCTGATGTTTTGATTCCGGCTTCCCGCAATTGAGGAGCGACGCTGTCGAGATAGTCGAGAGCATCGGAGATTTCTTCGGTCGATGCCGGCCGGCCAAACGCGAGTTCGTACGCTCTCGCGATTTGCTGCGGCGGTTGGTGCGCATCCCGAAGAATGCGATTGGCAAATGCAACCGACTGGTTATGCATCAACTCATCATTCAGCATGAACAATGCCTGTTGCGGTGTGGTGCTGGTTTTTCGCGCTCCTGTCACCACGTTTGTGTCGGCACCATCAAAAATTCCGAGATACGGCTGCTGCCTGATGCGCTGCTGCATCAGATACACGCTACGACGTTTCGTCGGAAAATCATCAACAAAGGGTCGGTGTTGCGTGTACCGCCATTCGACTTCCGGCTTGAATGGATGCGGCCCTCCCATCGATCGGTCGAGTTCTCCGCTGACCGCGAGAATGGCATCGCGAATTTCTTCGGCATCCAGACGTCGACGCTCGAATCTCCATAAATGGCGATTATCGGGATCGCGCTGAGAGTAGTCGCGGTTTTCAACGCAGGCCATTTGCCAGGCACTGGAAAGCATGATTTGTTTGTGCAGAGCCTTGATCGACCATCCGCTGTTGACGAATTCCGACGTCAAAAACTCGAGCAGATCCGGGTGGGTTGGCTCCGCGCCGCGTGTACCGAAGTCGTTGGGAGTCCGAACAAGTCCTTTGCCGAAATGATGCAACCAAATACGGTTGACGATCACACGAGCGGTCAATGGATTCTCAGGTGACGTTATCCATTCGGCCAGTTGCAATCGACCACTGCCGGTTTCAGTTGTGGGAATCTCGTAGCCTCCGAGAATCTGCAGGAACCGGCGTGGGATTTCGGGGCCGAGGTTTTCGGGATCTCCCTTGATCTGAATCCGCGAGTTGGTTGGCGTTCCCTCAGACACGCCGTAAGCCCGCGCAAACGATGGCGATTTCTTGACAAGTTCATCACGTTTGGCTTGCAGCGACTTCCATTCTGCTTTCGCTTTGTCTTTCGCCTTTCCCGTATCGAGGCTCGCCATATGCGAATAAACTTCGAAAATCTTGGCATCGAGTTGATCCACTTCGCTGAGATATTGGCCGACTTCTGCCTGCATTTTGTCCTGCGGCACCAAAGGTGTCAGGCCGTGCATGTGCCGGTAGATTTCCGTCCCCGGAAAGGCATATCGCGTGCTTTCGAAGATGCCATGCAGCCCGTAGTAGTCGCTTTGTGGAATTGGATCGAACTTATGGTCGTGGCAACGCGCACAACTGACGCTAACACCGAGGATGGCCTTTCCAAAGTTGTCGATGGTGTCGTCCAGCGTCAGGTGAAACTCTTCACCCAGTGACGAGAACCGGCGACTGATGGCCAGGTATCCTGTCGCGATGACTTGATCGTATCGCTCTTCATCGGAGCCGGCTGGGAGCAAATCGCCTGCGATCTGCTCGCGGAGGAATTGATCATACGGTTTGTCATTGTTAAAGCTTCTGATGACGTAGTTCCGATAGCGATAGGCCTCGGGCATGGGAAAATCACCGTTACAGCCGGATGTATCGGCGTAGCGAACGACATCCAACCAGTGGCGCCCCCAGCGTTCCCCATAGTGCCGCGAATTCAATAAGCGGTCGATCACCTTGGCGAAAGCGTCGCTACTTTGATCATCAAGGTACGATTGAACTTCCGTCGGTGTCGGTGGAAGCCCGGTCAAGTCAAATGTCGCACGACGGATAAGAACTCGCTTGTCGGCAACTGGTGCCGGGCTCATGCCGTTTGCTTCCAATTTGGAAAGTACGAATCGGTCGGTTTCCGTCTTTGTCCACGAAACGCCTTTAACCGTCGGTACCGCCGGGTATCGAACAGGCTGAAATGACCACCAATCACTGGAGACGATTTGATCAGTCTCTGCAGATTGCTTGTCCGTTGGTGCTCCCTCCTGGCGCGGATCAGGAAGGCCCATCGACACCCATCTTTCCAGGATCGCGATCTCGCGGGCGGATAATTTTTCGTCGGGCGGCATCTGCAACAACGGATCAGCGTAGCCGATGGCTTTGATCAATAAGCTCTCTGCCGGTTTGCCGGGTACAACCGCAGGACCGGTTTCCCCACCCGTTAAGATGCCGCTTCGAGAATCGAGGCGGAATTCGCCTTCCGCACTCTCGGCTTCGGCACTGTGGCATTCGTAACAGCGGTCAACAAGCAGTGGGCGGACTTGTCGTTCGAAAAACTCGAGAGCCTCTACTGTCAGTGCCGGCTCGGAACGGTCGTTGTCCGCAGCAAAAACTGCTGTCGATGGTGATGACAGCAACAAAACCAGGATCGAAAAAGCGTGACGCAGCATTTTCAATTTTGCCCTAATCAGTTACAGAGCGGCTCGACCAACGATATCGCTTAGGATGGCTACTTCCGAAAAATCACGGAGTTCGTAGTCCCCCAGTAACTCGATCAAGCCGGCGGGTCGTCGTTTGCCAGTTATGTATTAGTATATCTCAATGTGTAGGGCGTGAGAATCATTCCATTCAGCAAATATGCCCCGTTTTTCTACCTGCTTTTTAGTGAGATAGCGGATGATGCGGCTGGCCCGATCATTCACTTGGGTTTCCGAGTTGCGCATTCAGGAACTTGTTCAGTCGCGGTAAGTCATCGGTATTGATCAGGTCGACGTGCGCCCGCGTAAGCTCCCTCCAAAGAGTCTCACTCTCGGGCGTTGCCCAAAAACGCACGCGTTGATTGTTCTTATGGGCACGTTCCACGATATCTTGCAGTTTCGCCTGCTCTTGAGTCGGCATTTCGCCTTTTCCACGCCAAGTGAAATGGGTCGTCCAGCGGTCACTGATGAGCGGCATCAAATGGTCAGGCTTGGGGTCTTCGAGATCGTTGAGCCTTCCGTCAACGGCGGCGCGGCGAAGCGGTTGAGCGGCCACGAAATCTATTGGTCGGTCCCCGGAAATGATCACCGTGACAGCGCGCTGCTTTACCATTCCCGCTTCAAAGCTAGTCACAAGTTTGGAGTAATGCTGCAGCGATTCTTCCAACGCGGAATAGGCAGCCGCCCCGTCAGCTTTGATGTCAACAAGCAGAGTGAATATCGGACCATCGCGATAGATCCTTCCGCCGTTCGTACGTGCGCGTTTTAACAAAGGATCAAGATAGAGCTTTTCGATCGTCCTCCCGCGGCGCAGTTCATCGCGACTGTGTCCCACAAGCAATTCACCGTCGACTAGGAAGACGTCGGCTTCGACGCTGCAGAATCCCTGATCCAAGGCATCGTGCAGCGGGCGGTCGTGGCGGTAATCGTTGTGTGCATGGGCATGGATCAACGGGCGGATACGTTCACTGGGTGCAGCGTCCGCTTCATTTCTTGCTGAAAGCTTCCACCAGGTCTTGTTCCGACCTTCAGCGGTAACGATAAGATGATCGCCTTCGGTTCCATAGCATATCGCTTCGAACTGGCCCCAAACGGGAGTGAGAACTGGCGTGGGTCGACGGCGAACGGTCGAAGCCCAATTCTCATCTGGTCGACGTTCGAATTCCGCGGCACTGAACATGGACAAGATGATCATGCGATTTCCGTCGGGCGAAAGATCCATGGCTGTGGTGGCTGGTAGATTCAAATCAGCCATTTTCCGCGCGACGAGCGTTTCGTTCGTTCGTTCGAGTTGTAATGGTAGCTGGTAAATAGCGCAGTCCGAGCGAGCGGTCTTGCTGACCAAGAAGATCAATCCATGATCGGCGTCGATTGCAACCGATTCGCAGTTGTGCGGACCGTCCTCGTAGGTGTAATGGAGTCTTTTAAAGACAGGTAAGATCTGCGTCCGCGGATGACGGTCTGCCGGACACAACGGTTCCTTGGCAAAATAGAGCGTGCAATGCGGCCGCGATCGCTCGTTGTCACCGACATCGCCGACACAAAGGTAGGGTGTCCCTCCGATGGTGAAGGAAGCCATATCTTCCCAATCCTTAGCCTGGGCATTGTCCAGTTGATAGACCCCCCGTGTCGTGCCATCGCCATTCACGAGAAACAACCGAGCCGTATCACCAGAATCGTTGTGCGTCCAATAGGAATTCGGATTGCGAATCGAACAGGCAACACCGCTACTTTCGGCGATGCGTTCATCCGCAATGGTCAGCAGCCGATTCGGCAGACCATACCGCGGTTGGGTGATTTCGTCGCCCCTCGATGGCAGGGGGGATGCCAATAGCAAACTGGTCGTCACCGCAGCTAGTAGCGACGAGAAATTCCGGCGATTCGATGTCGCGTTCTGGTTGATTCTTCGTCGGGTGAACTTGCCGTCGAGTCGGTTCAAAGCTGGCGAACTCCCATCAAGAATGCTTTGGTTCGATGTCTGTGCTCCACAGTTTCTCGCCGGCGACGTTGTAATGAGTCACGGAGAGCACTTCCGTATTCGAGTCGATATGAACGAGCCCAAAGAATTGACGGCCCTCCGACGGAGGGCGATTCGGCTTCATTCCTTCCGGAACGCTGGCAAATCGCTGCTGTGGGCCGAAAGTGTTATCCAACTTGCTCGGGCCAAACGTTCCTGCATGGAGTGGGCCGCTGACGAATTCCCAAAATGGTTCAAAGTCCTGAAATTGTGCGTGATTCGGATCATAGAAGTATGAACCAGCAAAATGGACGTCGGCCGTCAACCACACAACATTTTGAATGCGGTTTGCCTTGATGAACCGCAATAACTCGGCTATTTCGTGCTCGCGACCTAAAGGTCTACCATCGCCGTTTGTTGCATTTTCGCTGGCGTTGGGGCCGTCGCGCACGATCAGCCCGATTGGCATGTCGCTAGCGATGATTTTCCAGGTGGTCCGACAGGCGAGTAGTTCGCGCTTGAGCCACGAGAGCTGCATCGGGCTCAGAAAAGAAGTCTTCCAGGATGGTTCCTGCTCTCGATTCTCTCCGTTCGGACCTCGGAAACTACGCAGGTCGAGAAAGAACATGCTAAGTAGCGGTCCGTAGGGGATTACTCGGTGAATTCGTTCCTGGGAAGGAAACGGGTTGCGGATCGGCATGTAATTAAAGAATGCGCGTTTCGCTCGTGCCGCCAGAAGTGAGGCACTTTTCACGCGATACTTGTCATTATCCAGCAGCTGTTCACCGGGGTACCAGTTGTTAGTCGTTTCGTGATCATCCCATTGTGTGAAGAGGGGGATCTCCGCGTTGAAACGTCTCACATTTTCGTCGAGCAAGTTGTAGCGAAAGTTGGCGTGAAACTCGTCAAGTGTTTCGGCGACCTTGGAAGTTTTCTCGGTGACAATGTTCTTCCAAACCGTTCCATCATCGAGCATCATCTCCGACGGGAACGGATTATCGGCATAGATCGTATCGCCGCTGTGTAGAAAGAAATCCGGGCGATGTTGGCGAATTGTTTCATACGTGCGCATGCCACCGCGAGAGACGTCGATGCCGTAACCCTGGCCTGCCGTGTCACCGGACCAGGCGAACGTCACATCTTTTCGGATGTCCGTTGCGCTTTGGAATGTTCCGATTGCTGGTTCGCTCAAGATTCGTCGGTTTTCCAAGTTTTGAAATTGGACGCGGTAAAAAATTCGCTGGCCGACAGGCACGTTGCTTAAGTTCAGTTTCGCTGCAAAGTCGGTATCGGCGAGAACAGTCGGCCCGGCGATCCGTCGGCTGTTGCGAAATGATTCCATTGTCGAAATCTCGACAATCATGCGTGAGGGGCGGTCTGCACGACTCCAGATGACGGCCCGGCCTTCGGTCACGTCACCACTAGAGACGCCATGCGTGATCTTTGGCCGTGACGAGGCTTTCGAAACGGCTGGTGCACGTTGGGCGGCAAGTAGCGATTTGGCGCCAGACATTAATGCCGGCGTCAATGAGGCCAACGCGGCGGCAAACTGTCGACGATTCACTTTCTTCGGAACTTGTCGGCTGCTCATGGAAGTTCTCCGAAAAGGTTTGGTCACCGCAATAAGTTAGCGTAGAAAGCTGAAAAGTATTGCCGATCAAATTCAGTCGGAAGCACACGGTGTTCTCTTATCTTTCCCGGTGCAGGATTCGCCAACTCGTACTTATTGGCTTTATTGTACCCATCAGCATATGCTATTCTATCCCGATAGAGTCCCACCCAAAACTCGCGACATCGTCGCTCCCACCTAAAACCGATGAGCATGAATCAAACACCGCTTTTATGGCGTTTACTGATCGCATCCAGTGCCCTGTTGGTTACGCTTTCCGGCGATTGCCTGGCAGAAGCCCCCACCTCGAAGAAATCGATTGAGTTCTTCGAAAGCCGCATTCGCCCAATCCTCGTTGAGCGGTGCTACGAATGCCATTCATCGAAATCCGAAGAGATACAAGGTGGTCTGCGACTCGATACTCGCGAGCTGACGCAAAAAGGGGGTGAAAGTGGCCCCGCGGTCGTTCCTGGCGGTGTCGAGAAGAGTTTACTGATCGAGGCGATCCGATACGAAAGCTTCGAAATGCCGCCAGACAGTAAGTTGTCGGAACGCGTGATCGCCGATTTTGAGAAATGGATCAAAATGGGCGCCCCCGACCCACGAGATACGACCGCCGGCGACGCAACCGAAACAGAAACGCAACCCGGCATCGATTTTGTCAAAGCGCGTCAGTTTTGGTCGTTTCAGCCTCCGCAGCTTTCACGAACAGCGGCGATTGGGGGCTCCGAATGGGTGTCTCAACCGATTGATGCATTTGTGCTGACTCGGTTGAACGAGAATCATCTGAAGCCAAATGCAGCAGCGGACAAGCGAACGCTGATTCGCCGCGTAACTTTTGATTTGACCGGCTTGCCGCCGACGCCGAGCGAGATCGACAGTTTTCTGAATGATTCGAGCGATTCCGCTTACGAGCGGGTCGTTGAACGTTTGCTGAACTCGCCGCACTACGGGGAGCGATGGGGGCGAATGTGGCTAGATGTCGCGCGATACGCCGAAGACCAGGCGCACATTGTGGGGAACAATAGTTCGTTGTTCTATCCGAATGCGTATTTGTATCGCGACTGGGTCATTGATGCGCTCAACAACGACATGCCCTATGATCGGTTTGTGCTGTTACAGCTTGCGGCGGATTTGGTGGAACCGAACGACGACTCGCAACAGGTGGCGTTGGGTTTCTTGGGCTTGGGGCCGAAGTATTACCGACGCAGCGCTCCCGAAGTGATGGCAGACGAATGGGAAGATCGTGTCGATACAGTTGCCCGTGGGCTTCTGGGTCTGACTGTGGCGTGCGCGCGCTGTCATGATCACAAATACGATCCCATCCCAACCGAAGATTACTATGGCTTAGCCGGGGTCTTTGCCGGGACTGAAATGTTCAATCGGCCGATAGATTCAGATCGGGAAACCGACAAGGGCGGCCAGGCCAAAAAGCCGGCAGACGCCATTCATGTCGTGCGTGAGGGGAAACCCACCGATTTGAAGGTCTTTATTCGTGGAGACATTACTCGACAAGGAGAAGTTGCAACTCGGCACTTCCCACAGATTCTCAGCCCTGATCAGCAACGGCTTTTGAATAACGGCAGTGGCCGGCTCGATCTGGCGCGTGCGATCATCGATCCGGGCAATCCCCTGACCGCCCGCGTCATTGTCAATCGGGTGTGGGCGCAGAATTTCGGCAAACCGCTCGTGGGAACTCCCAGCAATTTCGGCAACTTGGGACAGCCTCCCACGCATCCCGAACTGCTCGACGACTTGGCTGTTCGGTTTATGCAATCTGGGTGGTCGTTGAAATGGCTGCAGCGCGAGATTGTTCTCTCGTCAACCTACCGGCAAAGCAGCTCGATCGAACAAGAAAAGCAGGCCATCGATCCAGACAATCAATTGCTTTGGCGGATGAATCGCCGACGTTTAGATGTCGAGCGCTGGCGGGACGCGGTACTGGCTGTGACCGGCTGCCTCAGTCCGGAAATCGGGGGACCATCGATCGACCCCGAGTCGATCAGCGAAACCCGGCGAACCATCTACAGCCGAATTAGCCGGCTTGATTTGAATCCCATGCTGGCGTTGTTCGACTTTCCCGACCCCAACGCTCATAGCGCGCGGCGATCCGAAACAACGACTCCACTGCAAAAACTATTTGTTTTGAATAGTCCATTTATGGTGCACTATGCCGGCGTTTTTTCGCACAAGCTGCTTAACGATGTCGGATCCGATGCCGAAGCGAGGCTGCGATATGCCTATCAGTTGTTGTATGGCCGCGAAGCGACCGACCGCGAAATCGACTTGAGCCTCGTCTTTCTGCGCGAGGGGCAAAATGACTCGCAGTCAAAATGGCAGCAGCTAGCGCAGGTGCTGCTCGCTTCTAATGAAATGCTATTCATCGATTAATTCTCTGGAGAGTTTGATATGACATCCGGTTCGACGATGCCCGTAATGAGCAGACGAAGAATGCTCCACCAAGCAGGTGCTGGTTTCGGGGCCATTGGATTGGCAGGTGCGCTCAACAGTGCCGGATTGGCCTCAGTTGGAAAATCCGACTCTGGGCAACCTCAGTCGATTCCGCACTTTCCGCCCCGAGCGAAGCGGGTGATCTTTCTGTTTATGAACGGGGCCCCGTCCCACGTCGATACTTTCGATCCCAAACCTGCGCTCGCCAAGCATGAAGGGGAGCAGCCGACTGGAGACCTGTATCGGAAGAATAGTGGTTCCGGGTTTATGCCCTCGCCGTTCAAGTTCCGTGCACATGGAGAAAGCGGCGTGGTGATGAGCGAGTTGTTTCCGCATCTTTCTCGTTGTGCGGACGACTTGTGCGTGATGCGATCGATGCACACCTATGTGCCCAACCATGAACCGGGTCTCTTGGTGATGAATTCGGGCAATCAACAGCCGATTCGCCCGAGTTTGGGATCCTGGATGTCTTACGGATTGGGATCGGAAAACCAAAGCCTGCCCTCATTCGTTGTGCTGTGTCCCGGATTGCCGGTCGTTGGTCCGCAGCTTTGGTCAAATGCCTTTTTGCCTGGCGAACATCAAGGGACTTCAGTCGATACCAACAGCTTGGAGGTTGAAGACCTCATTGCCAATATTCGCCATCCGCAGCTCAATCGTTTGGAGCAACGGAAACAACTAGATTTGCTGAATGCGTTTAATCGGCTGCATGCGGAGCGTCGGCAGAACGAAGGGGCGCTTGAAAACCAAATTCAGGCGATGGAGTTAGCCTTCCAAATGCAGCGTGAAGCGAGCGTTGCCTTCGACGTGCAGCGTGAGCCAAAACATGTCCGGGAAATGTACGGCGAAACGACATTCGGGCAAAGCTGTTTACTAGCCCGACGATTGGCAGAGCATGGTGTCCGTTGCATTCAGGTTTACTATGTCAGCAAAAATCAGAAGCAACCCTGGGACACGCACAAGGAAAACAACAAACGGCACCGGGAACTGTGCGCCGACAGCGACCGGGCTTCTGCCGCCCTCTTAACCGATCTCAAGCAGCGAGGTTTGTTGGACGACACTTTGGTGATCTGGGGTGGAGAATTCGGCCGAACTCCCTACGCACAGAACGACAAAAAGTCCGATCCGGGCCGCGATCATCACCACACGGGCTTTTCCATGTTCTTGGCGGGTGGTGGAGTTAAGGGTGGTTTAATGTACGGAGAAACCGACGAGTTCGGGATGCATGCCGTACACAATCGAGTGCATGTCCATGACTTGCACGCCACCGTTATGCATTTGCTGGGAATCGACCACGAACGGCTGACCTATCGGTACTCCGGCCGCGATTTTCGGCTGACCGACGTCTACGGCAAAGTCGTGCACGATATTATCGCCTGACAGCGTTGACGCGATCGCCAGCGTCCCAGCGGCTGAAAATCATCCAAAAGCGACGATGGCGCTTCAAATAGCCGTGGCGTCGTCCAATGCAATCGTAGGTTTGCTCCGTAAATCCGATCATGCATTGAACGACGCCTTTGATTCCGCAGCAGTCACAAAGGCTATTTGACTTCCTTAAGGACTTCCGTCGCAGAAGTTCGACCGCCATGCTTCTTGCTGATTTTTGCGAAGCTGATCTTGTTGTCGTCCCCAATCACAAAGGTCGACGGATAAGCCGTTTCGCGAGGAGCGTCCCATCGGAGCGCATACGCGTTTGTGAATTTGTAGTCGGGGTCGGTCAGGAGATAGAAATTCTCCGGCAGCGTCTTGCCACGGGCGAACTCTTTTGCGTATTGAGTCAGATTGTCGGCTGGGCCGGGATAGACCATGACGACACGTGCTTTTTTCTCTGCAAAGCCGGAAGCATTTCGGACAAAGTCGCCGACCTGACGCGTGCAAATCGGGCATTGATAGCCCGGGTAACCGCGTAGGACAAGCAGGACCACCGGGCCTTCTTTGGTGAGTGCTGAAAGCTTGACCGTCTTACTGTCGAGTGATTTCAGCGCGAAATCTCTGGCTTGTTCTCCCACAGCGGGTGGTGATTGTGCTTTTGTATCTTCGGCATATGCTGTCGCAGAAAAAGAAGCGGTAATCAACGCGATAACCGCGATATGAAAAAGCCGTTTGGTTGGTTGAAAGCAAATCGTCATGGGGGTTTTCTCCTTGGGTCTTGTGCAAAAGGTTAAGGCTTATAACTACCATCTTGCCCAGAAGATGTGGTGACTTCTGTATGCCGTCTTACGAAACGACAAGTTTCTTTATTGCCATGTCATATCAATACTCGTTTCTGTGGGGCTGGTCGATTCTGACGCGGTAAGTACCTGGCCAATCGTCATAGTTAAGCAGCGATGAATTCGCACGGCGAGCGCAAACCTGCTACGCTCAACCACTGAATTTTCTACCGACAGACTACAAGAAACAGATACCTCCTCACTAAAGGGCACAGCGGCCATGTCGTCATATCGATTTGGGATCATTGCAATTTGTATTTCGGTTATGCACGATTCAGGCCAATCGAGCGCGCCGGCGGCAGAACAACCGAACATCCTCTACATCATGGCGGACGACCACGCGGCAACAGCGATTGGGGCCTACAATCGAAGGCTTTCCGATATTGCGCCGACCGCACACATCGATCGCATTGCTCGGGAAGGAATGCGGTTGAACAATGTTTTTTGTAATAACTCAATCTGTACGCCGAGCCGCGCCAGCATCATCACCGGACAATATAGTCATGTAAACGGCATTTACACTCTGCGCGGCCGTCTTCAACCGGAGAGCGCAAGCTTCCCGCGGGAATTGCAAAAAGCCGGGTATCAGACGGCGGTGATCGGCAAATGGCATATCCAATCTACGCCTCGATTTTTCGATCATTACGAGGTCTTGCCAGGGCAGGGGGCTTATTTTAATCCGAAGTTTTCCCGCAACGGAAAGAATACGAGATACGAGGGGCATTGTACCGATGTCATCACCGAGCTCTGCCTCGAATGGCTGAAGCAGCGAGAGGCAGGCAAACCGTTCTTTCTCATGTGCCATCACAAAGCGCCACACGGCAAATGGGAATATGCACCACGTTTTGAAAATCTGTTGGCTGATGTCGATGTGCCGCCATCACCAACAATCCACGACGCGTTTCAGGATCGATCCAATGCGTTAAAGGTTCATCACCGGAATTTGCTGTGGCACGGTCGTCGAATGACGGCGTCTGCTGGAAAATGGCCCACCGGAAACCTCGATGTCTCAGGAATGTCGGACACACAAATCGTGGAGGCCGCCTATCAAAAGTATGTCAAAGAATACCTGCGATGTGTGGCCGGTGTAGACGAAGGCGTTGGGCGATTGCTCGGATATTTGGATGATGAAGGTCTCGTCGAGAACACAATCGTTATTTATACGTCGGACCAGGGGATGTTTCTCGGAGAGCACGGATACATCGATAAACGACTTATTTTGGAGGAATCGCTCCGAATGCCGTTTTTGGTCCGTTTTCCGGGCCGCATTGCCGCAGGCAGCCAGAACGACGCAATGATCGTGAATGTCGACTTTGGGCCGACGATTCTCGATTTCGCCGGCGCGACAATTCCCGATGCGATGCAAGGGAGAAGCTTTCGTTCGCTATTGGAAGGCCAATCGATCGATGATTGGCGAACATCGATGTTCTATGCATATTGGGGTGGGCCGACAAAACACTACGGCGTGCGCACGACTCAGCACAAGTTGATCGTCCATCACACAGGCGAGCGAGATTTGTTCGATTTGGCTGAAGATCCTCTCGAAATCCATAGCCGTATTGATGATCCTGCCTATTCGAAGATTCGCTCCGATTTGGAGGCCGAACTTGCCAATGTGATTGCCGATGTCGGAATTGAAGAGCAAGATTTGCCCGGACAGCGGAATGAGTGATTGCTGCGATCCCGATGGCCTCAGCACTTGATGGCGATCGGTCGCTAACGAGCCGGTTTGTGTTCTGGAAAATCGCGGTGATAGCGTTCTAAAAGATCTTCGACGTTGGCATCGACAATGTAGATTTTGCCCCGGATGTTCTTCGTCTCGCCCGGTGCTAGTCCGCCGATGCGAAAATCAGAATGCAGGCATCTAATGACACCCTGGAATAGTTCTTGATATGGTTCCCAGGCGGTTGCCATGATCATCGATTCGTCGGCCGAGAAACATCCGATCAGACCGTTGCTGGGAATCTGATCGCTTAACGGTCGAGGATTGACATCGTTGCGATCGACATGCGCTGGACACCAGACTTGACCGGGGACGTAACGCGCTTGTGTTGCCCAAATTGGGGTCGGCATGCGGGTCAGTTCTCCGTCCAGGAATACGAAGCTCTTTTCCAGGTACCCGTATTTGTCTTGGTTGTGACCCGTAAAATCGCCGACGCGAATACAGGGCTGTGCCCAATGGGCTTGCGATTCGGTATCAGTTGGATTATTCGCAACGAGAAGAAACTCCACTCCGTCATCCACGACCCGGATCTCGTGATTGACGATCACTCCATCGTTAAGTTTGCACTGAAGCTTCAATTCTCGGCCGTCGCCGCTCTGAGAAATCAGTTTGGTCGTGTGGCCCAGAACGGTTTCCTTCCAAATGCGATCGGTCGAGCCGGGTCGACAGTAGGCCTCAAGGTACCAAATTTCGATGTCATGTCCCGGTACCTCATTGCCGGAGATCGTCAGAATGTTCTTTTCCCAAGAAAGCGTCAGCTGTGCGGGCTTTGGATCGTTAGCGATTGACTCGTCTGACGGAGTAATCAAGAAGCTGATCGTCAGGAACGCAATGCAGCCAGTGAAATTTGTCGTCGGCATTTTCAGTTCCTTGGATAAGTGAACAGGCTGAATGCCCCAATCGGTTTACCTGGCAGCTTCGAAACTTCGTTGATGCCCTGCAATGTTCGCCATTCTCGAATCGCCTCGGTGGATGACAAGTCGCAATCGAAGTTGGAGAGGCTGTTCGGCGCTTAGAGTCAGTGGATTCCGTCCGGGAAAAATAACGTTCTGCATCCCGTAGTATCGCAGCAACCAGCGGGGAGGAAATTCGGCGAGCGATGGATGACTCAGTATGGCGATGCCGGAGACCGAATCGCGACCAGCATGCCGTCCCGACACGTCGGCCCAGGGACTAACGCGGCTCAAGCCGTCATCGGCGAGCAGACCTTGTTGGTCAACGATCTGCATTGCTTCAGGAGGTTTGACGCGGACGGTAAACCCCGAATACTCCTTGACGTTCTCGGCACCGCCAATCTTGACATCTGGCAGCAAAGGTCGGAGTCGAATTGCGAAATCAACATATTGAGCATCCGTTGTCGAATGAAACAGCCGAATGGTCGTTTCTTCGTGCAGGATGGGTTGATGATTTCCGTCCACATCGACGACACGCGGCGACGTCCAATCGGCGGTAATTCGAAGCGTCCCGAAAACCGGACCCTGATCAACGACTCTTGCGTCAGTGACGACGCACAAGAAATCTTCTGTTGTCCAGGGATCACCGGCGCGGAGATCGCCGACCCACAGCTGATGCCAGGCGCAAAACACTCCGTGATGGTGTCGATGATCCGACGGAAATTCCTGGGTCAAGACTTCCCCGTCGAGTCCATACACGGGATGAACATAATTGGCTCGTGTATACGTTCCCTTCTTCTTGAACGTATATGTTTTGGGGTATTGCTGGTAATTCAGGACGATTCGATCGCCTTCACGAAACTCGTAACCCGCATCGTTCTCGACAATCGAGATGCCTGAATCCAAATCGCGACTGGCAGGTTCCGCAGCAAATTCTAGTTGTCTTTCTGCTGCAGGGCTCTCGTCGAGCCGATGGAAAAACAAGTAGCTCCCGTGTTCGTCCTGCTGTGCCATGACCTTACGGTCGGAGTCCGGCTCAAACAACTGTAGCAATTTCGGGGCATCATTTAATGCATGGGAAATGCGCCCGGAAAGAACGGTATCGATCCCCTTCGGAAAGTCTGCGGCAATCGACGCTTTCAATTCAATCTTCGTGTTAAGCCGATTGTCTTGGGCATCGCAGATCCCGTGGACCATTGCCATGATCGTCGCGAGGAAGAAGACGGAGCAAATCCGGCTCATTTTAATCTCCAAGTTTGTCAGCGTTCGTTTCTTACGGAGATTGAAGCGCCCAGATGTCGTTACTCATTCGATGGGCATCAGTACGACAGAAACAGCTTCACAGTCTCGTCTGTAAGTATCAAGAGTCAATCCATCCTATTGGAACGAGCGGGAATCCGAAAATCCATCAATACTAGGGCGTGTCCGAAAGTGATGCAGCGACTTTCGAGTTGATTTCGACGCAATTCACTGAGCGCCAGCCGCTACAGTAAGACGAGACGTGGTCTAGTTGTCGACCTGGTTGGCGTACGCCGGCGTCTGCGATGAAAACGTTCAAGAAGCGTCTCTGCAGTCTGAGTTCCTCCTTGTCGCCGATCGACAGATTGTCTTACCCAAATGAAGGTCGCAAATAGATTCGATTGTCGACCAAGGGAGCGCGACCGATTAAGATAGTGCGATGGGGATCCGGCCATTCACTCGCCGTTTCACCAATCTTATATCGCGTCACAAGCTAATGCGTGGCCGCGACACGAAAGATGTTCGTCGGCAGTAGTTCGCTACGAGCCAGGTCCGTCCACGAAAGAAATCGATTACTCGGATAAGATGCCCGACGTCTCGAAGAGCGCCTTCTTTAAGGCGGCCAAACGGTCGAAACTGATTACGTCTGCTGATCTCGAATCGATGCAGGCGCAGCTGGCCGATGTCAATGATGTGCGCCAGATCGCCGAGGCGTTTGTCGAAAAGGAGCTGTTGACCGGTTGGCAGGCGCGTCAAATGCGAAAAGGACGCAATCGGTTTTATGTTGGCAAATATAAACTGTTGCAGACTCTCGGTGCCGGGGGGATGTCGGTGGTGTTCCTGGCCGAGCAACCGGGAACCAAGCGGATCGTCGCATTAAAACTGATGTCGAAGGCATTGCTGAGCAAGCCTGCTGCCGTATCGCGGTTCCTAAGGGAGATACGCTCGGTAGCTGCATTGAACCACCCGAACATCGTCGCGGCTTATGATGCAGACCAGGTCGACGACACGTATTTCTTGATCATGGAGTATGTCAAAGGCCGTGATCTACATGCCTGGACCAAGGATGGCCAGAAGAACCAGGTCTCGTGGACGTGTGAGTGCATTCGCCAAATTGCCAATGGGCTGCAACATGCATTCGAGAAGGGAATTATCCATCGAGATATCAAGCCGTCGAATATCGTCGTTCTCTCTGAAGAGTTAAAGGGCCGACCCCAGGTCAAGATTCTGGATATGGGATTAGCTCGCCTCGCTGATGATGGAGGCCAAAACGAAGGGATCACGATGGTCGGTCATACAGTTGGTACGGTCGACTATATGTCGCCGGAACAAGCACAAGATGCGAGTCAGGCCGATACCCGGTCCGATATCTACAGTTTGGGTTGCACGCTGTTCGAACTGTTGGCCGGACAGCCCCCGTTTACCGGTAAATCTCCGATTCAGAAGCTGCTAGTTCGCACAATGCAGGATGCTCCACCGCTTGAACAATTTCGCGACGACCTTCCGCCGGGCCTGAGCGCAGTTGTTGCCAAAATGCTTCGGCGCGATCCGGACAGCCGATTTCAAACTCCAGGCGAAGTGGCAGCTGCGCTCGAGATTTTCGTCGACAAGTCTCAATCCACACCAACGCAAAAACCGGCCCATGCGCCGGCCGAATCGGCCGCGCCGGACGAGTGGATTATTGAAGATTCCGAAGAAGTCGACGCGGCCCTGCCGAGCGATCTATTTTCGAAGCTCTCCAGCCAAGATTCGCACCCGTCTGTTGCGGCGACGTACAATCCCAAGAAGAGAAAGCGAAAGCAGCGGCAGCTGATGATTGCCTGCACGCTGGCGGCAGTGCTGTTGCCGTTGATTATCGGTCTCGTTTCGCTGATTTGGTAGACGGATGTCCGCGCTATCGACGTTCGGGGAAAGCCTCACCAATTCGCGCATCGATGGCGCCCAGTGAGGTCAAACATGCGATATTGACCGATCTTCAACAATTTCAGTAATTTGTGGCGCCTTGGTTTCTGGCCGAATCCGGGAATTTGCGGGATCGCAACTACTGGGGCATTACAAAATACTGACGATGGACGCGACGAAGTAGCATTTCGGGATTCAAAACAGCCTGACGCAGCTTTGAATCAGTTGGAATTCAATTCCAACCCGCGTTTAACGACGAGAATGGACGCATCGCAAAAAATATGGTTACCATCCTCAAATCGACGGGCAACAGCGAAACTCCCGAAGACGCGATTCGATTCGAAGAAATTGTCGGGAACTTTAGGCTGGGTAAGTTCCACCGAGTCTTTTGGCGTTTTCCAGAAGTGAAATTACATGCCTATGATTTGCGGTATTTAGCGACTCCCCTCAAACATGCTTTGTTACTGCGGATTCTCAGTCGTGGCAAATGTTACTTCGTTGATGACACGGGGCGAGAGCTGGAAATCCGGTGGTCGACGATCTCGAAGATGTTGGGGCGCTATTTGCGCGACTTGATCGCAAGACCTGAAGTATTGCGATCCGTTTGGAAAGATATCGCTCGCGAAAACAAAGCGGAAAGGCCACCAGTCGGCACAATTGATTTCGCTCGCAGGCCTTTGTATTTGCGAACAGACTTGTGGTATGGAGTTTTTTCAGGAGGCTCCGTTGGACATGTTGCCGGCGTTGTCAATAATTTGGCCCAATTTGGCGGAGAGCCTCTGCTGTTTACAACTGATCGGATCCCGACGGTAGATTCGAATGTCGAAACAGTTGTGCTAACACCGTGCGATCGGCATTGGGACGCGTTCCCAGAGCTTCCTGCATTAATTTCAACCCATGAGTTTCAATGCCAGGTATTCGAAGCGCTGGGGGAGACCAGCCCGTCCTTTATTTACCAGCGATACAGTTTGAACAACTATACCGGTCTGAAGTTGGCCCGTAAGTTCGGCGTTCCGCTGGTGCTGGAATACAATGGGCCGGAAGTTTGGGTGAGCAAGAACTGGGGAAAAGCTGTCAAAACAGAAAAGCTGTCGTCGGAAATCGAAATCCTCAATGCACGTCTTGCAGATCTCGTCGTTGTTGTTAGCCAGCCGCTCAAAGATCAATTGGTTGCGCAAGGGGTCGATGCCAATCGTGTTCTTGTAAATCCCAACGGCGTCGATCCCGAGGTGTACTCTCCCGACGTCGATGGTTCTGCCGTTCGATGCCGATATGGATTTGACGATCACATTGTTCTCGGCTTTATCGGCACTTTTGGAAAATGGCACGGCGCCGAAGTTTTGGCCGATGCGTTCGGACGCCTTCTAAAAGAGATGCCCCAACTCCGCGATCGAGTGCGGCTGATGATGCTTGGCGACGGCGTTATGATGCCGCAAGTCAAAACCCGGCTGAACCAATGGAGTGTTGAAGACCTTGCGATTCTGACCGGGTTAATTCCGCAACATCAGGGGCCCGCGCATTTGGCGGCTTGCGACATTCTCGTTTCGCCTCACGTGCCGAATAGCGATGGAACGCCGTTTTTTGGATCCCCGACGAAGCTGTTTGAATACATGGCGATGGGCAAAGGCATCGTGGCGTCCGATTTGGATCAAATCGGGCAGATCCTCAGCCATCGGGAATCGGCATTGCTTGTCAAACCCGGGTGCATCGAGTCGCTCGTGGATGGGCTGGCCGAATTGGTCGAATCGGCCGATTTGCGAAAATCCCTAGGAAATGAGGCCCGTCGTTTGGTTCAAGCTCGCTACAGTTGGCGCAAACATACGGAACGCATCGTAGACGCGCTGGCGGACCGTTGCACGACCGCGAAATCCCTCGGCGAAGTCGCATGATTCCGTTTGGATCATCGTATCAATTACGATAAATCGCCGGCATACCGTACGTGGACGCCGCGATTGGCCGTCGATTGCATTTTGCCAATTGATCAGGCATCGGATACGATCAAGTCTTCGAATCTCTTCTCGGGGCCGAATCGATTGCCGTTGGCCCTTTTGATCCAAAGCGATTATCAATTCTACCATTTCGAATACGAGGCTTTCGATGGGAATGCGGCATAGCATGTTGCGACGACTCGTGCTCGCGGGCTTGATGATTCTCACCCCAATGACAGCCGTTGAAGGTTTGGCGCAAACAACGGGCAAGGATTCTCAGGGCGAGGCTGACACAAACGATGTCAAGACATCGGCGAAATCAACCAAGACGGCAACTCAGGTTGCCGCCGCCGCCCAAAAGTCAATCGTCGTTATCTCCACCCATGATAGCGACGGGAAAGAATACAGCCTCGGGACGGGCTTTATCATTTCTGAAGATGGTTTGGTTGCCACGAATATGCACGTGATTGGGGAGTCGCGACCAATTGTGGTGAAGGCCATGGATGGTACGGAACACTCCGTCACGAGTATCCATGCGTACGAGCCATTCCTCGATGTTGCCTTTATTCGAATCGATGCGACCGGATTGACTCCGCTCGAGCTGGGCAACTCCAGCCAGTTGGAGGCTGGTCAGCCGATCGTTGCGATTGGCCACCCTCACGGTTTGCAGTTCAGCGTGGTGAGTGGCGTTGTATCGAGCCGGCGAGAAATCGACGGAAAGCCAATGGTTCAGTTGGCGATTCCCATTGAAACGGGAAACAGCGGAGGCCCGTTCTTGGATATGGATGGCAAGGTTTGTGGAATTCTTTCGCTCAAATCTGTCGTGACCGCCAATTTGGGATATGCGTTAGAGATCGATGCGGTCAAACCCCTGCTGGAGAGCCCCAGCCCGATTGCAATTGAGAATTGGCTGCGGATCGGCGAACTTGACCGTGAAGACTGGAACATTCTCTTTGGATCGTTTTGGAAGCAGCATGGCGGAAACATTCATGTTGAAGGTGCCGGTAAAGGTATCGGCCGACGATCATTGTGCCTGTCATCGCAGGATGTCCCGGGCGATGGGTTTGACTTGACCGTGGATGTAAGGCTTCATGACGAAGCCGGCGCTGCCGGTTTGGTTTTTCATTCGGACGGGAGCGAGAAGCATTATGGCTTCTATCCAAGTAATGGCCAGCTGCGTCTGAGTCGATTTGACGGACCGGATGTCTATTCCTGGAACGTGTTACGGCAGGTTGAATCTTCGCACTATCGGCCGGGCGAATGGAATTCCCTTAAGGTGCGAGTCGACGATGAAGGAATTCATTGTTTTGTCAACGAACGACTTGTCATCGAATCTGACGACGAGATTTATCGTTCTGGAAACGTCGGCTTGGCACAGTTCCGTGGAACTGTTGCTGAGTTTCGATCATTTCGCGTCGCTTCCCGAATTCCATCGCGCCGTCCCGGTGAGGAGTCCCTCGCGCGAATTCACAACCTCATTGGGAAAATTGAGTTGGAACGCCCACCGCGTGCTAGTTTAGTTCGGCAAATCGTCGACGAAGATGAACGCGGCGCATTTGCGCTGGAAGAACAGGCCGAGTTACTCGAAAAGCAGGCATTGCGCTTTAAGCAATTGGCGCTGGCGGTTCACCAGCGCAATGTTCAGGATCGGTTGTCCAAGCTGCTTCAGAATGATGAAGAGGATATCGACCTCTTGCAGGCGGCGCTCATGGTATCGTGGCTGGACAACTCGGAACTCGATTTGGATGCCTACTCCAAAATTTTCGAACGATTTTTGTCCAATCTACAGCGACGAATCGAGGCCGAAGATGACGACAACCGGAAGCTTGAAATTCTGAACGAGTACTTTTTCAAGGATCTTGGTTTTCATGGCAGCGTTCTCGAGTACTACAGCGAATCGAATAGTTACATCAATGATGTATTGGATTTTCGAAAAGGGATTCCGATCGTATTGTGCCTGCTTTACCTCGAAATGGCTCAGAGAATCGGTCTCGATGTCGTTGGCGTTGGATTGCCCGGCCATTTTGTTTGTCGATTCCAGCCGGAGGAAGATGAGGCACGATTGATCGATGTTTTTAACGCGGGTGCCGAGTTGACACGTGAGCAAGCGGAAGAAATCGTATTGGCATCGACGGGGCGCAATCTGGAAGAAGGGGATCTCATTGCGGCGTCGAAAAAGTCGATTGTTGTAAGAATCTTGCACAACCTTTTGGGAGTCGCAGGAGACAACGGAAGAACCGAGCAGATGCTCGCCTATATCGACACGATTATTGCCAGCGACCCGGAAGCCGAGGATCTACAAATGGCTTCCGATCGTGGTATGCGGGCAGTTTTGCGATTTGAAACCGGTCGATTGGACGAGGCCATTGCTGACGTTGATTGGTTGCTCGATCGAAGGCCGGATGGCATCGATTTGCAGCACGTAATGCAACTTCGAGCAATCCTGCAGGCCGCCAAGGAAAGCGACCGGTAGTTATGCCGGCGAACCTGACACCGCAGTATCGCAAAGTCGAGGCCGAGTATCGCCGGGCAGCAAGCGCTCAGGAACGTGCCGACTGCCTGCAACAAATGTTGCGTTTGATCCCAAAGCACAAGGGGACGGAAAAGCTCCAGGCCGAACTCAAAGCGCGGCTGAAGGACTGCAAGAGCGACATCCAAACAGAAAAGCAGTCACCCAAGAAGGGGGTAAGCTACAAATTTCCCCGACAAGGCGCTGGTCGAGTTGTCATTGTCGGCGGCCCCAATTCCGGCAAGAGTCGGTTGCTGGTTGAATTGACGAATGCAAACGCGACTGTCGCGGAATATCCATTTGCAACGCGGGAACCACTCCCGGGAATGATGAACTGCGAAGACGTCGCCGTGCAGCTCATTGATACTCCACCGATCACCGAAACACATATCGATTCCTATCTGACGAGCCTGGTGAGAACTGCCGATACGGTGGCGTTGTGCATGAATGGAGCATCCGACGATGGGCCGCAAGAGGCGGCTGACGTCGTTGGTCAGTTTCGACAACGAAAAACGATTCTCGGACATCAAACCGGGTTCGGCGAAGATGATCTATCGACGCTTCAGCTAAAAACGGTCCTGGTTGTCACACGTGGCAACGATTCCGAATGTCGCGAACGGATTGAGCTGTTTTATGAATTGGTCGATGGCCAGTTTGAGGAACAGGTTGTGGAGCTTTCGAGAGGAAATTCGGTCGAGGCAATTCGTGACGAGTTCTATCAGAGTTTGAACGTAATACGGGTTTATACAAAGCCTCCAGGGAAGCCGGCTGATTATTCCTCGCCTTTTACGATCCCCATTGATGGGACGCCATATGATCTTGCCGTTCAAGTGCATCGGGATCTTGCGGATTCGCTCAAGTTCTCCAAAGTATGGGGATCGAGTGCTCATGACGGTCAGCGTGTCGGAAACGACCATCGGCTGCGCGATGGTGATATTGTCGAGCTTCACTGTTAAGGCGTCAGCGACAGTAATACTGGAATCTGCCTACGATGGGCCGCGGAATTTCACATCTGCGGACGGCAAATTGCTATCAGCATTCCCAATTTCGACTAAGGTCGCTATGAATACCGCCTGTCTGACGCGATGCAGAAGTACGAATTAAGTATCCGAGGCGTGCTGCGCGGGATTGGCAATCGGCGACGAAACTGATTTCAAAACGAGAAAAACCTTCCCTTCTGGTCGGTGTACCACCGCAAAATAGGCTATCCCCGTTTAATGACGCCTCGTTACGAAGTTCGTCATTGTTTGCAACAAATCTATCTCGAGTTCGAGCATCCAATATGCGGCTGATAGGCACGATCGAAGACAAATCAGAAGCGCAGAGGTTTGGGGACTTTCTGACGACGGTTGGCATCGACTCGTTGGTCGAACATGATTCCGATGGCTGGGTGGTCTGGGTGCACGACGAGGATCAGGTGGATCAGGCCCGCGAAGAGTTACAGTCGTTCCGTGACGATCCGCAAGGCGAGAAGTATGTGGCGGCAACGGCGGCGGCTACGAAGATCCGCGAAGAACAGAAGCAACGCAAGAAAAGCGAAAAAGTCCAGACGGTCGATGTACGCGATATGTGGGAACGGCCGGCGTTGTCTGAGTGCCCGGTCACCATGGGGCTGATCATTCTGAGTGTACTTGTTGCGGCCGTTGTCGAATTGTCGCCTCAGGCATTTTCCAACCGCTTTCAAGATTTTCTAAGCTTTTCCTCAGCTTGGAATGCATTTCTCGGCCGCGGATTTGCGGACATTGCCAATGGGCAGATCTGGAGACTCGTGACCCCCATTTTTCTTCATGCGAGAATCTTGCCATTCGAGTCGCAAGGAATGGGTTTCTTGCATCTGCTGTTCAACATGCTGTGGATGCGTGAATTGGGAACGGTTATTGAAAAGCGGCGCGGGAGTTGGCGATTGCTCGTCATGGTCCTCGTCATTGCGGTCACGTCAGACGTGGCGCAGTACTTACATCACGGGCCGAATTTCCGCGGCATGTCGGGCGTTGTGTATGGCTTATTCGGATACATTTGGATAAAGAGCCGAATCGATCCGGGATCGGGTTTCTATATGCATTCGAATCTTGTGTTTTTCATGATGGGGTGGTTTGTGTTGTGCCTTTTGGAATTCATTCCCAACGTTGCCAATATGGCCCACGCAGCAGGATTGATTGCTGGAATCCTTATCGCAGTGGGCTCCTCGTTGTTGCCCAAATCAAATCGGGGTTAAAAAACGTTTTCGATACCTCGGAAATAGGTTCCGCCGAAGAGTCGTGTTCTGCGTATTCATCGTACGAATGAAGCAAGAAAGCCTGACGAGTGAATTCTCGTCAGGCTTTGCAGTGCTTAGTGCAAGAACGCCGCGTGATCTACCGTTGGTTGCGGCGAGGGCTTTGTTGGCGATTGCCCGCAGTTCCACGCAGGCGTTTGAAGTCCCAGCCGCCGTCCGGGTCGAGTTGAAGTTGAACCAGATATTCCTGCGTGACGGGAATGCACCAACCCTGTTCGTCGTTACAGGCAAAATAGCGCACCGTCAGCTTAAGCGGTTCGCGGATGTCTTGGCCCGTCTTAATGTCCAGTAAGAATTCGCGAGGATCGATATCGCCTTCGACATCGATCTTGGGTCCCGTGCCCGATTGTGGAGAAATCTCGACTCCGTCCGGAAGTTCCAATTCATACTCGATCGGTTTGGCGAGGTTATTCCAATGGACGTGGTAGATCGGGTCCATATAAAACCCCAAATACAGCTTGCCTTGGCCGGTTCGCTGAAACCGCTCGTCGACCTCGGCTCGTAGTTTCGCGTAGTAGGGTGTCTTGCCGCCCGCGGCAACAGCTTCCGTGATGAGGGGCCGCATGCCTCGAGGAACGACGACGCGAGGGACGATGCCCTTTGCGGCGGCCTTCGGTGGTGGCTGCCTTTTGAGGCCTAAATCTGCAATTTGAGTGGGATGCTCGACCGGGCCGACAAGCTCTTCCAAATCAGAGCGTAAGGCTTTCGGATCGCTCCAAGCTCTGCGGCGTACGATTTTGCCATCGGGATCGACGATAAATTCTGAATTTGGTGCCGACCCCAATGCATGCTTTGCGGCATTATCCATCGAGTCGCACAACCAGGAAAACTTCGATCCTAAAGTTCGCTCGGCCTCTTTGACGTGCATCAGGCGTTCTTTAAGCGTAATCGGAACGACGTATCCGTTCGTCTCTGGATGCGCCAATGATTTGTAAACGTAGTAGAACTTAACGCCACGAGGCGAGTAGTCACGGTGCAGAGTCTCCAAACTGGGGACTTTTTTGATGAAAGGCGGTCAGGTCAGACAGCCGAACACAATGACGGTGTACTGCCCCTTCAGGCTTTGGAGCGCAAACGGTTGCCCCTCGGCATCGTAAATCGTAATGCTGGGAAGTGCTTCTCCGATCTTCGGCGCGATGGCGGCGAAGTTGTCACGCACGCCTTGCATTGATGTCGGATCCAGAGGTGGAGCCGCGTTCGCTTGGATGATTGTTCCACATCCCGCAGCGATCACAGCGAGAAACCGAAGAGATTCGCGAACCATCAGAATCCTCCTCTACCAGTTAATACGAGCAATCCGGCGCGCCTCGACCGACTGCGACTACGCTTCTCGAAATCCTCTACCGAAAAGCAATTGTGCCTGGAGATCGTTATTTCAACAACAGCAATTGGACGACCTTGGTCTCGAGTTCGACCGAGTTTCGATCGGTATTGTTCTCAAATCATCACCAACCCGGCTGGAGAACGCAAACAGATTCGTCATCCGTCTAGCGGAATTATGCGATGGCGTGCGGCCGTCACGTGGATTTCTCGTTGCCTGAAAATCGTCATTCGCGGGTCGTTGAGAAAATCGAGTCCGGATTGGAGTTTCCCGCTTGTTTGACTGTACTCAGTTCGACATCATAGGTAATTGACAAGAGTAAAACTCTTGCTGCCGTTTTGATTTCGCGGGGTACGCGTTTGAAAAGTCCATTGCGGCCCATTCGAATGAATCGGCAGATAAGACCAGGAAGATTTCTCCTGAATGTTCGACGAGTATAGCCGCGTATATGGATGCGCATCCCAATAACCAGAAAGGGCCACGATGAGTAACGACAATCAAAATACTACGTCTCGACGCGACTTTCTGAAGAATAGTGGAAGGATCGCGGGGGCTGCAGCATTCGTGGGGTCGGCAGCCAATCACGTTTATGCTGCTGAGAACAACACGATTCAACTTGCCCTTGTCGGTTGTGGTGGACGTGGCACGGGAGCGGCGGCAGACGCCTTGTCGGTACAGAACGGACCAGTCAAGCTCGTGGCCCTGGCCGACGTGTTTGAAAACCGTTTGTCCATTAGTCATCGTTCGTTGAAGGATCGATTCGGCGATCAAGTCGATGTTTCGGACGATCGCAAATTTATTGGATTCGATGCGTATCAAAAGGCCATGGATAGTCTCAATCCAGGCGATGTGGTCCTGCTGACAACTCCGCCGGCGTTCCGCTGGGTGATGTTCAGCTACGCGATTAAGAAGGGATTGAACGTCTTCATGGAGAAGCCCGTAACAGTCGACGGGCCGAGCACGCGTAAGATGTTAGAGCTGGGTGAGGAGTCGGAAAAACTCAACTTAAAAGTCGGTGTCGGATTGATGTGCCGACATTGTAAGGCGCGGCAGGAGTTGTTTGACCGCATTCAAGATGGGCAAATCGGGGACGTGCTGGAGTTGCGAGCCTACCGCATGGCTGGCCCCACCGGTTCGGCGGCCGTTGGTCCTCGCACGGATGACGGCAGTGAATTGATGTATCAAATCAAGAACTTTCACGCGTTCCTTTGGCTGAGTGGTGGTGCGTTCAGTGATTTTCTGATCCACAACATCGATGAAGCGTGTTGGATGAAGAATGCCTGGCCCGTCAAAGCGGAAGGATCAGGCGGAAGGCACTACCGTGGGAACAACGTCGACCAGAACTTCGACAACTACAATGTCGAGTACACGTTCGCTGATGGAACCAAGCTATTCCTGCGCGGCCGGACGATGCCTGGCTGTTTCCGAGAATTTGCCAGTTACGCGCATGGCACGAAGGGATTGGGCGTCATTTCTACATCGTCGCATCGGCCGGCGAAGTGCCGTATCTATAAAGGATTTAACGAAGTCGACGAGAAACTGGCATGGGCATTCCCGCCGCCGGAACCGAATCCGTACCAAGTCGAATGGGATGACTTAATCAACGCGATTCGCAACGACGAGCCATACAACGAAGTCAAGCGAGGTGCGGAAGCAAGTCTGGTGACATCGATGGGCCGTATGGCTGCGCACACCGGGCAGATCGTCACCTGGGATGACATACTTAACAGCGAGCATGAATTCGCTCCGGAGGTGGGAGAACTGACCATGGCATCGGCTGCTCCCGTCCAGGCGGATGCGAACGGACGATATCCCATTCCTCTGCCGGGGC
>JANQRQ010000324.1 GCA_028284485.1 Planctomycetaceae bacterium | reverse complement strand
CGATAATTCTGCCTGTGAGTCGAGAACGATTCGCGTCGGCGTCCGCGGTCCCGGCGGGCGTGCGGTGAGCAAAGGATCATCGATCTGCGCAGTCGCTGCGCCAACAATGATGGCATCCATTCGTCCCCGCAATCGGTGGACACGTTCGCGGGAAGTGGCGTTCGAAATCCATTGCGAATGGCCGGTACGGCTGGCAATCTTGCCGTCGAGTGTCATCGCCCATTTCGCGTGCACATACGGCCGGCGGTGCGTCACAAGTTTGATAAACGGTGCATTCAGTCGTCGAACTTCATGTTCCAGCAATCCCGTTTCGACCTGCAAACCGGCGTTGCTCAATCCTTCCAATCCTTGACCCGACGCATGCGGCGCGGGATCGGTCATACCAACGACAACTCGTTTGATTCCTGCATCGATCACCGCTTGTGTACAAGGGGGCGTCTTGCCGTGATGGCAGCACGGTTCGAGCGTGACAAATAATTGCGCACCTTGTACCCGACCGGACGGTGCAGAGTCGATGGCATTCACTTCTGCGTGAGGACCACCGAACTTTTCGTGATGGCCGCCTGAGATGAGGTTCAGTTGATCATCGACAATTACCGCCCCGACAGCGGGGTTCGGTTCGACTGATCCAATGCCGCGGCGTGCCAATTCAATGGCGTGCCGCATAACCGAGGCCTCATCTTCGAAGCGGTGGGACATGGCTCATTGACGTTGCGAGCGTCGAGACGCGTGGGTATTCGAGAATATCACAGGAACAGCCGGGTTCACTCCTGCCCTGGGATCCACAGTTTTTGCGATTCGCCGGTGGGCTGCGAGGCTTCTCCGCCCGGTGTCCAAATACCATCCTGTTCGGTAGTAGCCCCTTCGACTCCTGCATTCCAGGGTGGTTCAATTCCAAATTGTGCCGACATCGCCGCTAACGCGGATCGAATCTGCGGGACTTTGGTTCCGTAGTAATCCCACATGTGCTTCAGCAAGGGGCGCAATTGCGGATCGTCGGGATCCTCCAGCCTGAGGCGAAGTTCCCGAAATTCCCAATGCAGTTGGGCCTCGAAGGCGTTTTCTTGCTCCTTGACCCAACCCTTGCCACGTTCCAGCCATTCCAATGCTTCGTCACGCTCAAACCGATCGAGGCATAATTCCACGAGCGACATGTAAACGCGGCCGAGATTGACATCCTGCAAGTGATCGGCTCGTTCGACGACTCGCTGCAAAACGCCGTATAAGAATAGCCCTTGGTGAATCAGCAACGCGCGGTTCAATACGGTGGTCAATTCCGGATCGGAAAGCTCGTCGAGTGCAACCCGATTCAGTTGCATGACCGACAATGAATTGAGCGGCGTTTGTGCACTGAGTTCGAATTTCGGTAACCGCTCCAATTGCAGCCGTTCCAGCAGGTCCTTCACATTTAAACAACGCCGATCACGGTCGCAAAACGCATCCAGCGCGAAAACCGCCGCCGTCAGTTTCAGTTTGTCGTCGTCGTTGCCAGCCGCCTGAAGGGGCGTCTTACCACCGAGGATCGACAACTCTGTTTCGGTCCAAACATTGTTCACGAAGTTTTCAAAGTGCTGCCGAGTCAATTGCCGGGACTCTTTAATCGGCGTCCCGGCCGGAACGAACCAGCGTGGATCCAACCCCAACATTTCGCGGGGAATCCAATCGATAACAGGGTCGTCGTCGGCTTCTTCCGGTGGGACCGGTTTGATGTCGTCGCCGGCGATTTCCGTCAATAACTGATCGGCCGCATCGTGATCGGCACCTTCCTGGGCGACAATGACGCATTCAGGCGCTTCGCCGGTTCGTTTCTCGGCGGCGAAGACCGTAATCTGTCCCAAGACAGTTGGAATATTCTCAGAGGTCAGCTCTTCGCCCTCGGCGAGGGTCGGAACGCGGTCGAGGATGCGATAAATTCCGGCAACAGCAGGGCTGTTTTCGTCGTCTGCGTTTTCCTCGCGTTCCGCGCGCACCAAACGGTCGCTTCCGTCGAGATCAGTTAACAGTTTCGAAACCGTTTCGACGCGGTATTGAGATTGAATGAACTGCACCCGATCGTCGGTCGTATTGAGATCGAGTAACTGGGCCAGCGTTTCGCATTCGACAGCACTCGAAAAATCATCGATCAACTCGGCGGCTCGATGCAGCGCTTTCGCTGCGGCCTGCTCGTCGCCGTCCCATGCGCGACACAACCCCGCGTTTCGCCACAGTGCAGGATTTGTATCTTGTTCTTCGGCCAGCTTCGTGTAGATGTTTGCCGCCGCTTCCCAGCAACCGATTTGCGATAGGCGCATCGCTTTACCGGCATCGGCTTGTGCAGCTTCTTCTCCCTGGTATTCCACCAACTGATGACCGCCGCGCATGGGATAGGGAATTTGACCGTTACCGTCGATTTCCAACAGCAGCAGAAAAATCTGCTGGCGGTTTTCCGGTGCCGAAACCCGCATGGCGAGTGCCAAGTGTTGGCGTGCTGCCATAAAGCGGCCCTGTGTTTGCATTTCGCCGGCGATTCCGAGTGCGAGACTACCGACGATTTCGGGGCAGGCCGCTGAACAGCGCTGAAAGGCACGGTAGATGGCCGGTTTGGCAGAGAGAAAACTTTCGGCGACGAACATCGCGCCCGCATAAAGCGCCGTGGCGAACGTATGGTCGGGGTTGGCGTCGATCACCCGCTTTAAAATCAAGCGTGCTTCTTCAGCTTGATTGTCGTCGAACAGCAACGATGCTTTTCGGGTCAGCACCCAGGGATTGTCAGGATGTTTTTCTTCCAATCGGCTGAGCGCCTGCAACGCCATACGCTGCTGATTGTTTTCTTCCATCTTCGTGACGCGATCCATCTCGCCCACGATAGCCTGGCAACAAAATTTGATCTTCTTTCCACTGCCGCATGGGCAGGGATCGTAAGGGGCAATCGGCATGAAAAACGCTCTTTACTTCTGGCTGAGTCGATCTCACGGGAACGGGCCGAAATACTGGACTTGGTCCCGATGGTTATTTGGCATTTGGCAACTCGATACGTTCTTGAGAGACCAAACCGAATCTCTCACTGCCGCGCCGAGTTACCTGTGCTACTCACGGTTGAAATTTGCGCAGGGCGCACAAAGTCTCAAAACACGTCGACTTTTTGGTTGCGGCCAGAATGAACCGGCCGCGCCGGGTATACACTGTCGAAAGAAACTAACTCATGGCAAAACCGGAGTTGGATTCTTGCTTCGCTGGGGCTTCCGACCGCTAATTGTGAACAATCGGAGCCGAACTCCGAGATATTCACGCAGACATCGTAGACGATTTTGATGACTGCCGCCTGCAATCAGAAAACGTGGCCCGCTTTCCGAATCGTAACAAAACATGCGACGGTTCAGTAGTTTGGCGGTCGAATCAAAGCGTATTCCCGCAAACTCGACCTCTGTGGCCGTTGGCTCAACAGCACTCGTTCGAATTCGAGCGTCGATTCCTATCGCGTTCGGCGATGGGAGATGGGTCGGTATGTTAGAAAATCATCCCACGATCAATTTCCGACTTTGATCCTAACGCTGCTTTTGACATGCTGTTAGGAGGTGCGATGCCGTCGCTGTCGCCGATTTGTATCGGAATTCGCCGGTTCATGTGACATTCGACGCTGTACTCTCCGCCGAGTGATCAATTATTTGATTCAGTCACAGGAAAGGCAGAAATGACAAATTTCATTAAGGCTGTTGCGATAGCCGGCTGTGTGTTGGGCAGCCACCCTCTTCAAGCGGACGAGTCGCATCCGGTTATTAAGTTGTGGCCGAACGGTTTGCCGGCCGGCTCCAAGGAATTCACTGCAGAACAAGTCGAGGCGGCCAAGGCTCGCACCACGTCCGAGCGAATCGCCTACGTCGACGAGCCAAGTTTGACGCTGTACCGGGCGCCCGAAAACATCGCGAACGGTTGTGCCGTCATTGTTTGCCCCGGCGGTGGGTATAACATTTTGGCCTGGCCGAAAGAGGGGCTCGAAATCGCCGAGTGGTTTAACTCGTTTGGCGTGACAGCGGCCGTTTTGCAATATCGGGTCCCGCGGCGTGATCCGGAACATCCCGAACGAGAGCCTTTGCAGGACGCACAGCGCGCGATTCGACTCGTCAGAAGCCACGCCGACGATTGGAACATCGACCCCGATCGGGTTGGCGTACTCGGGTTTTCTGCCGGCGGCAACTTAACCGTCATGACGGCGTTGCATTGGCAGGAGTCGACTTACAACGGCGTCGATGCGGCCGACGAGTTAAGCTGCCGGCCTGATTTTGTGATACCGATTTATGCAGCGTACCTGGGCGACAAGCAGGACGATACGCAGCTCGATCCGGCGATCCGTATTACGAAAGAGACCCCACCGATGTTCATGGCCGTCACCTGGGACGACAAAATGCGTGGACTGCACGCGGCACTGTTGTTTGCCGAGCTGAAGCGAGCCGGTGTTCCTGCGGAAGTGCATGTGTACTCCAAAGGGGGACACGGTTACGGCATTCGTGATTCGGCCAATCCGGTTTCGACTTGGCATTACCGCTGCGAGGCCTGGATGCGGTTGAGTAACCTGCTAAACGATGCCGAAGACTAAACTGTTCAGTGCGATGCAGTAGGCTCGTTGTCTGCGACGTTGCAATCTATCGTTGTTTCAGATCGAACAGTTTGTGCAGACGTTTGATTTTCTTGTGCTTCATGTTCAGTCCTGAATTGCGACGAAGATCGAGAACGCCAACCAGCATGTCAGGTCCGATATAGTGCAGTTGTTCCCAATCCGTGAGGAACTGTTCAAAGCTGGGACTGATTCTCATGATCGGCATATCAGTGTCGTCGTGGCACAGGTAAACCACCGGCATCTCCGGCAATTCATGGTTGATATGTAATGCCAAGTAGTCGCCATTCCCGACGGCGATGAATGGCACAGTATTCTGCCAGACTGCAAGAACATCCTTGCTGTTTTCGCCGAGTAGGTCTTCAGCGCCGCAAAACCATTCTTGGACGCAATGTTCATCAGCCAAATCTTCCGCGGCAATCAACTCGGGACCGCCCCAGAGAGAATGCTGATACAAAAACACTTTGTCGACTTTCCGCTGATACTTGTCGCCAGGCTCCCAAAAGTATCTGCAACAAACGTTGGATGAACCGGTCGTGTAGAAATCCCGAAGCGGCCCAGGAAGTCCCAACGGCAGTGACGCTGCCAGTTTATCCGCCGCGTCAGTGGAAATCGGCGGGCGAATTCGAATCGACATTCCCCACTGCCCCGGCAGGCGATTTAATTGCCGGACAAACGATTCGGCCCGTCTAATCCATGCGGCATAGTCGATCATGACGCAAAGAGATCCCGCTTGGTGCTTTGGAGCAATTCTCGCAATCGGGCTGCTTTAGCCTCATCCGGGTTGAGATAGGCACTATTTGCATAAAGCCATGGAGATAAGTTCTCTCGCGTGGGGTGCAGGTAGCACATTTTCTCCCAAACAGACAGATATTCGTCAAACCCTGGGCTAATCGGCCGCGTCTGCGAGGGATCTGACGTTGATACGTAAAAGACTTGTCCTGCTACATGCTCCGAGTCTAATTCGAGACAGACATAATCCCCGTTGCTTAGTTCCATTACGGGAACGAGACGATCGGGGCGATCAGTCTTATCTTCGGCGGCGTTGGGGAGAGCGTTCTCAGGAAAGTGCCTTATGAGGGCGCGACTGTCGTAGGCATGGTATCCGGCAGCCTCGCAAAAGTCGCCGCCACCGACGAGCGTGTTGGTGTTCAAAAAGTACTCGGGATAGCTGCGCACAATGTCGATCGGCGGCGACCATGTGTACCCAATTAGACATCGTCTAGAGGCCGTGGAGATGAAATCTTTCAACTCCGGTGGGATCCTACACCGGTCTGATGCCAGCCATTCTTTGAAATAGTCGTCTCTGTCGGGCGGCTCGATGGAATCGTAAATCTCAACGTCCCCTGGCAACTCATTGAGACTACGAATGAACTCAGAGGCGCGTTTCGTCCATGCCGAGTAATTCATCTCAAGGATTTTCGATTGAGGAACAGGGAAGACGAAAAACGAATTCCATCGGAAATAGAAACAAATTCGACTGTGAGAAGCAATTTAATTCGCTCAAGGACTCGATTCCGTGAGCACACTGATTCAATTCAAGTGAATGCTGTTGGCATTACCGCTGCGAAGCCTGGATGCGGTTAAGCAACCTGCTGAACGATGCCGAAGACTGATCGTCTTGGTTTTTCACCGGCATAATTCGGCATAAACGACCAACAATTCCGCAAATTCCGCCTTCGACGATCCGACGATTCTTTGTCGGGATTTCAAAAGACTGATAGGCTCTGCCGTCGGAATTCGTTACAATATCGGGACGGGCGAATAGCGGAAAACTTGCGCAACCGCTTTGCCTGTCGCGGTGTGTGGCACATACGTTGTGACGTTGTCAAACGAAACGGATCGACGGTAATGGCAGTCAGCTACGAAGAATTCGTTGCCTCGGGAGTCGAACTCGGCTTGTTGACAGCCGACGACTCTGCGCGACTGCTGCAGACCAGGTCGACCGACAAGGGGCGCAAAAGGAGCGACGGCGATTCGAATCAGGCCGGTGCTGCGGGGGATTCGCAAACCACCGCAAGCCGTCATTCCTCGGGCGAGGAATCGGGCCTTTCGACACCGACCGGCCTCAAAATCAAGCCCGATGATCACGACGATTCGATCGATCAGAAAACACAGTTAGACAATACGGCCATCGACCGTCGGCGGCGGGTCTCGAAGATTTCGCATGACGAAACGACACAGTATGTCGATGGGAGCAGCGAGTCGGCAGACAATACGAATATCATTTCCGGTATCGATTGGAATCTTCCGCGAGCCAAAGACCTGCGATCGTTTGCCAATCATGTGTGGGGCTTCGGCACGACTGACGAAGTCGCGGGTCTCGCCCGTGACTTGGTTGGGCAAAAGAAGATCACACTTTTCCAAGCAGCCGCCCTGTACGACGGCAATGCCGACGAGTTGCAGTACGGAGATTATATTCTGGTCGACGACATCGGTTCGGGGGGAATGGCCCGTGTCTTCAAAGTGAAACACCGGTTGTCAGAACGAACTTTTGCCCTCAAGCGGATGGCTGTCGCTTCAACGGACACGACGATCGGGCAACGCTTTTATCGCGAGATGCAAGCGGCGATTCAGCTCGACCATCCGAATATCGTCAAAACATTTGATGTCGGCGAGCGAGATGGGATGCCATTCTTGGTGATGGAATTCATCGATGGTATGTCGCTGCGATCGCTGCCGAAGGCGTGCGGGCCGGTCTCTGTGGAGAACGCCGTCGACCATATCCTGCAGACTGCCCGGGGGCTGCAGTACGCACACGAAAACGGAATCTTCCATCGCGACATCAAACCGTCCAACCTGATTCTCGATCGTACCGGAGATGTCAAGATCCTCGACATGGGTTTGGCATTGTTCGAAGACATGGACGACGAAGACGGAGACCCCACCTCCTCAGGTACGTTGACGTTGGAAGGGGAAACCCTGGGAACGCTCAACTACTTGGCACCGGAGCAAGCCGAGGACGCTCACAATGTCGACGGGCGGACCGATATCTATTCGCTCGGTTGCACGCTGTACTATTTGTTGAACGGCAAACCCCCATACCACGGGGATGATCATTTTCTGATTATTTTTGCGCATCAGTCGGCACCGATTCCCTCGTTATGTTCGACACGTAGCGACGTACCGGAATCGCTGGACGCCATCTATCGGAAAATGCTGGCCAAAAAACCGGACGACCGCTATCAAACGGTGGCCGAGCTGATTGCCGATTTGCAAACCGTGCTGCCGTAGCAGCCCACCTGCCCTGCTGTTCGCGCAGGATTGACGTACGCGTTATCGCCGGATCATGATGTGCGCCGGAAATCTGTCGGTAATCAGTCGATCATTTGGGGCCATTCTATGTTCACATTTCGCGAACCAACCGTTACCGAGATCGCGCCGGATGTCTTCCGGATTAGCCTGTACGCACAGGAGCTCAATCTGCAGTTTAATTTCTTTTTGGTGCGTGATGACCAACCCTTGCTGTTTACGACCGGATACAACGCGACGTTTCCCCAACTGTGGGATGCCATCGCGAAGATTATCGACCCAACCAAGCTTCGATGGGTCGGGTTCAGCCATTTTGAGTCGGACGAATGTGGCGCACTCAACCGATTTCTAGAAGCAGCCCCTCATGCAGAACCAGTCTGCAGCATGGTCTCGGCGATGGTCAACATCAACGACTACGCCATCCGCCCGCCCAAGGGTATGACCGATGGCGAAGTGCTGGAGACCGGCAAATATCGTTTTCGTTTCTGCTCGACCGCCCAGCTTCCGCATGGCTGGGACGCCGGTCTTTTGTTCGAAGAAACGCAGGGGACTCTGTTTTGTTCCGATTTGTGCCATCAGGAAGGTGACGTGGCTCCGCTCACCAAAGAGTCATTGACCGGGCAAGTTCGGGAGGCCATGTCGAACATGCAAGCCGGACCGTTGGCAGATTACATGCCGTACACGCCGCGCACTGATTCAATTCTGCAATCGCTGGCCGACCTCAATCCTCGAACGCTGGCGATCATGCATGGTTCGAGCTACTCGGGGAACGGCGCGGAAGTGCTCACCGATTTATCGACAATCATGCGCGACACGCTCGGCGTTGCCTCAGAGTGATTGAAGTACGGAATGGGCCAGCGTTGATCGTCGGAAGTTCGCGGAAGGACTCATCAATTAATCGTGATCGAGAGCAGGGAATTCTGCAGCGGAAAGATCGACGTGATAGACCGTCCCCATGTAGGTGACCAGATGGATTTCTCCTTGCTGGTCCAATCCGAATGAGGCGATTCCACCGGGGGAAGTCCCGATTTCGAAGATTTGGGTGACGTCGCCATTCTTCTGACGCATGCCCCAGACACGACGGGTGTTGTAGTCCCCGAAAATGTAAACACCGACAAATGAATCGTTCGCCTCGCCGCGGTAAACGTGTCCGCCTGTCACGGAAAAGCCCAGTCCATGTTCGTATGCGAATAACGGCTCGGTATAAACGGCTCCATCGCGGTGATACTGATTCGAGAAGGGGTGGTATCCCTCGCGGACATTCCAACCATGATTCTCACCGCGGCGCACGATGCAGACCTCTTCGTATTTGACTTGGCCGACATCGCCCAAGTAAAGCTCTCCGGTGTCG
>JANQRQ010000309.1 GCA_028284485.1 Planctomycetaceae bacterium | reverse complement strand
TATGAAGTGTACTGAAAACTAAGTGTCCAGTCAAAGAGGCCTGGATTGCCATTTCCGCAGTCTCCACATCGCGGATTTCACCGACCAGAATGACATTCGGTGCTTGTCGCAACATGGCGCGAATAATCGAGGCGAATGTCAAGCCGATACTTGAACGGACTTCCACCTGGTTGATCCCCGGTAGCATATATTCCACCGGATCTTCTGCCGTGATGATCTTGCGATCGGGCCGGTTAAGTTCGCCCATGGCACTGTACAAAGTTGTCGTCTTGCCGCTACCGGTTGGTCCGGTCACCAAGAAGATGCCGTTCGGCCGTCGGATGATGTTTTGGAACTTCCGATAATCCTCAGAGCTAAACCCGACGTTTTGCAGACCGATTTTGATGCTATCTCGATCTAGGATACGCATGACCACTGCTTGCCCGTGGTTGGTCGGTAGAATGCTGACGCGAAGGTCGAAGTCCTTGCCGTTCACCCGCGTCTTGATACGACCGTCCTGTGGTCGGCGCTTCTCGGTGATATCGATCTTTCCCATAATCTTGATACGGGAAACGATGGCTCCGAGAAGTCTCCGGCCGGGGCTTTCCTTTTCGACAAGGACGCCGTCGATCCGGTAGCGAATTCGGACTCGGTCCTCGAACGGCTCGATATGAATATCGCTTGCCCGTGATGCGACCGCGTTCTGGATGATCTGGTTGACTAATCGGATGACCGGCGCGTCGCCGTCGCTGCCATCGTCGACTGCCGGGTCGACTTCGGAATCTGAAAAATCGATGGCAGTTTCGGTGAATTCGAGGAGCATCGTATCAACCGACTGGCCTTCCTCGCCGGCAGCCCCGTAACACTTGTTGATGGCTTCCTTTATGTCGTCATTGGTCGCGACAACCGCCTTAATCTCGCGATTGAGGATAAAACGCAGTTTATCGAGGACTTCGAATTTCATTGGGTCGTTGATGGCGACAACGACCGCTTCCCCGTCCATTTCGACCGGAATGACGTTGTTTTCCCGGGCGACCGACTCGGGAACTAAACTGACCAAGTCATGGGGAATATCGGTCGCGTCCAAATTGACCGTATCGACGCCGCTATGGGACGCTTGCGCTTTGCCCAGGTCCTCTTCTTCGACGTAGCCGAGTTCCACGAGAGTTTCTTCTGCGGTGCTGCCCTTCCGTTTCGCCAGAGCTTCCGCTTCGGCCAATTGGTCTGCACCAATTACCCCGTCATCGACCAACTGTTGGAGCAAATCGCCGGCCATGGTTACCTCTTGTTCTCAATGGAGACAAGGGGAAGCTCGCTTGAGTTTCATCCCTTGCCAATTTGTCCAGATACGTCAGTCATGGACCATCGGCAAACGTCGTTTTGATGACGAATGCCCACCGTATTCCACGTCTCCGATTGGAAACGGGATGCACCAGATTGCACCAATTCAAGGCCATGACAGAAGATGTGTCATATTATGTCGATTCTGAACCCATGGAAGGGACGTGTCAAGGATGCAGTTGGCAAGCCCTTCCTTTTGCCAATTCGTTCGAATAAAATACCGCGCCATCGGGGCGGTAGCTCAGCTGGGAGAGCGCTGCGTTCGCAATGCAGAGGTCGGGGGTTCGAATCCCCTCCGCTCCACTTTCGAGGCCTGATTGGGCCGAGAACTCTTCGATTGGCGCAATGGCGGCGAAGATTCTCTTTGGCCCGTTTTGCGTCCCTATCGCTAGGTCATCGCGCTTGGGTGGACGTTCGGCCGGACGCTTGGCGATAGCCATGCGACGGGACGCCACAAACTCCAGGCCGGTTCCGGGCGTCAGTCAAGGATTCCTGTCGCAAGGATTCGCCCCAAAATGCCGGTCAATCGGGCTTGCGCGTGCGGCCCACGTTTCCCGAGGGATTAAAGTCTTAAGATATGAAGGTGGTTTCGCTACGCGAAACTCCTCAAGGTCGCTGAATTGAGGTTCGAATGACCACAACCATTGTCGGGCTGGACGTTCGTGACATCCGATTTCCCACGTCGCGATCGTTGGACGGATCGGATGCGATGAACCCCGACCCAGATTATTCTGCTGCTTACGTGACGCTTGCGACAGATCATCCGGCAGGCTTGCAGGGGCACGGGATGACGTTCACGATTGGGCGCGGCAACGAAGTTTGCGTCGCTGCGATTAGGGCGCTGGAACCACTCATTGTCGGAAAGACTCTGGAATCTATCAAACAGGACATGGCCGGCTTTTGGCGAATGATGACCGGCGATAGCCAACTCCGGTGGATCGGTCCCGAAAAAGGTGCCATTCACTTGGCGACTGCTGCTGTGGTCAACGCGGTTTGGGATTTGTATGCCAAAGATGAAGGCAAGCCGTTATGGCGTCTGTTGGTGGATATGTCGCCCGAAGAATTGGTGGGATGCATTGACTTCCGGTATCTGACCGACGCCCTCACACCCGATGAGGCCGTCGAGATCTTACGCAATCTCGAGGGATCCAAAGCTCTGCGGATTGCGGATGTCGTTGAAACTGGAATTGCTTCCTACACGACTTCGGCTGGTTGGCTCGGTTATGACGACGACAAATTGCGTTCAATCTGTCGGCAATCGATGGCTCGCGGCTGGTCGAATTTCAAGATTAAGGTCGGCCGAGATTTACAGGATGATATTCGTCGCTGCCGCATCATTCGGGAGGAAATCGGCTGGGACCGTCGTTTGATGATCGATGCCAACCAGGTTTGGGATGTTCCCGAGGCGATCGAGAACATGAAAGCGTTGGCGGAGTTTTCGCCGTGGTTCATTGAGGAGCCGACCAGCCCGGATGACATTTTGGGGCATGCGGAGATCGCCCGGGCCATCGCACCAATCAAGGTTGCGACAGGGGAGCATTGCCAAAATCGAATTGTGTTTAAGCAGCTGATGCAAGCAGGCGGATTGCAAATCTGCCAAATCGATAGCTGCCGACTGGGCGGCGTCAATGAGATTCTCGCGGTGCTTTTACTGGCCGCACGCTTCGGCATTCCAGTTTGCCCTCATGCCGGGGGGGTTGGATTGTGTGAATATGTTCAGCACCTCGCAATTGTCGACTTCATCTGCATAAGTGGGTCTCGGGATGATCGCATCGTTGAATATGCGGATCATCTTCATGAGCATTTTGTGAATCCCGTCGTCATGAAGGACGGCTACTATCAGCCTCCGACGGCCGCGGGATACAGCATTACCATGCATCAAGAATCGCTTGAGCGCTACGAATTTCCCGTAGGCAGTGAGTGGAATTCATAGGTGTCGATCGCGGTTCATCGAGCACCGCGATGTATCTGCCGTGAAGTCTAAGACGGCGGATGCTATGATATTGTCCGCAACCGAAATCGGATTGCCGGCAGATCGGACTGTAGCGGCGTGCCATCTGACTTTCTTAGAGCCCGATCCGGTGTTCGCCGCCATACTTGCCGCAAATGCTCATGTTGGAAACCCTCGAATTCTAGAACTGCACTAAAACGCAAGAGAGTCGCGACGTGGCCAAAGCGACATTATTGGTCATTCAGGGTGTCGACCAAGGGATGCGGTTCGAGATTCGCGACGAACCTGTTGGAATCGGGCGCGGCATCGGGAATGCCATACGCATTCTCGATACCGAAGTCTCTCGCATGCACGCGACAATCGAGTGTGCAGAGGGCGAGTATTTCATTGCTGACCAAAACAGTTCGAACGGCACTTACGTCAACGGTTTGGCAATCGAACGCAAGAAACTCGTTGGCGGCGATCAGATTCAGTTTGGTCGGACGGTGTTCTTGTTTTCCGACAACATTGACACGGAAACGATTCAACAGGCGTCTGACCGAATCGACTTAATTGGCCGACAAGAACCTCGAGATCTTTCACGGATTGTCGACGAGGTCGGCCACGATTTCGGTTCAGGTGTCCTTCCCGAGCAGGCGGCGCAACAGGTTCCGGAAACGGCGCAGATGTTGGCACATCTGCAGGTGCTGTATCGCATTTCGGAATTTGTGGTGAGTCCCACAATTTCGCTGGATCAACTCTTACGACGAATTCTCGATCTGACAATCGATGTCGTCGGCGCCGACCGTGGTTGTGTGTTGCTGTCGAATCCCGATTCGGGCGCACTCAACCCACAGGTTGTCTCACACAGGAAAGGCTTCGATTCCAGCGACCGAATGCCTGTTTCGACGACGATTGTTGATTACGTGATAGCAAACGGGCAGGGCGTCCGCACAACCGACGCCCGAACGGACGACCGATTCGATACCGGCCAGAGCATCCTTCAGGCCGGGATTCGCGAAGCCATTTGCGTTCCGCTCCAGGGGCGCTACGAATTGATGGGGGTCATCTACGTCGATACCACGACGACGGGCGACGAGGTTGTTGTCAAAGGGCAGCCGGCCAGCAAGTTCACCGAGGAAAAGCTGCGCTTGACATTAGCAATTGGCCGGCAGTCGGCACTGGCTGTTGAAGATCACCGCTATCAGCAGGCATTTGTTCATGCCGAACGACTGGCCGCTGTCGGACAAACCATTGCGACACTGAGCCACCACATCAAAAACATCTTGCAGGGCGTTCGCGGCGGAAGCTATCTGATCGACATGGGGCTAAAGGACCACAATGAAGATTTGATCGGTAAGGGCTGGAACATCGTCGAAAAGAACCAGAACAAGATTTATCATCTCGTCATGGATATGCTGACGTTTAGTAAAGAACGTCAGCCGGCGATGAAGCAAACGGTGCTTCAAGAAGTGATCGAAGACGTTTGTGAGCTCATGTCACCACGGGCCGAAGATTGCGGGGTGCGGCTGACGTGGCAAACAAACGATAACATTCCGCCTTCGTTCTTCGATCCGGAGGCCATGCACCGCGCCGTATTGAACATCGTGGTCAACGCCATTGATGCCGTCGAGGGCATTGATGGCGGCTGTGTAGAACTTGTTGCCGGTTTCAAAGAAGAAACAGATCAATTGTACGTTGAGGTGTCGGATAACGGTCCCGGTATTCCTGCGGATCAAGTTGCCACTATCTTTAACATTTTCGAGTCGACGAAAGGTGCCCGCGGTACAGGGTTGGGCCTCGCGGTCAGCCAAAAGATTCTTCGTGAACATGGCGGTGAAATCTTCGTCAACAGCGAAGTCGGACAGGGAAGTCGGTTTGAGCTCAGTTGGCCGCGTCATAGTGAAGAATCCGACAATCACGATGTCTCGACAAATGACAACTAGTTGCTCATGCTGCCTCAAGTCGAATGCTCAATTCTCCGCATGAATCGAAATCATCCCGCTGATCTTTCGCACGGCCTTGATGGTTGGCTTTGGTTTAAGTGTTGCCACCGCATCGACTGCGGAGGCCGTTTCACCGGAACCCGGAGAGCAGGTACTCCAAGATGAATTGCATGTGAAGCGGTTCTGGCAAGGCAGAATTAGATACAGATCTCGAAAAATGATCGATACCAGGCAATTGTTGGAAAGCGGAGCTCTTACGGACCAGCAGGCGGAAGATCTGCTGGCATCGGTGGAATTTGACGACTGGCGGGGAGCACATAACCGTTTACAAAGCCTTTGCCCCGATGAATCCTGTCGGGAAGAACTCGCGAAGTGTCTGCCGATGCTGCTTTCTGCGCTTGTGGAAGCTGCCACTCCTGATGCGTCGTTGGTCAACTTCGACAGATTTGTCCAAAGCGTCGATGACCGCCAGGAACTCTTCCAGTTCCTGGCAAATAACCCGCGCGCCGTTGAAATTCTTGTCAAGTTGTTCGTGGGTAGCCAATTCCTAACCGAAATCCTTTTGCGTAATCCGAATTACCTTTTTGAATTGACGCAGCACAAGCGGCTTGCGGAATTCAAAAGCCGGCCACAATTCGTGCAGGAATGTCTCGCGGCGGCGGCAGACAAGGAAAAACTGATTGAGAAATTCGATGCGATCCGACGGTTTCAACGTTGGGAATGGCTGCGAATCGGAGCATGTGACTCCTTTCGATTGATGGATCTCAAAACGGTGACAGTGCAGTTGTCGCTGTTGGCCGATAGCATTGTCCAATGCTGCCTTAGCCTTCTCGCATCCGATGCTGGATTGTCGACTGAAGGGTTTGCCGTCGTTGCATTTGGCAAGCTGGGCGGCGAGGAACTCAATTACAGCTCTGATATCGATTTGGTCTTTGTCGCGGGGGACGACGCGTCTCGATTTTGGTCACTTGGCCAACGGCTCATAAAGACTCTGATCGAGTCGACTGCGGATGGATTCTTCTATCGGGTTGATATGCGACTGCGGCCATGGGGCCGATCCGGTGCACTTGTCAGCTCTGTCGATTCTTACATCGACTATTTGCAGAAGCATGGTAGGCATTGGGAGAAACAAGCGCTGCTGAAAGCCCGCGTCATTGCTGGCGACACCGATATCGGAACGGAATTGCTCCAGCGTGCGGAGCCCGTCATTTTCGATCTGCACAGGGACGAAATCCGCAATAGCGTCCGTGAAATGAAGGCCCGTATCGAAGACGAGTTAAAGAAGAAGGGGCGGAAATGGGGCGAGGTCAAATTGGGGACCGGATCGATCCGCGACATCGAGTTCGTCACGCAATTCCTCCAGTTAGCCAACGGGGGTGAAAACCGGCTCGTGCGAAGTATCAATACGCTCGACGGGTTGGTACGACTGGCGGATTTTGGGCTGCTTCAAGCAGATGAGTTTCGACAGCTGACCAGCGGATACGTCTTTTTGCGGACGATCGAACATGCATTGCAGCTGATGCACCACAAACAGATTCACTCACTGCCGGAGAATCAGCGGGAACTAGCCTATTTGGCTCGGCGACTGGACTTTCCCAGTACGGAGCATTTCCTGACTTATTATGAGCGGCACTGCACAGCCGTCCGAAGGATTTATGACAAATACATCAGCGACGATCCTGCTGAGCTTTCGGAACCCGAATCCCAACCATCGGACATCGCCTCGAGCCACGTTTCACATATGGAATCGTCATATGTCGACACGTTCACATCGGAGGAGATCGAAGGCCATTCCAAGTTATTTTCGAAGCTCAATGACGAAAATGTCGTCGAGGTTGAAGCGGAACTCATCGACTTAAAACGCTGCCGTGTGACAATAGTCGGGTTCGATCAAACGGGCGATTTGTCCATCATGTGTGGGCTATTGTTTGTTTACGGATTTGATATCTGTGGTGGTAACGTCTTTACGGAAGACCGCGGCGACGGCAAACGGTCGGGGGTCGGTATCCCATCCCTAGGAAAATCTTCGTCCGAGCGCTCCCATGATCCCGCGGCACGTCGCAAGTTTGTCAATGTCTTTACTGTCGAACATTCGCTCGGCCACGAGTTTATTCCCGACGTGCTGCCGACCGTTTGGAGCCGCTACAAGGAAGACTTGACGAGTCTACTCGTCGCGGCACAAGCGGGAGACCATCGCGATGCACAGGGAAAACTTGCCAAACGCGTCGCAGGCGCCCTGCGGAGTTCGCCTGTTGGAAGCGATATCAGGTTGGCGCCGGTTGAAATTGAGTTGGATAACGAGACTTCTTCGAAATACACTGTGCTGCAGATTCGGACCGAGGACACGACGGGGTTCCTTTACGAGTTCACCAATGCACTGGCACTGGCCGGCATTAATGTCTTGCGAATGATCGTGCGGTCCGAGCGCAAGTCGGTATTCGATACGCTTTACGTGACCGACTCGCATGGTCACAAGATTACGGACGAAACCAAGCAGCGCCAACTTCGTGCTGCTGCCGTTCTAATCAAACACTTCACGCATTTACTTCCGCATTCGCCAAATCCAGAATCGGCGTTGCTGCATTTCGGCGAGTTTTTGGAGCAGTTGTTTCGCAAGCCCGATTGGATCGAAGAACTTTCAAAGCTCGAGCAGTCAGCTGTGCTCGATGCTTTGGCTCGATTGTTGGGAGTGAGCGATTTTCTTTGGGAGGACTTTCTTCGACTGCAGCATGAGAATCTTTTTCCGGTCGTGAGTAATATCGAAGCATTAGAACAAGGCCGCCCGCGCGATGTGCTGGAAGCCGAATTGTCGGCGGAAATCAAAGCTGCAGCCGATTACGACGAGCAAAAATCTCGACTCAATGACTTCAAAGATCGAGAAATGTTTCGCGCCGATATGCGGCATATTCTCAATTATGTGGATGAGTTCGGACGATTCTCACAAGAACTGACGACCGTTGCCGAGATTGTTGTCGCCGCTGCTCTGGAGATCTGCGACGCCCGATTGCGATCTCGTTATGGACGCCCATTGTTAGAGAACGGTTCGGTCTGCCCCCTTACGGTTTGTGCGCTTGGAAAATGCGGCGGACACGAACTCGGTTTTGCATCGGACATCGAATTGATGTTCATCTATCAAGGAAGCGGTCGGACAGATGGTTCGGAGGTCATTACAAACGCTGAGTATTTTCAGAAGATTGTCGAATTATTCACGCAGACGATTCGGGCGCGACAGGAAGGGATTTTTCAAATCGACCTTCGTCTACGCCCTTATGGGCAAGCAGGAAGCTTGGCAGTATCGCTCGATGCATTTCAGCACTACTTTTCGGCGGACGGTGCCGCATGGCCCTATGAACGACAGGCACTCGTCAAACTGCGGCCAATCGCAGGAGACATCGAGTTCGGGAACTCGATCGTTCAATTGAGAAATGAACTCGTCTACACGGGCGATGCCTTCGATGCTTCCGCCATGCGTGCGATGCGGGAAAAACAGTTGACGCAACTTGTCAAGGCGGGAACTGTCAATGCCAAGCTAGGCCCGGGTGGGCTTGTCGATTGCGAGTACCTCGTTCAGGGGCTTCAGATAACTCACGGGCATCGTTCCCCACAGCTAAGGGCGACAAACACTCGTCAGGCCATGGCGGCGTTGGAGTCGGCTGGAGTCCTGTCCATCAGGGACCACGATCTGTTAAGCGAAGCCTATAAATTTCAACGGGGATTGATCGATGCGTTGCGCATGGTTCGGGGGCACGCCAAGGACTTGACTGTCCCAGGGCCGGAAAGCGAAGCCTTCACATTTCTCGCCCGGCGTCTTGGATATGGAGCCGATCTCTCGGGGTTGCAGGCCGACATCGAACGCTACAGCGAATCCGTACTTGAGTTGGGGCGAATGCTCGATACAGCGGCCGATTCGTAACGCGCAGGTTTTGGAGCCGCCTGTATCAAGGGCTGAAGTCTTGGGGATCGACCGAATCGGAAATCATTGCGCTCTGCTCAGACCCCTTCCGACAGCTCGAATCGCCTGTCGATCTCGGGTGGGGAGAGGCGGTAAATCTGACGGAAATCAGAGGTTTTGGGACTCAAATTGCGATATCCATGCGTTCATATCGGGGGCCCTCAAAAATTGCCGAATTCAGGCAGACCGCCAGAGTTGACATTGATGTGGTGGCCACTTTTAATAGGTTTATTATCTGAGACCGATGGCATTGGGGCAAAGGACGGCTTTTGTAAGAATATTGGTCCGCCGGTTGCTGAGGCGCATTCCGGTCGTTCTGCCATCGTCGTTCGTGATCTAACGTAAAATCACAGGAGATTGTTGAATGCGGAAATTGTTAAGTGCGCGATTGATTCTGTCTGTCGGGATTTCAGCAGTCGGCCTGATGCTCCTCGCCGGACTGCCGAATGCTCAAGCTCGGCCGAACTACAAGAAGGAATTCGAGGCCAAGTATCCGGAAGTTGTGAAGGCCCAAGAAGGTGGCAAGATCAACTGCAATACCTGCCACGAAGGGACCAGCAAGAAGAACCGCAATATCTACGGTAAAGCGCTGGCCAAGAAACTGGACGGTAAAAAGATTACCGATGCAGACAAAATCAAGAAGGCCTTGACCGAAACGGAAAAGGAAAAGAGCGCCGTTGAAGGCAAGACCTTCGGCGACTTGCTGAAAGAAAAGAAGCTCCCTGCGAGCAAGTAACCGAAACCGATTGAATGGAATGACGAAAGACCGCCTTCGGGCGGTCTTTTCTTTTTGCGCTTAACCTTCGATCAGATGTTCGAAACTTCCGTTGAGGTGGAAATCGATCACTAACGGCAGATGATCTGACGCGCGCTTGGCCAAGGCCGTTCTGACAACACGAGCGTGCTTAATCAGTAGATCGCCCCGATAGAAGGCTTTGTCCAGCGGCCCTACGGGTAGATAGGCCGGAAACGACCGGAAACGCGATATCGGATGCGTGACCTGTTTGAATTCGTTCTCCGCGAACGGTCCAGGCGCCAAAGCATTGCGCCAGTCATTGAAGTCTCCGGCAATCATCGTTGGTAACGATGCCGACTCGAGAAACAAGCGATGGTTCAGAAGATGGTCGACCTGCCATTGTCGTTCGCGTTCGGCCAGTCCCAGGTGCCAATTGATCAGATGCAGCAAGCCTTCAGGTGTCTCGATAACGGCAAGCTGTGCTCCACGTGGCTTCTTGTTGTTCAATCGCAATGAGACATGATGGTGGGATTGAACCGGCCAGCGCGACAGGATCAAATTGCCATATCCGCCTCGCTTCAAACGAACATTAAGTTGATAGAGTTTATCTGCTGCAGAAAAGTATCGCGCGAGTAATCGAGGTTGGTTCTGAAATCGAGATCGCCTGACGTGTCGGTCGACTTCTTGCAAACAGATCAGATCTGGGTTCTCGTTTTCGATGACCTCGATGATCCGCTCCAACCGGTAGAGTCGATCTCGGCCGCCGATCCCTTTGTGGATGTTGTAGCTCAACAGTCGCAATTGGTTGGTTCCTCATATTTCAGATGCAACGAAGTCCATCGCCTACGGTATCGAACAAGTCCATCCGCAGGAGATTACTTCTATAGTGTTTTTAAGTATTCCAACACGGCCCGTTTTTCATCAGGAGTCAATTCATCTGGAAAACGATGGCCGACTGCAGACTTACCCCGCTTGGTTGTATCAAAGTATTGTCGCCGATCAGCCGAATCAAAAACTTTCTCCGGAACTTTGGTGTACTCGTCCACCTCAAGCCCGATCCTCAGTTTGTCGAATCCGTTTTCGCTTCGCTTCCAGACGGTTGGTCTCTCGTCCGGATGCAAAAGGTGCCACAACGTTGGTACCGAACCGTTGTGTAGATAAGGTGCTGAGGCCCAAATCCCACGAAGCGGTGGGGCAACATATCCTTGGGGATCTAATTTCACGGAATCCTTTCCATAAAAGCTCAGCCAACCCTCCTTGAGCCATCGTCTGTGTTCGATCGTCAGCGCCCGCAGGCGTACGTCGTCAGTGCCGATGGTTTCGATCGGAATACATCGCTCGGGATATTCGGTGGTTTCGCCATACCGCCCATGACATCGAGCGCAGTTTTTCGCAAAGACCAACTCGCCATTGTTGGCAAGTTCTTTATCGATTTCCCATGGATATTCCGGCGGTTCGACTGACTCGATCCATGCCAGCACCTTGCGAAAATCCTCCTCCCAGTCGATCAAAGTTCGCGGACCGTTTTGTGGCAGCAACATGAATTGCATAATGACGCGGTGATTCTTCGGTGCGAATCCATCGCAGTACAGTTGTGATTTGTATTTCACGTTCCAAAACGGTGGTGCGTCCATATCGTGGTGTTCTAAGTCGGGAAGCGACTGACCGGTATCGACATTCATGTCTTTGTCCCGGTAAGTTCCCAAGATGACACCGAACATCACAGAATTTGTTGTGCCGTTCGTTGTCCCCAGCGGGAATTGAAACGATCCCAAATCAAGATGGGACAGCGGCTTGACTTGTTTCAACTTGGTCAAGCGCACATCGTCGGTTAACGTCTGCAGCGCAAAGTGAGAATTGGGAAGTCCGGGGATGACTCTTCCCGCGACCTTTCCTGCGTGGCAGGCGAGGCAGTTCATCACCCAGCCGCCGTTTCCATCATCGACGTAGCCGAGTGCCGGCCCCTTCTTCTGGCTGTCGTCCGCTTCCATCAAGCCGTATCTGGCAAAAGCCATCCGTCGGCGTTCTGAAGGACTTGCCTTTTCCGCGCGCCGTTTCAGCGGTTCGGGCCAAACTTGCCAAAGGTTATCAAACACTTGCTGGTCAAAGTCCGGCGGGAGGAACGGCTGCTCGCGTAGAACTTGAAACCCGGCGTGGGCGTGGTCGCCCGACGTCTCGGTGCGGTTGGACCGATCCGCTGCACTCACAACGATGAGAGAGCAGAAAACGACCACAAGCGCTACGCCCCCTTGCGTCGTCCAACGCGCGCCTCGAGCCTCAATCGCAATGTCGGATCGGTTCAAAATCGGGCTATTCGCGGGTCGCCTGCCTGGCACGCACACCAGCCTCGATTGTCTTCTCAATTTCCGAAACATCGTAAACACAACCTCCCCACGTCCCACCACCGACCTGTTGCAACACAGCCCACAGCTTCGTATCTGCCGGGAGGTCGGCATCCGGCTTTAAACTCTCACTGCACTCACGTTCCGCCAAAATTGCCGCCCCTTCAGCCGGTGAGAATCGGTCGTCGCCAACCCCGACAAAATCAAGATGCCCCGTCAGGTTGTTTCGGTCGACGACAATTTCGATGATATCGCCATCGCGCACTTTTCCAATCGGTCCACCGGCGAGCGCTTCCGGGCCGACATGTCCGATGCAAGCGCCGGTCGAGACACCCGAAAATCGCGCGTCGGTAATTACTGCCACATGCTTGCCGAATTCCAGGTACCGCAGGGCCGACGTAATCTGATACGTTTCTTCCATTCCCGCGCCGAGCGGTCCGCGCCCTGTCAGCACGATAATATCGCCGGCTTGAATTGGCTGCTCGCTCGTCCCTTTGATGGCTGCGATCGCTTCGCGCTCGGTTGTGAAGACACGAGCCGGTCCGGTCTTTCGGTAGACGCCATCGTCGTCCACCACGCTGGGATCAATCGCCGTACTTTTGATGACCGATCCTTCTGGTGCCAAATTACCCATAGGGAAGGTGACCGTACTGGTCAGCCCGGCCTCTTTGGCGCGATTTGGCGACATGATGACCGCATCTGGATCGATTCCGTCCCGCGTTTGCAGTGTCTCCCTCAGTCGGCTGCGCCGCTCCGATCGTTCCCACCAATCCAAAACATCCCCGAGTGGTTGGCCGGTCGCAGCCAGCGCATCGAGTCGCAAAAGATTCATATCACGCAAATGCAGCATCACTTCCGGAACACCGCCGGCCAGGAACAAACAAACGGTCGGGTGTCCGACCGGGCCGTTAGGCAACACGTCGACCAGCCGCGGCACCTTACGGTTGATGCGGTTCCAATCGTCGACTGTTGGGCGTTTGAGTCCTGCTGCGAACACGATCGCGGGAATGTGCAATA
>JANQRQ010000307.1 GCA_028284485.1 Planctomycetaceae bacterium | reverse complement strand
CACAGACAGGAATGTCTGTGCCACCAATTCCCGTTTGTCGGTTCGCATATCGGGTCAAGGGTGCCACTGCTGGCTTGTCCAGCAGTGTGAATCGATGATGGGATATGCATTCGCGCGCAGCCATGCTTTTGATGTGACAGTGATCGAGCTTCGGTAAGGCATCGATCGAGCGCAAACTCGAATTCCACTGGTTTTGTGCGCGTCGATCGGGCATACTTCGTGATCATCGGCGCTCAGATTAATCTCCAAAGCGCCATCCATCACAATATCAAACAACTTCGGCATTCGAGAACGGTAGGCGACACGTCCATCCGCTCGTTGCGGTCACGAATCGCCGCCTGAAGCTGCGGGCATTTGGGAAGCGTTTTCACGAGCCATAAGGAGGGAATGTGGTGAATGATTTCACGAGTCGATTGTTGTTGGCACAGGACGGCGAAGCGGCCGGTGGCCTTGTCTTCGTGATCGTGGTGCTGATTTTCTCCATCGTTGTGATCGCTGGAATGTGGAAGACGTTCGAAAAGGCGGGCCAACCAGGCTGGGGTGTCATCATTCCCATCTATAACTGGATTTTGATGTTGGAAATCGCCGGCCGCCCGATCTGGTGGTTTTTTCTTTTACTTATCCCCTTTGTCGGTATCATCATCGCGATTATCGTCACAGTTGATATCGCGACAAATTTCGGCAAGGGAGTAGGGTTCGCCATTGGGCTCATTTTTTTGCCTTGGATCTTCTTCCCGATTCTTGGTTTCGGCGACGCGCAGTATCAGCCGCAATCCTGAAGAGCGACAGAGCATCCGACAAAAAAGGGGATGTAGCTCTTTTTGTGAGTTTCCTTGTCCGAAAAGTTCGTTGGAACTCGCATCGTGCAAATCAAGTGCAGGAAAGAGCTGCGTCCCCTTTTTCACTTCAGACACAGACAGGAATGTCTGTGCCACCGGGTGATTTGAACCCTGTACCACTTAGTGATTGGAACAACACAAAAGTTTGTGTGCCACTGCTTGCTCGCCAAGCAGTGGATTAGTCCAAAGACAGGAATGTCTGTGCCACCAGTTCCAACTTGATCGTTTGCCTTTTGTGTTAAGGGTGCCACTGCTGGCTTGCCCAGCAGTGTGAATTGCAAATTCAATCGATGTTGATGCGACATCTGCAAGGCGCGGTTCGTGGTGTCATCCTGACACGACCCACAAATGATTCTTGGCGCCCGCCCCGTGGTCGCCAGAGCAATTGGATTCCCGCCTGCGCGGGAATGACATCAATTCGAATTGCTGCGTACCGACATTCTCAATGGCATCATGATTGGATTCGGCATTCGATTGTGTGCCACTGCTGTGACGCGGCTCGACACAGATAGGAATGTCTGTGCCACCGGGTGATTTGAACCCTGAATCACTTCGTGAATGGAACAACACACAAAAGTGCGTGTGCCACTGCTTGCTCGCCAAATGGTGAGAATTTTGTGCGCCACCTGGAAAGAATCTCGGGTAGCATGGCCACGTCGCGTTAGCAGCGTGGCCATGATCGGATTGCGGCTCTCCGATGCTACCGTCCTTACGGCGATCAACGATTAGCGATAGTCGGGGTTCGGGAAGTCCGAGCGACAACCGGCATCCCACTGCGAACGTTGATTGCCGTGCGCCGGAATGCCACCGGCATCCTTGATCATGCGGGCCATGTGCATCAGGTTCCAAGTCATGAAGGTCGTGTTGCGGTTGGTGAAGTCGTTTTCGGGACCGCCAGAACCGGGGTCTAGATAGGAAGGACCGGGCCCCGCTTCACCCAGCCAGGCCGCATCCGCCTGTGGTGGAATCACATACCCAAGATGTTGCAGCGAATAGAGAATATTCATGGAGCAATGCTTGGCTCCATCTTCGTTACCGGTAATCAGGCAGCCCCCCACGCGACCGTAGTAGGCATACTGGCCGTCGTCGTTCAGCAAGTGACTGGTCGCATACAGCCGTTCGATCACTTTGGTGCAGACTGAAGTTTTCTCGCCGAGCCAAATTGACGAGCCGATGATCAGGATGTCGGCGGCCATCACTTTTTCGGAAATCTGCGGCCAGTCGTCGGCGTCCCAGCCATGCTCGGTCATATCGGGCCATACCCCGTTCGCAACGTTGAAGTCGACCGGTCGCACGCAATCGACGGTGACTCCGTTCTTTTCCATGATGGCGGTTGAAATGTCGATCAAGCCCTGCGTGTGCGACATTTCGGGTGACTTTTTCAATGTGCAATTCAGAAACAACGCCTTCAGATCGGAGAAGTCCCAGCGGCTTTCGCTGCAAAGTTGTTCCTGTTGTTCGTTCAATGTCATCGATTTCTCCTAGTTTGAGATGTGAGGTGATCAGTGCACGTGTTTCGCCTCCCACTTCCTGACGTTTGCGCGGGCGGCATTGAAGATGCGTTCGTAGTTGCCTTTCAGCAGGCTCTGTCTGGCGATGGGAGTCAATTCCGCCAGCAGCGGCTTATAGTCGAGATAAGTTTGCAGGTAGGCCTCCTGGTTCGTCGGTGCGACCGAATCGGTGCCGAACAAAAATCGATCGGGAAAACGGTTAATCAGTTCCGCAGTTTCCTCGATCGCCTCGGGAGATTCTGTGAGGTACTTCGCAGTTTCGTCCTAGGAAATGTCAAAACAGAGGTTGCGCAGGTCGGGGTTGTTAAGGGCACGCTCCACCATTCCTAAGTGGTTCTCGACGGGACGCACGACCCGTCCCAATCCCATATGGGCCCAGATGATTTTCGTGCGGGGATGGCGGTGAATCAGTTCGCCGAGCTTGCGCACGATATAGGGATCCTGATCGGGTCGCGGAAACGGTGTATCGACATCGCAATGCAGCACGACCGGCATACCAACTTCGGCGGCGAATTCTAGAATGCGATCAAGGGCCTTGTTGTTGATCGTCGCGACTTCGCCGGAAATCTTAGACGACACAAATTCCTTGTGAATGGAGAACTCACCAATACCGGAAAAGACGCCGGGGAACGTCAGAAGCACGCGACGAATGTGATCGGCCGCGTACATATCGGTCGGGTTAAAGCCAGTGATCATCGGATCGAACCGATCTTGTTCTTCGGGGGTCAGCGATTTGTACTGCATGGCGATGTACGCATCGGTGAACGAGTAGTAATACAGCGGGGCATCGGTTTGCGTGTAATAGGTTGGTGCGAATTCCCCCGTGCTGGCGTACATCCATTGCTGCTGCAGCGGAATGCCGCTCAGCATGCAGCGACCGGTTTTGTCTCCCATAATGGAGAGAAACTTCCGTATCGGCGTGCCTTCTTGAATGTAATTCGTCAAATGAAAGTGACAGTCGTGCAGCAGATAGTCGTCCGTCTGTTCCTGACCGACTGCCGAGCCGGCAAACTGAACAACGAGCAGCAGCGGTATGGCGTGCTTCGAATAGCGCAACGCTGAACTCAATCGACCGAAACACATGTTGCCCTCCCCATCAGCGATTGACCCAAGTCCTGTCGTTCATTTGTTTCAACCGGCTGCGTTCGTAAAGAGCGGAGTCGCCAGAAACCCCTGAATGATCGCTGCATTGGCAATATCCAAGAAGAACGCGCCCACCAAAGGAATGGTGAGAAACGCGGTTTGAGATGCGCCGTATTTTTCGGTGACGGCATGCATGTTGGCGATCCCCACCGGGGTGGCTCCCAACCCCAAACCAGAAAAGCCGGCGGCGATGACTGCCGCATCGTAATCTTTTCCCATGAGCGGAAACACAATGTATAAAGCAACAACCGCCATGAGGGTTATCTGCACGATCAGAACGACTAACAATACTCCGAGCGCGCCCTGCAATGCCCACAGCTGCAGACTCATCAAGCTCATCGCCAGAAACAGTTGCAGGCTGACGTCGCTACAGAGACTGATCGAAGGCTTGTCCAATTCGCGATTGGCTAAATCGAAGCCGTTTGAAATAACGATTCCGACAAACATGGCCGTCAAAAACCCGGGTAAGGGCACGGACCACCGCTGACCGAGCCAATCGTTTACGACAGCACCGGCGGCGATACAAATCGCCAGCACGAAAACCGAGTCGATCATACCGTTCAACGTGACATGACCGATCCCGTGAGTCTCCTCGGGACCGGGAACGAATTCCTGCATGGTCACGTCGCCACTTAGATTATGCTTGACGATGAGACGACGCGCGATGGGACCACCAATCAATCCACCGGCGACTAACCCAAACGTTGCACAGGCCAGCCCGATTTCTAACGCACCGGGCAATCCCTGATCAGCGGCCAACTGACCGTAGGAGATCGCGGAGCCATGTCCACCGGCAAATGCGATGCTGCCGGCCAGTAACCCATAGGCTGGATGTCCCCCGAACGACATGGCGACGGCGATCCCAGCGATATCCTGCAGAATTAAGAATCCGACGGCACATCCGACCAGAATCGCCAACGCTTTGCCGCCCCGCAGCAACGTCTTGAACTTGGCAGACAGCCCGATGGTGCTGAAAAAGACCAACAAGAGCACATCGCGTAGCTCCAAATTGAAGTCGATTTGTTTGTCGGTCGTCTTGAAGAGGATCGCTACGATTAAACTGCAGATCAGTCCGCCGCTGACCGCTTCGGGGATGTTGAACTCGCGCAAGAAACGAATCCGGCGAGTCAAGGCCTGGCCAAGGTACAGAACCACGATCGCGACGATGACGGTCCAGGATGTGTCGACAGCAATCAGGGTAGGCTCGTCCATGGATCGGCTCGGCAGAAGTGCATCAAAGCTGTGGGGCCTTTTGTCTTAGCGTTCTGGGTGCGCAGCGCCAAGCATCCCGAGATGAAAAGAGAATGAATGTGACGACACAGACAGGAATGTCTGAGCCACCGGGTGATTGGATTCTGTCCTACTTCGAGAGTGCGAAGCGATAACCCGCAATTGCGGCGCTTACACCAGCACTTCTTGAATCACGCGGGCCGGTTCCACACCGGTCAGCCGCATGTCCAATCCCTGATACTTCACCGATAGCCGCTTGTGGTTAATCCCCAAGAGGTGCAGCATCGTGGCATGCAGATCGCGGACATGGACCGGGTTTTCCACGGCGTTGTAACCCAACTCGTCGGTCCCGCCGTAAGTCGCACCCCCCTGCACTCCGCCGCCGGCCATCCACATGGAAAAACCGCGAATATGGTGGTCGCGACCGGCCATCTTTCCTTTGCCTTGAAACATCGGAGTGCGTCCGAATTCGCCCCCCCAAATCACCAGCGTGTCGTCGAGCATATCCCGCTGTTTGAGATCCTGAATTAAAGCTGCCGTCGGTTGGTCACACAGCCCGCAGCACGTATTCATATAGCGGACCAAATCGCCATGATGATCCCAGCCCCGATGATACAAGTGCACAAATCGCACGCCCCGCTCGACCATCCGCCGGGCCAACAAACAGTTCGAAGCGAACGACCCGTCGCCCGCTTCGGCACCGTACATTTTGAGCACATGGTCTGGCTCGTCGGAAAAGTCGATCAACTCCGGAATGCTCGATTGCATGCGAAACGCCATTTCGTATTGGGCGATTCGCGTTTCGGTTTCGGGATTGGCGACCGTTTTGTTCCGCAATTGATTCAGCCGATTGACCGCGTCGACCAACTGCCGCTGCTGCTGTTGTGAAACCCCATTCGGAGTGCGCACGTAATGCACCGGATCGCCGGTCGCGTAGAATTCGACTCCTTGGTAGCGGCTCGGCAAGAACCCACTTCCCCACTGTCGCGAGGCAATCGGTTGCGGGTTGCGTCCACCGACACTGGTCAGCACGACGAATCCCGGCAGGTCGGATGTTTCGCTTCCCAACCCGTAGGTAATCCACGAACCCATGCTCGGTCGACCCGAAATCGATGTGCCGGTATTCATCACCGTATGCGCCGGGTCGTGATTGATTTGATCGGTATGCATCGACCGGATAATGCAAATATCGTCGGCAATCTTGGCGGTGTGCGGCAGGATGTCAGCAATTTCCTGCCCCGACTCGCCATGCTTGCGAAACTTGAACTGCGGGCCGAGACATTTCAGTTCCTTTCCCTGCAGCTGCGCGATCGGCTGATTGTCGGTGAAAACGGTTGGCATCGGCTGACCGTCCAACTCCGCCAACTTCGGTTTGTAATCGAACGTTTCGAGATGCGACGGCCCACCTGCCATGCACAAGAAAATGACTCGCTTCGCTTTGGCTGCGAAATGCGGCAAGCCCGGAAGTGCTCCGTTGGCTCCCCGTTTTTCGGCGGCTGACAATAACGTCGGGTCAGTCAGCGAACAGTACGCAACGCCCCCCAAACCAAGGGACGCCTGGCTGAGAAACGTCCGACGTGTTTGATGCAAATTCCAGCGTTCGAGCGGTGTCATAGCTCAGTTCCGTGTGACAAATTCGCTGAGGTTGAAGATCGTGCGGCTCACAGCCGTCCATGCAGCCAATTCGGCCGCATCGACTTCCTGCGGGATATCGGCCAGTCCGATTCCCAGCAGTTTTTGGGCGGCTTTGTTGTCTGCTTTGTAAATCTCAAAGTTCTGATCGTACAACTCGTGCAGGACGGCGACTTCTTCAGATTGCGGTTCGCGCGACAATGCTTCCCGCCACGCCCAGCGAATTCGTTGTTCCGGCTTCTTTCCGCCTTCGCTTATCATCCGCTGCGCGAAGACGCGCGACGCTTCGAGAAACGTCGGATCGTTGAGCAACGTCATTGCCGCCAGTGGCGTGTTGCTGATCGGTCGTTCTGCCGTACATTCCTCGCGGGTCGGTGCATCAAATGCCTTAAGCATCGGATGCAAAAACTGCCGCTGCCAATGCATGTACACGCCTCGGCGATACTGATTTTTGTCCCCGTCGGCGTTGTATTTGCGCGTGGGGAAATTCAAATGAGCGTAATAACCTGCCGGTTGATAGGGCCGTGACGTCGCACCGCCCACTTCGTCCACCAGCAAACCGCTGATTGCCAGTGCGTTGTCGCGAATGACTTCGGCCGGCAAGCGATATCGCGACTGTCGCGCGAACAACAAGTTACTCGGATCGTTGTTGAGTGATCCAGCAGTCGGCAAGGACGATTGCTGATAGGTCCGTGATGTCACAATCAACCGAATGACGTGCTTTATGTCCCAACCGCTGTCGACAAATTCGGAAGCCAACCAATCGAGCAATTCTGGATGCGTCGGCCATTGCCCTTGAGAACCATTGTCATCGAGCGACGGACACAACCCACCGCCGAAAAACAGATACCACAACCGATTCACGAACACCCGCGACGTCTGCGGATGATCGGGAGCTGTCAGCCAATCGGCCAAATCGAGCCGGGTCAGCCGGCGTTCTGTCACTTCAATCGGCTGCAGAAACTGTGGAACGGCCGGTTCGACGATTTCGCCGCTTTTGTCCATCCAGTCGCCGCGGTTGAGCACGCGGATCGTGCGCGGTTCGACCGACGCGGTGACCATGGTGCGTCGTTTTCGCGATTCGATTTCCTCGGCCAGTTTCCCCAATTCGACCAAGCGGGCGGTTAACTGTTCCACGTCGACGGAGTCTGCTTTGCGTAGTGCATCGATTTCCGATTGCAGCTTCGTTATCTGCGGAGCCAACCGTTGCCGGTCGAGTGGCGAGAGGACCACCATTTCCGGCTCACGCGATGTCGGCAATGTATTGCCCCCTTTGAACGTTCGCTTTTCGTCGATGTCGGCGAAGAAGGCCGCCAGCGAATAGAAGTCCTTCTGTGTGTAAGGATCGTATTTGTGGTTGTGGCATTCGGCACAACCCATCGTCGCCCCCATCCACACCCCGGAAATATTCCGCACACGATCGGCGGAATACTTGGTTAAGTATTCCTGCTCCTGCACGCCCCCTTCGTGCGAGGTTTGCAACACGCGGTTGTAGCCGCTGGCGATCTTTTGGTCGTCTGTGGAATCCGGCAACAAATCGCCCGCCAACTGTTCGCGGGTGAATTGATCGAAGGGCATGTTCGAATTGAACGCGTGGATCACCCAATCGCGATACGGCGCGATCGAATGATCCTGGTCGCCGTGATATCCGACCGTGTCGGCATACCGCACGAGATCGAGCCA
>JANQRQ010000289.1 GCA_028284485.1 Planctomycetaceae bacterium | reverse complement strand
TTCTTCGTCTGGATGCAGCATTTATGGATGTGTGCACCGACCCCCGAGGAATTGACGAAGTACATGTGGTCGTACCCGGCAACCACAGCTATCCCCTGGATGATTCTCATCCACGTCTATGGCTTGTTTATCCCCAATACCTGGCGACGCGCGACTGGCGTCATTGCGCTGATGGTAGCCATGCCGGTGGCCGGTGCCTTCGGTGCCGCCATGAGACAACCAATGTTGCAGGAAGTGCTATACAGTGGCGGGCTCTCATCTATATTCTTGTGGCTGTCGTTGTCCGCCGTCACTGCAATTTACGGATCACATCGATTTGGGGCGATGCGTCGCGAATCTTTCGATGCGCGGAAAGTAGGAACCTATACATTAAGACAGAAACTCGGTAGCGGCGGCATGGGGGACGTTTACCTTGCCGAACATCAAATGCTGAAACGTCCATGCGCTATCAAACTTATTCGGGCAGACAAAGCCGGCGATGACAATGCCATTGCACGTTTTGAAAGCGAGGTTCAGGCCGCAGCGCATTTGACGCACCCAAACACCATTGAGATCTATGACTACGGCCATACTCAGGACGGCACATTCTATTATGCGATGGAGTTCTTGCCGGGGCTAAATCTCCAGGAAATGGTCGAGCGATTTGGACCGCTCCCCCCCGAACGTGCGATCCATTTGCTGCGACAAGTCTGTTCAGCACTGACAGAAGCGCATGAATCCGGATTAATCCACCGCGACATCAAACCAGGTAATATTTTCGCCGCGGAACGTGGACGTTTGTTCGACGTCGCAAAATTGCTTGATTTTGGATTGGTAAGAACGACGAAAGCGACCGGCCAGGACAATCGACTAACAATCGACGGAACAGTCATTGGATCGCCACTGTACGCGCCACCAGAGCGCGTCACCGAAAGTGACGAACTCGACGCTCGCGGAGACATCTACTCTCTGGGAGCGACGGCGTACTTCATTCTGACAGGAGAGCCAGTCTTCAAAGGCGAGAATCCACTAAAGGTGCTGTTCGCCCACGCTAACGAAACGGCAATTCCAGCGATTGAACGCAACTCGGCCATTCCAGAATCGCTCAATGCCGTGATCATGAAATGTTTGGAGAAGGAACCGCAAAACCGTTTCGACAATGTGACAGCGTTGGCAGAAGCACTGGCAGCCTGTGAAACGGCCGACGAGTGGACGCAGTCGCGTGCCAAGGGATGGTGGACGGCAACCGGTGATGCCGCCTCCCGCGACGAATTCGAGGCCTCGCCAGACGATGTCACTGTGACTTCAGCGGTGAGTGTGCAGGCTTAGAGCGGTTTACTTTTTCTTGTGGGCGTTTCTGGCTCGTGGGAGCCGGGTAACATCGAACAAAACGCGATTGTCGCGGCCACAAATCAGCGTATTACGCTGAAATCGATCGAAGAACTATCTGCCCGGCCCCTCGTCGCCGCGTGAAAGCCCACAACGGTCGTAGCGGTAAAGCCGCGAATGCGCCCCGCAGTTTCCAATTGCACATTCACGTAGCAGACGCGAAGTCAGCAACGATGCGAGACTGTCAGATCTCTTCTTTCTGCCAATTCAATCGATCCGTCGTCACGATTCCTCGGCGGAAGGCACAATTCAGACAGTATTTCTCATCACCCGTTTGAACAAAAATCTCACCACACAAAAGGAGATGGAAATAGTCCTCGCCTGGTTTCTTTTGAAAACAGTACTCTTTATCCCAATTCAACTTTACGGATGCCGTCCAGTCTTCAACATTTATCACGTACAACCGATTGTCTTGCTGGCCGGCTGAAGAATGTCCGTTGTTGGACGACATGGGCTACCTCAATAACAATTTACGAAACATCTGGCGGAGTGACGTCGAATTCATTCGCCAGTTCCACAAGTTGATCCCAATTCTTGGCATCGATCGGAATTCCCGATTCGCGCCGCTGCTTTAGTGTTGATCGCTCCGGGTCACCCGGCAGGTAGACGGCATCACAGCCGTCGATTCGGGGAACACTTCGTACGTACTCCTCGAGCTGTGCAATCTCGTCAGACAAGAACGAATAACCAGCAAACAATTCCGGCGCAATGATCTGAAACACTGCACAATTCCCAATCGGCGGAGGTGGGTTTTCGTGAGCACATTTGCCACCCGATAATCCGCCCGAAAGCATTTCAATCATGAAAGCCAATCCGAATCCTTTGTACGCTTGATCGCCCCCCATTGGAAGGATCGTGCCTGGCGGATCGCCATACAATGCATTCGGGTCGTTGGTCGGATTGCCATCGGCATCGAGGATCCAACCGTCCGGAACAGAATCTCCCGCGATCCGCTTGACACGAACTTTACCCTCAGCCGTGGCACTGGTTCCAAAGTCGAGGATGAACGGCCCACCTTGACCGCCCGGTATTCCGATACACAGTGGATTTGTTCCCAATCTGGGTCGCTTGCCCCCAACGGGGGCGACACGCTGGGCCGCACCATGCGTATTCGCGCAAATGATCGATGCCATGTTATTTGCAGCCGCCATCTCTGCGTATTCGCCCAGTCGTCCGATGTGCGCCGACTGCCGAAGAGTCCCACAGGCGATTCCCGACTCGCCAGCCTTGGAAATTAGCTTCTTGACCAGTTCTTGGGAAACAACCTGTCCGAACCCCCAGTTGCCGTCGCAAACAATGGCTGCTGACGTCTCTCGATCAATCGTCAATCGCGCCCCCGATTTAATGATCCCGTCACGGACGCGGCCGACATAAAACGGAATACGCATCACGCCGTGGGAATCGTGCCCGCGCAAATTGGCTCCCACTAAACTTTCCGCGACCACTTCCGCTTCGTAATCCGTGGCGCCCCCCGAAATCAAGAGCGTCTTTGCAAAATCCGTCAACGACTTGGCAGTTAGAACCGGCAATGAAATGTCCTTTCGAGAAGGGAATCTTCATCTCAAGCGTCAGGGGCAAGTTTGACCGTCGCCTTCCAGATTCTGAATGGTAACGAGTTTGTGACCGATTGCAGAGTGTCTCAAATGACTCATTCCAAAGCGTGCTAGTCTTTGATATTTCGAGCCGCAGCTGATCGCAAGTCGATGTTATTTTTTCGTTCGACCACGTCGGCCGTGCCACGCCTTCTACCGTTCGGTAAAACAATAGCCGTTGCGGACTTCGCACCTCTGATTCGGTAGCCCCAGACCCTAGCCAGCACGGGCCCGACCGGACTCCCGCCCGAATCCGAAAGTCCCGTTGATCCTATTACCACCGCACAAATGACCACTGGCAAACTTTTCGGATTAGATGGTTTTATCGTGATCGATCGAATCTGGAAAATGCGTGGGAGAATCAACTTGAGAGCCCAACGACCGGATGATGTCACGATTGACGGTTGGACAAATCGTCCATCGTGTGCGGAAGAGTCTATCGTAAACTGTGAACAAACCTTCCATTTCGAATCCGCCATCTTCGCCTAACCGGTTCATCCGTTCTGTTAGAACTCCACTCGAATTCGAAAAATTCCCGTTGCGGCGAATTCGACAGTGAGACCTGAATTGCCGAAGAATCGGCGATAGAAAATATCGAAACAGACACGCTGCAGATACGCCGATATCCGAGTTGGCCCGGTCAGGATGACGCCCACTTGCATTGACAACATCACGGTCCAAGACGGTACGGAAGATGAGCGAATGTGTCGATGGCATTCGGTCGCTGGATGACCTGCGAAGCTACGTTCACAGGACACTGTGTCAAAAAGAGAACTTGCTGGTCGACCAATTTAAGCTGTCCGAAATGCAACTACGAAGACGCGACCGCAATTGCGGTCTGCAGTTTTCCATTCACGGTCCACGAAGTGTCCGGCTAGGGGCAATCTGGGCCTCTGACCACAATATGATCTATTTCTACGACACAAGTGGGACACGGTATCGCAAGGTTCAACTGCGAAGCCGACTCATCATCGATTCCGAGGCTGCATGATTCTCTCTACATAGAAGAAAGAGCGAAGCCTCAGTCGTCGGAAACTGCCAAGTTTGGACGAACCCTTAAGAGAGGTTCGACGCCGCTGTCGGTCACGTCGCAATTGACCACGCTAAGTTCACTCAGATTGCCAAGGCTGTTCAAGCTTACCAATCCCATATCGCTGATCTGCGTATGGTCAAGGTTTAGACTTCTCAATTGCGACAATCGACTCAGGCTGGCCAAGCCTTCATCAGTGATTCCCGTTCCTGCCAAAGCCAACTGGCGTAGTCCATGGCATTGCGCTATCGCCGGCAAACTTTGATCTGTGACTTTCGAGTTCGAAAGATCAAGGACTTGTAGCCGTTTCAGATGTCGGATTTGCCGATAATCGTCGTCCGTTATCGATATCCCGGCCAACATCAAACGCTCAAGCTTGTCGAATTGAGAGATCGACTCCATAAGACTCGTGCATTGGCTCTCGGGGACATTATTCCAATTCAAGTTGACAGATTTGACAACGTCAACGATTGGAAAGTAGCGCTCGCCAACCATGCGTCGCAGCCACGAAGGCCCTACGATGTCCAACTTGCCCCCGCGCGCTTCGACGAACTCAATTGCCGATTGATATCGACCAACTTGTATGGTGACCACCGACAATATCGCAGCGATGATCAACAAAACGCCAACGACAAGTATCGGAAACGGTTTGCCGAGACGGCGCGACATTTCACTGTTCCTCGCCTCGATCATCACATAACGATGTTCGCATTTGCTCGCAGTCGTCGCAACTAGTGTGCTGTCCACCCCCCATCCACCGTGACGAGGCTGCCAGTCACATAGCTGGCAGCATCGCTGGCCAAAAAGATGGCGGCTCCCTGGATCTCTTCCATTTTGCCCCATCGGTTTAGCGCCACAGCGCCGACAATGAACTTTTTCGCTTCCTCAGTTTCGGCAATCGGCTGATTCATGGGGGTTAAAAACGGTCCAGGACATATTGCATTACAAGTAATTCCAAACGGGGCCAGCTCCAGCCCCAATGCACGCGTCATCTGAACAACCGCACCTTTACTGGATGTATACGGCGTGCGATTCGCCAATCCGACGACACCTAGTGTACTTCCCATGTTGATGATACGACCGTATGCAGCCTGCTTCATATGTGGGATCACAGCACGGCTGCACAACCAGATGCCATTGACATTGATATCCTGAACTTTCTGAAACTCCTCATAGCTCACCTCGTCGATCGCTCCCCGGATATTGATTCCGGCGTTGTTGATGAGGATATCGATCTTGCCGAACTCTTGCATTGCACGAGATGCGATTGCCTCGGCGTCCTCTGGACTGGCGACATCGGCACGCATTCCAATGGCTTTACAACCAAAGTCGCTGCCGATTTGATTGGCCGTCGCTTGGGCTTCTTCTTCGTTTCGACTCACCAATAGGACATCGGCGCCAGCCGATGCCAATCCCGCAGCCATCGCTTCGCCTAGGCCTTTCGATCCGCCAGTCACGACCGCGGCGCGGCCGGTCATGTCAAACTGCTTAATGCCGGGTAGCATCAGATTCTCCCTGTGTCAAAAGTCGATCGATCGATGTTATTGTACTTCTTCAGAAATAGGGGCCGAAAGCGTGATGTGTTGCGCCAACTCAGAATCCGAATTGGGATAGTCAGAACGAAAATGGACACCGCGGCTTTCCTTTCGGTTGATCGCCGCCAGTATCACCAATCGCGAAGCCAGCAACAAGTTCTGCAGTTCCCACCCTTGCGGCTCAGAGAATTCTCGGACCGACACATAACGGTCCCAAAAATCGACTTGCGCCAATCCCTTTTCCAGGCCATTGTTATCACGTTGAATTCCAACACTGCGCGACATCAGGCTGTTAAGAGAATTCCTTACGTCGACCAAATTCAAATCTTCGTCATGACCATGTTCGACGCGCTCATCGTCGTCCCAATCAGAAACCAAAGGTAATGCGCGAAAATCGTCCGGCTGATCGGCAGCGCTATGGGCGGCCCCTCTTCCGGCACGAAGACCGAAGACCAGCCCTTCCAGCAGGCTGTTGGAGCCCAGGCGATTGGCGCCATGCAAGCCGCTGGAAGTTACCTCACCAGCAGCCCATAGTCCGGGTATTGTCGAACGCGCATCTTGGTCAACGACAGCTCCCCCGATCATGTAGTGGGCGCCGGGTCTCACGGGAATCTGATCGCGTGCCAAATCTAAACCGAATTCGGCACACACCTTTCCAATATGCGGAAACCGATCGGTAACAATCGAATGATCAAGATGCGATAAATCAAGATAGACGCACGGATGGCTCGTCTTGAGCATACGGTCCGTGATCGCCCGGCTGACAACATCGCGTGGAGCCAGTTCGCCCGCGTCGTCATACTCATCCATGAATCTTTGACCGTGGCAATCCCTCAAGTACGCCCCTTCCCCTCGCACTGCCTCAGTAATGAGATGGCGAGAGCTGCCGGGGATGTACAGAACGGTTGGATGAAACTGCATGAATTCCATATCACGCAGCACAGCCCCGGCACGAAATGCAATGGCGTGACCATCGGCAGTCGCGATTTCCGGATTGGTCGATTCGCGGTACAGCCGCCCAGCTCCGCCGGTTGCCAATATCGTTTCCTTGGCCCAAATCATTGTTTTGCCGTGCTTCGGATTCCATACCACGGCGCCTCGACACCGTCCTTCATGCATCAACAAATCGATCGTGAATGTTTTTTCCCAAATCTGCGCCGAATCGCGCTGTCGAATTCGCTCGCGCATGGCGCGCATGATTTCCTTGCCGGTGGCATCACCTAATGCGTGGGCCACGCGACGATGGCTGTGTCCGCCCTCTTGTGTTAGCGCAATTTCGCCATCGGTGAGGTCGAAATTGGCACCAATATCGACGAGCTCCCGGATACGATCCGGCGCTTCGCCAACGACCGTATCGACAATCGTTTGATCGCAAAGACCTTTGCCGGCGGCGATTGTATCCGCAGCGTGATTGGCAATATCATCCAATGGATCGAGTACGCCGGCGATTCCCCCTTGCGCATAGGCGCTATTCGATTGTTCGAGCACATCCTTGGTGACAACGATAACGCTCAGTCGGGGATCGACTTCGATGGCCGCGCGAATTCCGGCAATACCGCCACCAATTATCAGCACATCAGCAAATGTGTGAGGAACACGTTTCGGTTGAAATCGCACCAGGTAACGGCGGCGTGGTGAGAATTCCATGTGCTTCACAAGAAATGACTCCATTGACGCCGCTCGCGATTCGATCGCGTGAACTCCGAAAAGTTTCTCACAGGCCGAAATCGGGAATCTGCTTTGGTCAAATCGTCATCGCTGTAAATCCGCCGTCGACAACGATATTCTCACCGGTCAAAAAGCTCCCCGCACGCCCGGATGCCATTAAGAGAATTGCACCAGCCAACTCTTCCGGCGATCCAAATCGATCCATTGGCGTGTGACGCATGATGCTCTCAACGCGATCGGGCGTGAGGACCTTTCGGTTCTGCTCGGCTGGAAAAAAACCGGGCGAAAGTGCGTTCACACGAATTCCAGAAGTGGCCCATTCACGCGCAAGGTTTTTGGTCAAGTTAACGACTGCAGCTTTTGTCAGTGAGTAGGTAAAAACGCGTGACAAGGGAATAACGGCGCTAAGCGACGCGATATTGATAATCGAACCTCGCGTTTCCTTCTCGAGCATAAATCGCCCAAAAACCTGACAAGCCAATCGCACGCTTCGAAGATTCACATCGAGAATTCGTTCCCATTCATCCTCTTCGATTTCAACAAATGGCGTGGCCGAATTGATCCCGGCCCCGTTGACAAGAACGTTGGCTTCTCGATTCTGATCGCGAAGATAAGAGACCAGCGATTCCAAGTCGCCCTTGGCTGTGCTATCCGCTGAGAAGAACTCTGCCGAACCACCTTGGGTCTTGATGCGTTCCACACAAGCATTGCCATTATCGACGTTACGTCCGACAACAATCGTGTGAGCCCCCGCGCCGGCCAATGCTTCTGAGAAGGCACCACCCAGAACACCGGTACCACCAATCACGATGGCGGTATTTCCACCGAGACCGAATAAGTCACTAAGATAACTTTCTGAATGAGAATCGCTCATTGATGCCTTTTTCGTAGTAAGGAGATGCGGTTAGCGCACCTGAAGTCGACACCAAATCTTCTTGATTTGACGTCGAGGATTGTGGGTCGGTCACCAGACTAACACGGATCGGACATTCGTTCCACGATCACCGGCGCTCCAACGACCGATTAGCCGATGAATTCAGGCTCGATGAGTTTTGGAATGACCCCAGCTTCGTGGCCTTTGCGCAACAAAGTGGCCACAGCCTCCCGCCCGCGGTCACCAAAGTCCAAGGTCCAATCGTTGACGTACATCCCGACAAACTCGTCGGCCTTTGCCTGGTCAAGATTCCTTCCATACTGCAAAGCGTACTCGAGAGCTTCCTGTCGATGATCGAGTCCGTACTGAATACTCTGCTTCAGTAACGCCGTCACTTCGTCCATGACAACTGTACCGAGATCCTTGCGAATTGCATTCGCTCCCAAAGGAAGTGGCAACCCCGTCTCTTCCTGCCACCATTTCCCCAAATCAACGATCAGATGCAGGCCTTGGTCACCATAAGTCAGTTGGCCTTCGTGAATGATCAATCCGGCATCGGCCTGTTCCTTCGCCACCAGGTCGAGCAACTGATCGAAGGGATGCACTTCGTATTCAAAATCGTCACCGAGTAGCAATTTCAGCGACAAGAATGCCGTCGTCAGCGTCCCGGGAACGGCAATTCGTTTTCCCCGCAGGCTGTCGATCGATCCCGGTTCGCGAGCAACCAGCATCGGCCCATAGTTGTCTCCCATACTTGCGCCACAGGCACAAATTGCATACGCATCGGCAATGTGGGCATATCCGTGCAGGCTCACCGCCGTGAGTTCCAGTTCCTTATTGAGTGCACGGCGATTGAGTGTCTCAATATCTTGCAGCGTATGCGTAAATGTGTAGTCGCCCGTATCGATTTTATCGTTGGCCAGCGCGTGAAACATAAACGCGTCGTCCGGATCGGGACTGTGGCCTACGTTAATAACCGTTTTTACTTGTGACATCTGCTTTCCTGCCGTCAATTCACCGGGATTGCCCAAAAACTCGTGCTCGACACGGCCATACCCACGGGAACGTAGCAACATCTCGTGGTGAAAACCGACCGCCGATCCAATATAGAGGCCTCACGCGGAATTGACCACCGTCGGGCGAGCACTTGCAGCAGCGAGGCGGCTTCCGGGATCGTCAATGTTGGCCCATGCTCCTCACTGGGGATCTGGCACCAATGTTATATCGGCTGGTTCATGTCACAAATCATTACTGCAGATCATCTTCGACGCTCGCCGAGTCATTCGGGACATAAATCTCTGCATAGCAAGAGAAGATGTCGTCTTGATCACCGAATGTCTTAAGCAACCGACCATTCTGCGATTTGGGGATTTCGGCATGAATTCCAAAGCGGCCGACAACAAGATAGTCGTAGGGTTGTTCATCAGACTCAAAAAAGAACTCCTCATTCTTCGCAAGCACGGTATCTCGACCGGCGAGATAGAAGTCCAATACAAATGCCGTATCGACCGTGAACTTTGCATCGACCGGCAACTCCGTGATAAGCATCTCAGAAAACTGGGCGGAATCGTGATTGAGGCTATCCCAATTCTGGAGGTAGGTCATGCATGTTCGAATTCCTGATCCCGGGACGAATGCGCCAACCAGAATGACACCACCTGCGACCCGTGCCAGTTTTGAACCGAGCCCGTCTCCCCGAAATCTTGCTCCGACCGTCGTGACACAGGTGCCCAGGCACATAAACAAGAACGCCCCGGTGTAGCAGTAGTACCCCTTCGTCGGATGTGTTCCGACGAGCACGAGATGCAAACAGACGCTGGACCACGCAAGAGTTAATAGCAAGCGCAGTTCCGGCCGATGCCGAACGACCGCATAGATGGTCAGGCCGGGTAACGCCAGCACCATGATCAATGTTTGCATCAACCCCGCTCGCTCAACCAGAATTTGCGCTTGCGCCCATATCGCTTCAAATGGGAAAATCAGCCTATGAAATAATCCGGGACTGGAACGGTCGAGCACATTGTTAAAAAACTGGATGCGAAAGATTTCTGGATGCTGCCAAATCAATAGCGACCACACCGACATAACTGCGGCTGCCGTAAGCCCAAGAACTAGGATGTTCAAAAGTCGTTGTTTCCAACCGCGAGTCGCCAGCAACACCCAAACTCCTACTTGAATGGAGTAAACAAGCGCAAAAGGGTGCGTCAGAAAACCCAAACCGGCCAGCCCTCCGGCAATCAACAGAGTCCGCCGATTTCGTGTCGTCTGCCAGCGCCACGTGGTGTAGACCGCGCCGAGACCAATGGCGCCACACAGCAAGTCGGGCCTGGCCGACAGGCAAGGGAAATAGAAGACCCGCGAAACGGAGTAAAGTCCCGCCGCCCAAAGTGCACTGGGCTCTTCGCGAAGGAGGCACTGCCCCAACTGATACACCAGCAAAATCGCGACTATCCCCGAAAGGAACGACGGAATTCGCGCCGTTCCCCAACTTGGTCCGAAAACTGCGTAGATCGGAGCCTGAAAATAGAACTGAGCCGGTGGCAGGGCGTACAAAGCGGTGTCAGCGCGATAGAATGCCGTCTCCGGATTGCGCGACGGAAGATATGGAATTCGCGGAATACCCTCATTAAGAACAGTCCAACCAGGCACAGCAAACCAGTCTTCGTCCTGACCACCTGGTTGTCGAAGCAAAACGGGCAACCGAACGATCAAAAACAACAACACGATAGCCCCGAGTATCAGGCGGGCCCGTTTGGAAGAAGGCGCTAACCCTGTTTCGACGGTGGCATTCAAGATCGGAGACATCATGAATTGCCGTTTCGGTTGGCAAGTCGCGGTTTGAACCAACGCTGGATTAATGCCCAGAAGTACCAGCGCAAATACTGAGGTAACCAGGCAAATAGACGAAATCGACTTTCGCCCTCGGAACGATCATGCCAGATCGTCGGGACTTCTTCGACTCGATAACCGAAGAAGTGGGCCTTTACAGTTAACTCAATTCCAAGACTGAAACCGGCCTGGCTCTCAATTTCGACGTTCTTCAAGTAATCGCTTCGGTAAGCCTTGAAGCTGTTTGTCGCATCATGTGTGGGCAAACCGGCCAACCAATAGAGACTCACACCAGCCATGCGGCTTAACGTTTTTTTTAACCATGGCCCGCCGACTTGCCCGCCACCGGACATATATCGACTCGCACAAACGACTGCCGCCCCCTGCTCGGCGCGGGACACCAATTCCAACACAACCGAAAATTCATCAGAAAGGTCACACATCATGACCACGACGATCGGAGTTTCAGCAGCACGCATACCAGCCTCGATGGCGTAGCGAACACCACGTCCCAAGTCATTTCGTACGAGACGCATATGCTCGGGCTTCTCGTCGGCCGGCAATTCTTGCAGCGCCGGCAGTGTGGAATCTTCATCGAAGTCGTAACAAATGAGGATTTCACAATCTGCCTTCAATCCAGCGCGGGCCGCCGCGCAAAACTCGCCGATCGTTTTCTCTTCATTGTATACAGGAACAACAATGGAAAACCGAGTTTCCTGATTCACAGCCTGGCCCAGTCAATTCGCTCGCATCGCTTGGCAGAGTCTTCGCGGTCAACGCGACCCGAACTTTAAATGCGTCCGGCGTCGATCTCCTGACGCACCCAGGGAATCACCTCATCGAGCATTGTCGATAATGACGTCGTCGCTTCGAACCCAAGAACCTGCTTGGCCTTGTTGACATCAGGGATTCTTCTTTGAACGTCATACTCGAATGGCTCGTCGGATACATAAGTGAATGGCGGGATACTGCCGCCGTCCACACCGTGGACTTTGTTCCAGATCAGTTCAGCGACCTCCAGCACAGTGGAGTTCACTGGTGTTGAAAGGTTAAACGCCTCAAGCTTGGCTTGCTCGCTTTCGATAGCCAAAGCAATCCCCATGGCCAAATCGCCCCCATAGGTGTAGCACCTCACCTGTTGGCCCGACCCGAGGATGTGCAAAGGGTCCTGACCGCGGAGCACTTTTTGGACGAGATCGGGAACAACGTGGCTCATCGCCAGTTTCACGTTTCCGCTTGTGATCTCCCTGTCGCCCAGCGCACGACGTTCGCCGATTCCGACACAGTTGAATGGTCTGCATATCGTGTAGGGAACTTTGTACTGCTCGTACAAGCCTTTCACAAAGTACTCACACGCGAGCTTTTGGAAACCGTAAGTGCTGCTGGGGGGCGGGCATTGGTGTTCATGTCCTTCCGGTGTCGGGAAGATCGTCGCGTTCTCGTAGACCATACTGCTGCTGAGCAGTGTAATCTTCTGTAATTTGGCCTGATTAAAGGCCACCAAAGCAGCGTCGCAGGCCGCCGCAATAATCCGTTCATTCTCTGCCAGAAGGTCGTAGGCATACTCGTGAAAGTACGAAATCCCTCCGATCATGGCAGCAGCTGCAACAAACTGGTCGCAATCGTTAAGAACGTCAGTCAGTAGGTTGACATCTTTCGCATCACCCTCGATGAATTGATACCGCTCATGATTTTGGTAGCTCTTCTCGACCGGACCATACTTGGAAAAATTGTCAATGCCGACAACTTCGTGGCCGCGGTCCAACAACTCTTGAACGAGGTAACCACCGATAAAACCGGCGGAACCAGTAATCGCAATCTTCATGGCTGCTTTCTGACGCAATTCCAAACGTCGACCAATTTCACATGCCCCGGAATCTGAAGATCACGGTACGCACGATGGGGTGTCGCAACAAATATGACATCCGATTCTGCAAGCAATCGGTTCTGATCCACCAATCGAGAATCGTTTACAAATGGATCACTACACAGAACTTCCTTCGCTTCCAAGAGTAGTAGCTTTCGCAAGCGAAAACTTAATGAATCGCGAATGTCGTCGCTGTCTCCCTTGAAGGCCATCCCGAGGATTCCTGCCGTCATGTTGGAAAGATCGACTTCGCGTTTGACTTGTTCGATGAGGAAAGCGGGTAATCCCTCGTTGACCAGCATCGCGTCGTGACCGAGGCTGAAATGATTGTTACTAAACGCGGCAAGTTGCATTGTATCCTTGAGCAGACATGGCCCTGCCGTCAGACCAGCATCGGGAGTGTTCGTCATACGCGGATAGTTGTGGCGACAAGCATGCAATATGCGATGAAAATCTGCCCCGTGCTGGGTCGCCAACATATAAAACTGATTGATCACACCAAAAACGATGTATCGGTACGAGTTCGTGAATAATTTGGCGAATTCCGCCTCGAGCGGGGTCAGTCGGATGACTTCTGGTGCGAGATGTTCGAACAGTTTTGCCGACTCATCCTCAGCTTCGGGTGAAGTGCCGCTGACGATCTGCGGTAGATCGCATAGTTCGCGAACAGCACGGCCCTGAGCAATCCGCTCTGGACAATAGGCCAGCCTAATCTGCCTGTTTTTCGCACGTAGGTAACGCTCCAACCAGTTCGTCGTCCCCGGATAGACCGTCGACCTGAGGATTAAGAGTTGATCGTCCGAAAAATGGGGAATCGTCTCGTCCGCCCAACGCTTCATGACATGCGTATCGGGATTGAGAAATTCATCAACCGGAGTGGCAATCGTGACGACAACAATCGGCGATCCACTGATCGATGCTGTATCGGTGGAAAAGGACAGCAAATCCTGGTCGAGGGCTTTCCGCAATAGTTCCTCCGCGCCATCCTCTGAAAACGGCATTTGCCCATTTTGGATGACTTCGAGGGCCGACTCATTCAGGTCACAAATGTGGACGCGCATACCCTTATTGGCGAATGCCAATGCGAGTGGCAAACCAACATGCCCTGCCCCACCGATAATGCACAAATCAGCCGACATGGATTCTCGACTCTATAGCGTTTTCAAAAAACGTGACATCATTCTGCCTCGGGGTCATACCTCATTAACCTTGTCAGAATCGTACTTCGTAGGCATACGAAAGAGCAACTTGCTCTAGACGGGAGTAAGAATGGATAAGCCGAATTCATGATAACCGAAGAACGAGCGAAAAAAAGTGAACTTGTCGATACTCCCAAGGCGTGAGAATCGCCGTCCGCTTGGAAGTTTCACGGAACTAAGGAAAACTGGCCCAAATCGAAGTGCTGCAATCGGTCGCAACTGCGACCGGAAATCACGGGAATGTCCAGTGAATCACCTGCCGATCAAGCAGTCGCCGTTTATTCCAGCTTCGAACCAGCAAGCGCACAGCGATGCGCATAGACCGAAGAGAATGTTCTGCCGCAACGAGAACTCAACGACAATTGACACTAGTAGTCGAGATCGTCAACGAGTGTGGCTTCATCCATGATCACCCGATAGCGTTCGCTGGCATCGCGTCCGAGTAACTGCTGGAATGTGCGGTCCGCTTCGATTTGACTTTCGATGTCCACGCGCAAGAGGACGCGAGTTTTGGGCGATAATGTTGTCTCGCTTAGTTGTTTAGCATTCATTTCGCCCAACCCCTTAAACCGGTCGACTTCGCGCTTCCGATTCGCCGGCAACGAGGAAAGGATCTCCTCTTTTTGTGCGTCATCTTGGGCATAGAAAGTCTCATCGCCCACCTCAATGCGATAAAGTGGCGGTTGAGCAATAAACAGTTTTCCTTGACGAATTAACTCGCGCATATGCCGAAAGAAAAACGTCAGCAACAATGTACTGATGTGATATCCATCACTATCTGCGTCCATCAGCAAGATAATGCGGTGATACCGCAAACGGCGAATATCGAAGTTCGCCCCAATTCCCGTGCCGAGGGCCTCGACTAAATCTTTGATTTCTTGGTTATCCAAGATCCTCGAAACAGATAGCGACTCGGTATTGAGAATCTTGCCTCGCAGTGGAAGAATCGCCTGCGTTCGACTCTCGCGGCCCATCGCCGCAGTGCCTCCCGCCGAATCTCCTTCGACGACGAATAACTCCGATTCTGCCGGCTTACTTGAACGGCAGTCGAGCAATTTCCCTGGAAGATTCGTTTTGCGTGAGGACGGAGTCTTGCGACGAATCTCGCTTGCCGCATCGCGACTTGCCAAACGTGCCCGTGCAGCCAGAACGATGCGACCGATAATCGCATCGGCAATCGATGGGTTATTGTTCAACCACGATTCGAGCCCTTGCCGAATTAGTCCTTCCACTTGCCCGGACATTTCCGGATTATTCAATTTGTCTTTGGTCTGCCCCTGGAACATCGGGTCGTTATGGAAGACCGATAGAATCGCAACAATGCCTTCCCGAATGTCCTCGGCCGTTATGGACAAACCTTTTTGTTTGATGTTATGCACATCCATGTAGTTTTTGACGGCCTTGGCAATGCCCGACCGTAGACCGCTTTCGTGCGTGCCCCCCGCGTGTGTCCGAATTCCGTTGACATAGCTACGAATGCGCTCATCGGTTGCTTCCGTCCAATGCAGTACGCATTCGATCTTTGAATGGCCATTCTCACGCTCGGCAGAAAACACCTGTTCATGAACTGGTTTTTTCTGCTCTTCGTTCGTGATTTTCGTCAAATAAGTTGCGATCCCTTCCGGGTGCAACAATTCATGTGTTTCCTGTTTGACCTCGTCCTGAAACGTGATCTTCAGCCCCGCATGAATGTAGGAGATATCTTCGAGTTGCTGCCGAATTTGCTCGGCGTTGAATTGATTTCGGCGAAAGATCGCGTCATCCGGGCGGAAGAAGATCCGTGTCCCATGGCCCCGAAATCGCTTGACCTTTTTCACCGGAGTCGTCGGTTTGCCGCGCTTATAACGTTGGACCCATTCATGCCCGTCGCGATGTACGGTAGCAATCATTTCGGACGAGAGGGCGTTAACCACCGAAGAACCAACACCATGCAAACCGCCGCTTCGCGCATAGTTCTTTTTGGAGAACTTCCCGCCGGCGTGCAGCGTGGTCAGAATCAGCTCTAACGCAGACTTCTTCGTTTTGGCATGCTTATCGACGGGAACTCCGCGGCCGTTGTCGGTGACCGTCATCGAGCATCCGTCCTTGTGAAGCGTAACCGAAATGCGGTCGGCCTCACCGGCGAGGAATTCGTCAACCGAATTGTCGACAATTTCCCACAAGAGATGATGCAGCCCCCGGGCATCGACACCGCCGATGTACATCGAAGGTCGGCGCCGGACGGCTTCCAACCCTTCGAGAACCTCGATATCCTTCGCGCGGTACTTCGATTTAGTCGCTGTAGCCATTTGTTCTTTTCGTCAGAGCAGGGCCCTCGAAACTCTGCGAGTGGCTGACCGCATCTGTAATCACGGTTTGATGAATGGTAACATTAATACAGTATTTGAATTGACCGGTGAAAGAGGCATGCCGCATATCATGGACTTCGATAAGACGCGTCTCGAGTGGACATCCTTTCCATTGCTTCGAACAAGGCGTCAATCGCGTCTCGCCAGTTCAGTCGCCAGTCAATTCGCAAAGCTGCCGAGTCTCCGCCTGTGCCGAGCGGGCAAACCATATGGAGATTCTTCGATAACATAATCGGCGTCAACGCCAGATTCCCAATTCACCCAAGGCCGTTAGTCCTCTTCCATTTCGGTCCAATCAATCATCTCAATCGCTGGGCTGACAATTTCGGTAAACTCGTTTCGCTGACTCGTGCGTACCCCCTTGCCTCCACGCGATGTCACGTTGTATTTCGTTTGGCCGAACGAAACGACCTTGTCGTTCGAGTTTTTGACTCGCAGTGCATCGCTGGGTCGACTCAATTGCCGAGCTCCCAAAACCAAATCGCCCGATGCCAACTTAATACCAATAACACCGATCCCTGGCCCAGCCAAGATGGGGACCTCCTTGATCGGAAAATGAATAACGCGTGCCTTCCGTGTGGCGACGAACATGGTTTTTGCCTTGGTGACAAGTTCCGCGAATACCACGCGGTCCCCTTTGCGCAACCGGCAATACTTTCGCCCGACCTTTGTCGAAACGGCACGAAAATGGCTCAACGAGACTCGCATCACTTGACCACGCTCGGTCACAACCAAGATGAAGGGACGTGGTGTCGGCTCGCTGCGATATTTCCTGTCTTCGTCCGTAAATCTGGCGTCCGTCGTCACCGCCCCGACTAACGAAACACCATCGCCCCAACGGACGTGCTTCGATATCGGATCCCCATACCCCGATGAAGCGGGAATCTGATCGACGGGCAGCGTATACGCACTTCCATCACTCGCGAATAGCACGACGTTATCGAGTGTGCTACCCGGTAGAGCATCTAAGACCGAATCGCCGTCGCGTAAACGGGTATTTTCGATTTTTGCTGTTCGACCAACTCGCTTACACCAGCCCTCGCGCGTGATGACGACATTGGTATTCTCACGAACAATATATGCTTGAGCATCAAACTCTGTAATCTCATCCGAAGAACCCAGGCTCGTACGACGCCGATCCCCAAACCGATTAGAAAGATCCTGCAGTTCCGATTTGACAACTCCCCACATCCGCCTTTTTGATGCGAGAATGCGGCGGATCCGTGCGGCCTCTTTACGCTTGTCAGCCAGTTCAGCCAGGATTTGATCGATCTCGAGCTTTGAAATTCGGTATAACTGCAACTCCAGGATTGCCGTGGCTTGCACTTCATCAAGCGGAAATGCCTTCATCAATTTCGTTGCAGCATCCTGCTTGCCTTTGCTCCGTCGAATGATCTTCAGCGCTCGATCTAATCCCCTGAAGACCTTCGCAAAGCCCTCCAGGATGTGGATGCGTCGCTCTAATTGGCGTAGCTGATACTCGAACCGCCGCCGAATTGTATCGAATCGAAAATCCAAGAACTGCCGGAGGATGACAACCAAATCGGAACGACGTGGCACCAACACGCCCTGCTCGTCGGGCATCAAGCACGTGGCGTTGTAATTAAAGTTTTGCTCCAAATGAGTGTGCTTATACAAGTAGGCCATAACGGCCTCAGCATCGTTTTTGGACTTCAGCTCGAGCGCGACCAGCAGGCCGTTCTTTTCATTGGTCTCGTCGATAACATCGATCAGTTGCGGAAGCTTGCGACCGGCAACAATTGATCCGATTTCTGAAAGGAGCGGACCGGTTTCCACGCCATATGGAACTGAGTAAATGAAGACTCGCGGTGGAGCATTCTTGCGGCGTGTTGACTCGTGCTTCCATTCACCGCGAACTTTGATCGATCCGCGCCCCTCGATATAGGCTTTCTTCAGCGTTTTGCGGTCCGTAACGATGCGGCCCCCCAACGGAAAGTCCGGTGCCTTGATGTACTTCATTACTTGAGCGACCGTCGCCTTCGGCTGGCCAATCATATAGACGCAAGCATTCACAACTTCGGTCAAATTGTGAGGCGGAATGTTTGTCGCCATTCCGACGGCGATCCCCTGCGTTCCGTTGACCAACAGATTTGGAAAACGTGCGGGAAGGACAATCGGTTCATCACGGGTCGCATCGTAGTTCGGACGCATGTCGACGGTTTGGTACCGAAGTTCTTCCATCATTTCTTCGGCGATCGCCGTCAGACGTGCTTCGGTATATCGTGCTGCAGCGTGGGGCAGCCCGATAAATGATCCGAAATTCCCCTGACCGTCGACAAACGGATATCGAAATGTAAAATCCTGCGCCAGACGCACCAAGGCCTCGTAAACTGCTGCGTCACCGTGTGGATGGAAATTGCCGGTGGTATCGCCACAAATCTTTGCGCACTTTCTGCGTTTCGAGTCGGCAGTCAGCCGGTTCTCGTGGTACATCACGTACAAAATGCGACGCTGCACAGGTTTGAGCCCATCACGCACGTCAGGGAGGGCGCGTGAGGTAATAACCGATAGCGCATAATTGAGATATCGTCTTCGAGTTTCGCCACTCAGAGAGACGTAACGTATGCGATCGGTGAGATCGTCGCCGTTTGAATCGACTCGAGTCTTCCCATTGCCGTTCGCTGCCGAACTTTTCTTCGCCAAGATCTCCTCCGTCCTCAAAACGTGTGACATTGTACCGTTTGTACCACATTTGCAAGCCCAAACGATTTGAGGGATTGTAATTGATCTAACGAATTTTCCGCAAGAAACGGCGTCGTAACCTCCTGCGAGACAACAAATTCGGGAAAGAGCGCGGAATCGTCACGGAACGAACAGATTGATTCATTCCGATGATTGCTACCAGCCGAATGTTGGTACTACGTCTGACCCCGGACGTCTTCGGAATGGTCAACAAAATCGAATTACACGCCGCAACGGACAATGCGGCGGGGCAGTTCCCAGGGAGGGATCTCATGTCACTAACTGCACGTCTCGCTGCGGTTGTTGTTACATCGTTCGTGACGCAATCGGCTCTCGCTCAGGCACCCCAATACATCAGTCGCCAACCAGTGCCGAATCGGGCTCCGGCGCGCTTTGCCTATCAAGCCCATGCGCGACCACTGTCGGTTGTGACCGCTTCCGATGAAAAAGCTGCCGACGCATCGAACGGGACCGTGACAACGCAATCCGGCGCGCCAGTCGGGTCACTCGGTCACTACCCACAACTCGGAGCGCCGCTCTATCCATCACCCGCCCAAAACATCCCAGTTCAAACAGGGGCAACGATCATTACGAACCAAGCCCTCGCCCCTCATGAAATGCTTTACCCGCATTCCTATCGCGCCATGTACCCGCCGTTCTTCTACAAGGTGAAGGGCGGATGGATTTGGACACCCTTCGGTATGCGGTCCCACGACAAATGGGAACTTCAGGGCACAGTTGTTGAGGTCAAGTATCGCTCCAAGCGACATCCATTCTCCGGATTCGCCCCTCCGAGAATCCGCTAGGCAAGGACCCCGGCGTTTCGTCGACGTGAGAATTCTCACGGCTCAATTTGAACACAATTATCCGGAAAGATCGCAATGACTACATTCAAAATCTATTCGAAAGGCGGGTTATTAGCCGCCGTACTGAGTTTGCTCGTTGCTCCCGCAGCTTCCGATGCCCAGGATGTGGCCGCACCTGGAACTGCTCGTATCAGCGATGTTGTCCAAAATGATGTCGTCGTACGCGGCCAGACACCTGTCAGCGATGTCAATTATACCGTGACTCCCAATGATGGATGTGGAGTCGGCTGCAATAATTCGTGTTCAGACGGATGTTGCTCGAGCAGCGCTGGTTGCGGAATCGCGTGCGGTTCGGCCTGTGGCTGTGGATGCAACGGTTGTTGCAGCAGTGACTGCAAATGTGGTTGCCAATCGGGCAATGGACTGTTCGGTTGGATGAGAGGTTCCGGCTGCAACGACTGTTGCGACTGTGGCTGCGACTGCTGCGGCGGAATCAAAGGATGGTTTTCGAAGCAATCGAATTGCTATCGTGCTCGCAATCGCGCGAAAAGCGCTGAGTTAGGCTCCTATTTGCGATGCAAATTCGGCTACTTCCTGCCCACCGGCTGCTGTGGAAGTGGATGCCCATTGATCGGCAAATACCATCGGATTTACGCGGTCGACCCGAACTATTTCGATTCGCGTGATGGGAACGTCTTCGCCGCACAAGGAACAGGTGTTCCGATGGCCGTGCCGCTCGCGCCAACCGTGCACCACGCCTACAACTACGGTTGGGGATTGCCCAGTAGCCGCGTGACCCCGATTTCCAGGATTACACCCGGCCCGTATTACTCGGTGTATGGAAATTAGTCCGTAAGTCGCTTGGCGAATCACCGCGAATTATGCGACCCGCCTCGCTACCTCTTGGAATCAATACACCATTCCCGCATTAGCAAAAAACTCGTTCGGAAAGAACAATCATGATGATTCGACAACCAGCGTGGCTGGTGGGCCACAACCGCAGTAATCGCGACCGCGATTTGGCAACGAGCGCGCCCCGCGCGAGATTCTCCCGCAGCTCGGTTTTGGCGGCTTTTTGCCTGACCGCGCTGGTCGGTTTTGTACTTGTCCATCCTAACCGGGTCATCGGCGACGATAGTGTCGATGTCGGTGTTTCCCGCATTACCGATCAAAGTTCTTCGTCCACTGCAGCACAGTTCGCCTCGACCGGTACCGACGGTGGAAACTGCTCCGATACCAGTTGTAGCTCAGGCATTGGATGCAATTCCGCAGGTTGCTACGGAAACGTCTCCTCATGCTTCGGATGTGATTCCGGTTGCTGCCTTGGTTCGGGGGGTTGCTGCTTTGGTTCGGCAGGTTGCTGTTGCAATAGTGGTTGCTGCTACGGTGGCTGCTGTGCCGGCCCGACATGCGGTCTCCTTTGCAAAAGCTGTAAGTGCAAGTTGTTTAAGTTGCGCCCCGGTTGCTGCAAATATTCACCTGACCATGGTTGGGCCGTTCCAGCCATGAACCCGATTCATCGCACCCCAGTGCAATACCTGCGGTGGTACCCTGAAGTTTGGGCCGGAATGCCTGGCTCGGGTAGCGGCTCAGGTGCGCAATACCCGATGGTTGGAATGCCAACGGACACTTCGCAATTGGGGTACTACTACCACCAGGTTCCTTACTGGCGCGCCAATAACAGCATGATTCCAGGCTGCCCGGATCCAAACCGCTACCACGACCGAACTTGCCGGTCATGTGGCTGCCAAAGTGGGTGCCTCGCTTCTGGTGGCGTCATTTGGTCAAGCGGTGAGAGTTTTGATAGCCTATCGAGCCCGGTCCAGAGCCCCTCGGCTGAACCACCGGTTCCGCCGGCACCAGCAGATCAGAACAACACGGCTGGTGGTGCTCCGCTGATTCGAGCTCGTTATTAATAGCAACACGATTCCCTCTCGTTAATGGACCAATAAGCCGTTGATACCTCGTCAATGGCAGAGGGAGCGACCAAGTCTATTTTGTTGAATCGCGACTCGGGGTCCGCGAATCGCGATCGTTCCGGAGAACAGCGGAGCTTAGGCTCCGCTGTTTTTCTTTTTCGCTTGAGCTTCTAAGTCGCGAAACTTTTCCTGAAGTGCTTGATCTCCCAAGCTGGGAGCCACCAGGCGAGTGACCCGAAGCAATTTTAGACAGGCGGCGTAATTCCCAAGTTCAAAATCACACCGGGCAATATGGTACCTTGCCTCGATCCACTCGCGACTTCCCGAGGCCGCACCGGACTGCACATGAAGCCAAGCTTGTCGCGCCTGCTCGAAGCATTCACGGGTCTCGCAATGGCCGAGTGCTTCCGCAATCGAACGCCCCAAAGCAGGGTCGATCGCGCTTGATTTCCGCAGTGATTCGATCAGCTGAAAAGCCCGTTCCTGTTGGCCGGTTGCAAGGTAAGCGTTAATCAAAGATCGATCGAGTAGCAGCCGTTGCTCGTCGTTTAAGTCTCCACGGATTTTGTCGATGTGTTCCCCGATCTGAAGTTGAAGTTTGCCCATATTCCGTCGACGCAATGGTTCACCCGCAACTGTCATGCGCGCTAACCCCTCCAATATGTCCAGCATCTCGCTGGGACGTTCGTTAGACACTTCTTGCAACACAGATTCGGCCTCTGCCATGCGGTCACGTCCAGCCAAAGAAACGATTCGTAACAGCAAAGCCCGTCGCCGGATTCGGAAGTCTTGTTCCTGCAATTGTTGGTCGAGTGCGGCGATGTCATTGGAAATCAATTTCTGCAGGATGGGATCTGCCGCAGTGTAGTTGGGTGGCGTGGACCACAAATAAATTCGGGCTATCGATAACAGGATCTGCGAATCCGGCCATTCGAGGCGACTGGGATCTCCACTTGACGACGATGTCAGCAGTGAGGAGAGCCGTTTTTGGGCAACGTTCCTCCACGTCGCGATCGACTGACCGTCTGCGATCAATTCCTGAATGATCTTCTCATAGCAGACCGCGATTGCCGCCTTGGAATCATCGCGGCGCCGATGTTCGACTGGAATCGCTTCGTAGCGAGCGATCGCTGATTCCCAGTTCGAGTTCTCCTCATCGAATTGGGCGAGCATCCAATTGACATCAGGAGTCGTTTCATGATTGGGGTATCGCCCAAGATGGTCTAACAGGGCAGCGACGTATTTCTGCGTCAATTGGTCATCGGTTTGCTGTTTACGCAGTTGCCCCAACGAGAAGGCCCAAAGTAGATGTGCACGGGGAATATGAGGATCCTTGGGAAAGTGCTCAATCAATTCGCGAAAACTGATGGCTGCGTCGCCGAATTGGCCCGACTTGAGCTGAATCGAAGCCCGGGTAAACCCCAACTCCGCAGCCAAGTCTGCGAACCCTTGACGATGAGCCGTGACAGCCGCCTGCCCATACATTTGAATGGATTCAGCCGTCCGCCCCGCACCAAACAATCGGCTTGCAGCTTCGACCTGTTGCGCAAGCGGCTCTCCATACTTTTGAGACTTAAGGGTTTGATCGAGATTCATTCGACCTCGTGCTGCCCAGTACCCGCCGGTCTCGATCTCTAAAGTCGCTACTTCAGAACCGATTCGCTGCATTAATTGCGCGGCCAATGCCGATTGCTTTTGGGCGTCGGCAATCTTCCATAACCCGATCAATGATTGGACATTCAAGAATTGCAACTCGCCCGTCAGCTTGAGGCGGTCACGACGATATTGCGAAACGAGTTGGGCAGCATCCGTCGGATTCTTCTCAAGCAACAATAGTCGCACTCGCTCGGCAATGACGCGGTCCATCACTTCTGGAACTGGGCTTTTCTGCTCAATGTCTGAGAGCATGCGAGTGGCACGAGCGATATCTCCCCTCAATCCCGCAACGCGTGCCAGCAATACTTGCCCAGCGTATCTGTCAGATTCTCTCGGAACCGACGCGACAAATTTCCGCAACCATTGATCCGCCTGGATCAGCGCATCGACCCGATCAGGCATCGTCGGCTTCTGGAGGAGGGCAAGATTGAGATAACATTGACCGATCTGCAATTGAATTTCTGATATGAGACGGCGTAATTGAGCTGGTGCAGCCGTCCCTTGATTCTGAGCGCGGGTCGCCTGGGGTGCTTCTTTCAGTTCCTTCTCGATCTCCACAAGGTCCTTGATCGCTTCATGGAGAAGACGAGTGGCTTGGTCGCGAAGTCCCCCATCAAATGGTGATAGGTCGTGCCGATGACGAAGATGATCCCCGCGATTGGCATCGACTCGCGCCGACTGGATGCGCAACATTCTTCGCGATGAAGTGTCGCTTGTTCGCTCCAAAGCCGCGGTAATCACCACATGGGCTTGTTGCCACAATCCAGCGCTTTCTGCATCCGACACATGCCGCGCATGCTCGACATATGTGTTGGAAAGCTCGCGTGAGAGTTGAAAATACTCGCTGGGCGATTTCGTCCGATCTGAAAGTTGTCTGAGACAATACGATTCGGCCAAGGTGAACAGTTGTCGAGCCCGTAACTGGTTCATGTAGCGAGTCAGCAGTTCATCATCGGCTCGTAGACTTGCTCCGCAATGTGCAACCACGCACACAAGCGTGCATATCTGGCCTACCGAAAATCTGACACACAACGATCGCATACAAGGCCATCCGAAATGCGAAAATCTCACATCTTGATCATTGCGGTCCGGGAAACTGTTGTCGGATGTGCATTCATACCGACGAAGTTCACGTTCGTTTGAGGACCACAAGAACGAGCCTACCGCGGAAAGACACTCCCTCAGACGATATGCAACATGGTACCGAAGTGGCAAGCCGAGTCTTCGGCGACATCGTTACACTTTGCTCGAATTAACTCGCTGTCGCAGATTGTGGCAGGCATGCAACGCGGCAAACTTTGGCGTCGATTTCGGCCCGGAATATTAATGAATTCCGAATTCCCCAAGATCGATGTTTCGCAAGTGAGATCTCGCGGCGGCCTCTTTCAGTTTCGTGACGACGAAATGCTTATGGTTCGCGACCGCCTGCTCTGAGATACAAAGCCGGGCAGCAACGTCTTTGTTCGACCATCCGACCACAAACAGTAGCTCCATACACATGAGCCGTTCGAATTCACGTCGGGAAATCCACCCGTCGATCAACTCCTGCATGGCCGTCGCAAGAATGTGGTGTTCGGCAACACGGCCCTCTTGGCTGCGCACAAGACTGGAAGCGGCCCTGGCGTCTCCGGCCGGCTCGTTGGATCCCCCTTGTGTATCGCGACTAATCAACAAAGGAATCGTGGGCCGGCGCCCTTCGCGGCGAAGCACATCGGTTAGCTTGTGCGCGGCGATTGCAAACAGAAAGCTCTCAAGCGGCGTCGACTCGTCATAGTTGGGAAGGCTTGTCAAGAAACCCAAGAAAGTCTCTTGAACAACATCTTCGCTCACGGCCCGGTTCCGCAAACGTGACTCGACAAATGCTAACATGCGGCCTTCATAACGGCCGATGAAATCCTGCCAAGCCTGTGCGTCTCCCTCGCGAATTCGGGAAATCAACAGTCGGTCGGATTCGCTGGCAGGCATAACAGTCTGGAAGCTCTCGATCGCAACTCAGATTTTCCGTAGGATCACTCCGGTGACAATTCCACCGGCGCCGACCAAAGAGAGGGCGGCAAATTTGAGTCTGTGACGATACGCTCCTTGAGTTGCTGCGTCCAGCCTCAGGTACAATGTTGTCGCACCGAGAATCAATGTTAACAGGGCAAGCAGACAACCCAGCGCGGTCAGTCGTCGGCCTGATACTTTCTCTTGCCAAGGCTGAGCAATGTTATCAAACATCTCCGACGAAAGTCCGACCTGCAGGTGAACGCGATGCATCTCTCCGGTCACTGGTCCGAAGTCGTGGTCGAACGTTTCGACGAATCGCCTCAAAACAGCATACTCGGCGACCTCTTCCTCGGGAACGGAAGTGCCATCGGTGTACGCGCCTCGCTTGCGCACATAGTCGGTGACAACTGCCGCGGCGACCAACAATGCGTCCTCGTCGGCTTCGCCAATCGTTGCAAATCGTTGACTGCTGACAGTGACCCGCTCGATATCGTTGCCGTAACCGACCGGCTCCGTGATCCATTTCGGTAAGGGTACGGTTGGCGTCGACAGCTCGACTTCGTCCTCGGCGGCGTCAGCATTGTCCGACTCTAGATCGTCACGACTGTCGTCCGACGAATCCTCAATTCTTGTGACGGAAACGGTTGCATCCGGCCCCAATTCGACGATGGGATTCAGCCGATCGGGTGATGCGGGATCTTCCCCGATCTGTGTTTGGGCTATCGCTTCGGTCCGCGATTCGACCTGGCGACTCTCAAAATGGGGTTTGGCTTGCCAAATCGCAAACATCACAACACCCATCCCCAGTAATACCCAAGCGACCCCTGTGGCCAATGCTTTGGCCGACGGTGGCTGCGAATCCGAACGTGCTTGCAAGAAGACATACGCGATCATGCCCACACCGAAGGTAATCGCCGCCAACAGGATTATGGCCCATAGGCTGGGAATCACCTCGGTCGTCTGGATCGACTGCGCCACCGCCAAGTTTTGGACGACTTGCTCATGCATGAGTTTGTCCCCCGAGATACTTAGAACGCTCGTCCTGCGGTATCCAAACGGATGAAATCTGCACAATGCTGGAAACGGTAATGGCCCAGGTCATCGCCCATTCGACGGGGAAGGACCAAACCTGTGAAATGACATACCCCAACAAAGCCGTTAACGCCAACGAAGAAACTCGCAGCCGACGCATCCGAAACGAATCGGTGTGCCGCCACCAGCTTCTCAAGAAGAATAGGCAGCCGAAAAACAAGACATATGCCATCAAAGTCGGTTGCCGAGCAGCGTCAACTAACATGTGTGGTCCAAATGAGTGAAATGCTCCTTGGTACGAGGCTTGATCACCAACGAAATTGAACATCAATACCTGATCCAGCCAGAATCCGCACGCCCCGACGACCACACCGAGTCCGAGCAGAGTCAACCTTTTCACAAACGGATCGACTGTCGTTCCTTCCCAAATCTTGGTCGGCGCCATGACAGCCCACGATCCGATTAATGCCGTTAATCCAAAGACACCGGCGGCCGTCGCACTCGTCAGAATCCCTGCAGCTAAGAGGCCAGCCGTGATAATTAATGTGCAAAACACAGCCAGAACCATCGAACCGCTCAGTTCGGTGACGCGGGTGCGTAATGAAATTTGCCGATTTATCGGTGTAGACAGACCCACCGTTCGCGAAACGGGTCGCACGACTGGCGGCGGTACGACCTTAGGTGTCGGCGGCGGTACATCGACATTCGATGGCTTACTTGCTAACTCCGGAGTTGCGGTTTCATTATGGCCAGTGGCGACGGCCCCGGCATTCCCAGCAGCGTTGAGGAAGCCATTGGCATTGGCTGCGACCGTACTTTTGTTGGAAAAGAGCGATGCGATGTAATTTACGCCGCTTTGTGCAATTCGAAACGTGCCATAGGCGAGCGCGCCAAAGATTCCTGAAACGAAAACGGCTCTCAGCAATCCGAAGAAAAGACCCGGTATGAAAATGGCGGCCACAATGAGAAACGGTGCTGCGGTACGCAACCAGCCGCCGATTCTGCGGGGCAGGTTATCCTTGTTTTTCCACCACTCGGGAGTTTGGTAGTTGACGGGAATGTCGCCCACTTTTTGCTTGAGGTTTCCAGCAACATCCCGAAGGCATTTTGGCTTGCTGTGTTTTGCCCAACTTGCATGCTTTCCCTTAAAGCAAGATTTGCCCTTTCGCCATCCGTCAGTTCCAGGCTGTTTGGCAGCCTGATTGACATCTCGCGAGACGAAGGCGGCGGCGGGAATCTCCTTGGGAATCGGTTGCCCGGAGACAGCCTGGTGAAACTCGCGCTCGAGTTGAGGAACATTCGATGTACGCTGTTGTGGGTCTTTCTCTAACGCACGGGCCAATACGGGTCGCAAGGCTTCGGGAATCGGATCCAAATCCGGTTTCACCGAAAGATGCTTCATGAGAATCTCGCCGGTTGTCTCTCCTTCGAACGGGACATGCCCGGTCAGCATCTCGTACAACATTATTGCCAAGCTATAGACATCGACCTCGCGCCCGTAACGCCCGTGAGCAATCTCCGGCGCCATGTAGTAAACCGTACCCACACTTTGCGTGTGTGCACTACGACGGCTGGGGGAAATGTACTTCGACAATCCCACGTCGCCGATTTTGATCAGGTCGTTTTCGCAATAAATGTTGGCCGGCTTGAGATCGCGATGAACGATCCCACGATCGTGCAGATAGGCAATGCCTGCTGCAATCCCAGTCATCCATTCCTTTGTTTTCTCGATCGGCGCCCCGTTGGGGTAGTCCCTCAAATGCTGGTCAAGGGACCGACCGGCGACGTATTCCATAACAACCCAATGATCGCCGTCAGAGTCGGTCTTCAGATCGAAGATTGTGACCAGATTCGGATGCTTCAAGTTCAAGCATTGCGACACACCCCGAAGCTCGACATCCATGTTTTGCTGGACCAACTTCAATGCGACTTCTTTGCCAGCGTCGCTGAGGGCATAGTAGACCTCACCAAATGCCCCGCGCTGAATCGCACGCTTGATCGTGAATCCATCAAGAGGCTTCGATTCTGGTGCGAATGTGAATTTCATGGGTGCTTTGCCATTGCCGGGACGGTTGTGATTTAAATCCGTCGTCTCCGCTAATGCATTCATCATGATCGCGCCCGCGCTACATTGTTGCGGTCATCGCGGTTCGCTTTTTCCCCCGTAGTGGAACGTAAGAAACCCGTATCGCGATCAACCGATTCTATGATTATATCGCCTCAAATCGAAATCGAAGCTCTGGCCCCGTAATAATATCACCGTTTTCAATTGGGCTTCCGTCTTGAATGTGACGGTCCCCCAAGAACAGGTCCATCCTTGACTTACACCACAATTGGCCGTCGCGTCGGAACAACAAGACCGCATCAGGCCAGTCGTGGCATAAAATGTGATTTGTCTCCCCCGGCCCCAATAAACAAGTATCACCCATCAACACGATTCCGTCGACCGACAGCCCTGGCCGGTGTACCGACAAAAACTCCAATCGCGCGGAAGCGCTCAGAACCGACGGGAGCCGAAATCGAAGACGAACGGTATCGGACAGCCCGATCTCGTATCCATCGTTTAAATCGGTACGCTCGATGACGTCGCGACCCGACACCTTGGTTGGCGAGTGGGCCTCGATAAAGTAGCCATCCCCTCGCCGGCATATTGTCGCATGAATTCGAGACAGGTTCGCTAGCAGCGAAATGTCCGCCGCTCGTTGCTCGGCGGTGGGCCCCCCGATCGATACCTGATCGCCGGTGCACACCAAGTAAGTACCGACTCCATCGATCCACAATAGACTTCGTGACCCATCGGGTTGGTTGGCTTGATCCGTCATGTTGTTGAGTCGCGAGTCTGGGGACATGTTCGGCACGGTTCGCGAGCCGGACGCCGTTGGATTTGTCGCGAATGTCGCCCACCACTCATTTAGGTTAACGAATTTCGAGACAAACTGGTTCATGAGAGTTCAAAATTCTGAACGAGTGATTGAAACGGTCGAAAAACGAGAAGAATTCCAATTGCGACGACTCGAAGGTCAAATCTCGTTAGAACTGCGATTGCGAATCATTACTCAGCCTTCAGGAAATCCCGATTTCCTCCTGAAATCGGGATTTCAACTCACATAACGTCCACTCTTCTAGATGCCGGAAGGAGTCTCGTTCGATTCAGCAACTTCCGGAAGATTGTTTCGGCCGAAGTAAGCATCGACCTGTTCTTCAATGTCCGACGGAACATCCAGGCTATCGGTCTCGACCGGAATCAGCCCTTGGAACTGTCCTTCGGCATCAAGCAACTTTTCTTTCACGTCGAGCTGCTTGTTCAACTCGCGAATAAGCTTCTTGGCACGATTCAACTGCGAATGGTCCAACTCTAATGAGCTAACAGTTTCTGCGGCTTCAATCGCCTTCAGCCGAGCTTCAAGTTGTTCCACCTGCACTTCCAAATCCTTCTTTGCTGCCAACATTCCCTCCAGCTTTTCCTGGTTCGAAACCAACGCTTTTTCTCGGGCTCGCAAGATCTGTCGTTCCCGATCCAGAATCTCGTTGGTCATATTCAACCGGGCGAGACGTTTCGCCAAATCGCGACGAACTTCGTCACTGGTGTAGGTCCGGCTTGCATAGCGAAATGTTGATTGACCCGTTTGCAGGTCAGAACGGAGCGCTAACAAGGCATGCTCTTGATCCGCAACGCTGGTTTCTCGTCGGGCGATTTCTCGTCCGAGTTCTTCAATATCAACCTGTTGTTCCGCAATGACGTGCATGTGCTGGCGAATATCCGGGACAATTCTCTCGATCATCTTTCGCGCCCGCTCGACTTCGAAAGACAACGGGACTTCCTGTTTGACCGCATGACGGACCGATTCGCCACAAGTTCGGGCGTAACTCAAAACTTCACGCCCAAATACAAACGAACCCACGACGGCAACCACAGCTGCACCTAATAGTGTTTTCTTAATCATGTTCCGGATTCCTTTATTCTCTGATTCCCGATTTGCTGAGGCTCCTCAGCGTGCCCCTTCTCAACTGACGTTGTGACTGGAACCATCCAGCGTGCTTACCGGGTTATTCGCCGCAGCGCGGAAAATATTGAAAGGATTTCAAAATCTCTCGAAATAATGAACGCAAGTATACTAATTCGTTCCCATTCTTAGCGAATTCTGCAGTTTTCAATTCCGGCTTTGCATCTAAAACAGTTGAAAGTGGCGGTCGAGATCCGATGTATGTGGTTAGCGGTTGACATTCAAACGTTTGTTTAATATCATTGTTTCAAACACTTGTTTAACACGGGCTCCTCAATCGAGATACAGGCAAGAAATTGGTTGCAGACGAAACACGCACACGAATTTGCGAGGCGGCCGGGCCCGTTTTCGCCGAGAAGGGCTTCCGCTCGGCGACAGTCCGCGAAATCTGCCGGCAAGCTGGAGTCAATGTCGCAAGCATTAACTACCACTTTGGCGACAAGGAGCGGCTGTATATCGAGACCGTTAAGTACGCCCACGAACAAAGGGCCCAGCAGGTCCCGCTGCCAGAGTTTCCAGTGGGAACAGCGCCGGAACAAAAACTACGTGCGTTCATCCACGCCTTGGTGACGCGAATGATTGGCGTCCCGCGGTCACCCTGGGAAGTGCAACTGTTACTGCGCGAAGTTCTTCAACCCACGGGGGCCTGCAAGGAACTCGTGGAGTCATACTTTCGACCGATGTTCGGTCGCCTGCTTTCGATTCTTGACGAACTCCTGCCAGCGGAAACGCCAGATTTCAAGCGAAAACAAATCGGCTTCAGCATCGTCGGGCAATGTTTGCATTACCGCGTTGCCGGCGAAGTGGTTGCCATGATCGTACCCGAGGACGAGCACAAGGCGCACTTCGAACCGTCTCATCTCGCCGACCACATTGCGGATCTGTCGCTCGCCGCCTTGGGAGCGGGACCACCTGTGCAATCGTTTTCCGAAGAAGCCAACCCGAGCCATACCTGATTCTCCGAAAGATTTTCAAAATTCTTGTCGACGGACGATACCCATGCGGATTCTGCAACTTTTCTTTTCCACGCTGATCAGCTGTATTCGATTCTTGGCACCGATCGTTCTTTTGGGGGGATCGATCCTCGCATTCGTCGAATTAAGTGGCAAACGTCAGGCACCTGCGCGCGGAGAAGAACAAGAGCTTCCTCCGCTCGTGACGACTGCCACGATTCAGCCACATTCCGGCCCCTTGAACATCGAAGTCGATGGCGTCGTCGTGCCCTTCCGTGAGATTCGATTAGCAGCCGAAGTTTCCGGACGGATTGAACGCAAACCGAGCGAAGCCCGCGCCGGCAATTACGTCACACAAGGGACAGTTCTTTTGGAAATCGACGAAAGCGATTACGAATTGGCTGTCCGACGATTGTCCAAACAGCTGCTGCAATCTGAACAGCAAATCGAAGAATTGGAAGTGGAACGTCGCAATACGCAGGCACTCCTCGAACTTGCCGAGCAAGACCTCGGTCTGCAACTGCAAGACCAGGCTCGCATCGACAAGCTATCGCGGAGTGGAATCGTCAGCGACTCGGAGATCGACGGCGCAAAGCGTAAGGTACTCGCCGCCCGCAACTCTTTGGTCACTTTGCAAAACCAACTCCAACTGTTGAGTGCCCGCCGAAGTCGTTTGGAATGGGCACGCGATGTGACTTCGGTTGATCTCGAACAAGCGAAGCTCGACCGTCGGCGAACAACGATTACGGCACCGAATGATGGTGTCATTATCAGCGACTTTGTCGAGCAAGATGCCTACGTTGCTCGTGGAGAATCCCTATTCACCATTGAAGATATCTCAGCAGTCGAAGTTTCCTGCAATTTGGAGATGCAAGATTTGTATTGGTTGTGGAACCAACAAACTTGTGACCCGAAAGAAGTCTTCGAGGCAGCGAAGTCTCGCGATCGGCTGTATGAAATCCCTCAAACGCCAGTAACCGTCATGTACGAAATGGCCGGGGACGAATTCCTCTGGAAAGGAGAGCTGTCGCGGTACGACGGATTGGGGGTCGACGAAAAGACAAGGACGGTTCCCAGCCGGGTCATCGTTGAAGAACCCCTCGAACAGTTTCCCCAAAGTGCACGCCCGCGGGATGCCGGTCCGCCGGCACTGGTTCGCGGAATGTATGTGACCGTGCAGATTCACGCGGATCCACAAATGCGTCTATTGCGGCTTCCTGAACAGGCGCTACGACCGGGAAATCGAATTTGGAAAGTCGAAGACGGTCGGCTCGCCATTCTGCCCGTCAACATTGCCCGAATTCAAAATGGAGAAGCCTTGGTCAATGCCGCAGCTTCGGGTCTTTCGCCCCGCGACAAGGTGATTGTATCCCCGCTGGCAGCGGTCGATGGTATGGAAATTCGGGAGCAGCCGGTCAAATGAAAGCCATCGTCCAATGGGCCATCCGGAACTCGCCAGCGATGAACACGCTAATGATCAGCGTACTTGCTGTTGGCATCCTGAGTATGACCATGTTACGGCGCGAGGTCTTTCCGGAATTCCAACTGGAGAGAATTCTCGTGACTGTTCCCTATCCGGGCGCCAGTCCAAGTGAAGTCGAAGAGGGAATCTGCCTCAAAATCGAGGAAGCCGTTCGTTCCATTAGCGGCATCAAAAAACAGACATCCGTCGCTGCAGAGGGTTCGGGAACAGTTGTCCTCGAACTGGAGACCGGAACGGACGTCCAAAAGATTCTCAACGAAGTCGAATCGGAAATCGATCGAATCCCCAGTTTTCCCGAGTTAGCGGAAGACCCCGAGGTCAAGCAGGTCACTCTCCGAGAACCGGCGATTCAAATCGCGGTGATCGGAACCAGTACTGCGGCGCCAGATTGGGAATTACAACTCCGCGAAACGGCAGAGTTGGTCCGCAAAGAGATCCTCATGCTGCCGAATGTTTCGCAAGCCGAAATTAATGGTAGCCGCGACTATCAAATCGACATCGAAATCCCCGAAGCCACGCTGCGGCGCTATGGCCTGACACTCCAACAAGTGGCGCAAATCGTACGCCGAGAGAACATCGAGTTACCCGGGGGTGACATTAAGACCGAAGCCGAGCAGGTTCGACTTCGCGGGATGAACAAGCAGGTCGTGGGCACGGAAATCGCGCGCATTCCCGTCGTTACGCAAGATAACGGAGTTGTGTTAACGATCGGCGATCTGGGAGTCGTCCGCGATGAATTCGCCGACACAACAGCAATCAGCCGGATCGATGGCAAGCCGGCCTTGACGATCACCGTTCAACGCACGTCCAAAGAGGATCTGTTGGCGATCGCCGAGGAAGTGAATGGCTATGTTGAGACCCGCGATTTGGGTGGCGGAATTGAACTCAAAACGTGGAACGACATGTCAATCGACGTGCGCGACCGATTGGAAATGCTGACCCGCAATGGGCTCCAAGGGTTGTTCTTAGTCTTTATCGTCTTGGCGGTATTCCTCGAGATCCGTCTCGCGTTTTGGGTCGCGCTGGGAATTCCCGTCTCCATCCTGGGATCCTGCAGTTTTCTGCTCATGTTCGATCAAACGCTGAACATGATTTCCATGTTTTCCTTCTTAACGGCTTTGGGAATCGTCGTTGACGATGCCATTGTCGTCGGCGAGAACATTTACGCGCACCGACAAGCGGGCAAAGGAAGGCTGCAAGCCGCCATTGATGGTACGGTCGAAGTTATTCCGTCCGTCACTGCGTCAGTCATGACGACCGTCATTGCGTTCGTGCCGATGTTGTTTGTCTCGGGCGTGATGGGCAAATTCATTGCTGTCATGCCGGTTGCGATCATCGCCATGTTGCTGATTTCACTTGTCGAAAGCATGATCATCCTTCCGTGCCACCTGGCACATAGCCACTCGGGAGATGACCCGCGGACTTTGACATTCCAGGCTCGGGATTGGTCACGGCGCATGCCATTCGGTTTACGTATTCTTCCTGGTTTCATCATCATCGGACTGGCCTTTATTGCCGACCAATTTCTGTATCCGCTACGAAAACTCGGTGCATTGGGCAAGGCGGTCAACAAGTTATCCGGCCGCTGCTTGGGATTTGTCATCACTCGACTCTATTTGCCCACACTAAAAGGATGTATTAGCAATCCCGTACTCGTCGCCAGCGCTGCCTTTGCCCTTCTTTTGGTCTCGTTAGGGCTAATCCGAGCAGGAGTTGTCCCCTGGACGATCTTCCCCAAGTTGGACAACAAAATGATCCAGGCTACTGTCGTCTATCCTGATGGCACACCTGGCGCCGTCACGAATAATGCTGCCAAACGTCTGGAAGAATCGATCGTCAAGATCAACGAACGCTACACCGAGCGTGGAATGCCTTTGATTACTCTGCTGCACCGAAACGTGGGCCAAGTCAGCTCATCAACATTCGACGGAAATCAAGATCGTCAAGAAGGCAGCCACATTGCACGCGTCACAGTGGAACTCGTCGATACAGCCGATCGCTCCGTCAAAAGCCAGCAGGTGATTACGGAATGGCGGGACGAAGTGGGCGACATTCCCGGAGTCGAAAGTTTGACTTTCGGCAGCCCTCAAATGGGTCCCGGCGGTAAACAAATCGAGTTTAAGCTCATCGCGGAACAAGAAGACTTCGATGCACTCGTTGCAGCCACGGACGAATGCAAAGCCCAACTTCGCAAGTATCCGGGGGTCTTCGATGTGGCGGACGACTCGCAACCGGGAAAGTGGGAATTTCAGCTTCGAGTTAAAGATCGCGCCCGTGCAATGGGAATCCCCCTCGCGGATTTGGCTGAAACGGTCCGCGCATCGTACTACGGCGAAGAAGTCATGAGGTTGCAGCGGGGTCGCCATGAAGTCAAATTGATGGTGCGGTACCCAGCGGAAGAACGTCGCTCGATGGCCAATTTTGAAGAGATTCGCATTCGCTCGGATGACGGAGCCGAACGTCCGCTGACCGAACTAGCCGCGGTGACGGTCGATCGTGGAACTTCAGAAATCAATCGCGTGGAACAGATGCGGTCGATCACCATCACCGCCGACGTCGACGAAGAATTGGGGAATTCCTCGGACATCGTCAACTCCATGCAAAGCGAGGTCATGCCGGTCTTACTCGAAGACTTTCCGCAAGTCCGAGTTCGCTGGGAAGGACAACGAGAGCAGTCGCAAGAATCTCTCTCCAGCTTATTTGTCGGTTTCTTGGTTTGTCTCGCTGCGATGTTCGGCTTACTGACCGTCGAATTCCGGTCCTATATTCAACCGCTGATTATTCTTGCCTTAATTCCCTTTGGCGCCATCGGAGCGATTGCGGGGCACGCTTTCATGGGATTACCGCTAACCATGTTCAGCTTGTTTGGCTTGGTTGCATTAACCGGCGTCGTGGTGAATGACTCGATTGTGCTGGTGGACTTTATTAACCACCGTCTTGCGGACGGCATGCCTTTACGTGAAGCATTAGTCGATGCCGGTCGCCGCCGCTTTCGGCCAGTATTCCTGACGTCCGTGACAACCGTAGCCGGCTTACTACCCATTCTCTTGGAAACCTCTTTTCAGGCACAAATCCTGATTCCGATGGCGACCAGCCTTTGCTTCGGCCTGATGTCCGCGACGTTTTTGGTCCTTTTCCTCGTGCCAACTTTCTACATGATCTACCAAAAGGTCATTGGCAAGGACGTCGCCGAGGAACAAATGCCCTCCGATCAACGTGAAATGAAAGAGGATCAATCTCAAATCCCTGTGCTCACCTGATGGGAAGGGCGAGTATCAAGGCTTCATCGTTGGGATTCCTCTCTGCACATCCGGACAGGCAGCTGCTTGCGCTTCACAATCGGGCGTTCTCACGGCGAAGCCCGCAAGCGGTGTGACCGGCAAATTCGGAGCGCTTCCCACGGAATGACCGCTACGAGCGTAATAATTGTGTCGATGTGAGCAGTGAAATTGCGTTTTCCTAATTTCCCTGACGGTAAACAGCGGAACAAGGACTACATTTTCACAGATTTTGTTTCGCAATGACAACATGGAACCCAGGGACAGGACGATGCTGGTATTAAGCCGAAAGAAGGATGAGAAGATCATCATTGGTGATTCGATCTCCATCATGGTAATTGAAATTCGTGGCGACAAGGTTCGCTTGGGAATCGATGCCCCTCGTGAGGTCAGCGTCCATCGCCGAGAAGTCTACGACGCGATCCAAAGCGAGAAGAATCGCGAGAACGGCGTCTCCGCGGACACACAATAACAGAGGTCATTATGATTTCGCCGACACCACGTACCGAATCAGTGGATATCGATCGCATTTTGGACGAAGTCCGCAATCGCGCAGCGACCGCCAACGGGCCGGAAGAACTCGCCGATCTCGTGATGACGACCCTGCAGGATCTCGAACTCGATCTGCGGAATCCGCCATCATTGGAAGTGATGAAACAGGTCGTCACCGAGGCTTATCGCACTCTGCGTTGCACGACGCACTAAGCGTGCGTTCTCAATAAAGCGAGCGGATTGACGCAGATTTTGCGCAGCTTGGCAGATGCGTCTCGCGCGACGAGAGATAACCATCGTCAGCTGATGGTTCGTCACCAACCGCCGCGAGCCTACCGCTCAGCTTACGACGGTCTTGCAACCGTTTGGCAGTCAGTCCTGCCAAATCTCTTATGAAATGTGCGAATCGACTCCTCGGAGATCCCGACACATTCAAGCATCGGAATTCCGGTTCGAGCGACGACTCCGAGTCGCAGCCGGCAGGTGCTGCCGAGAGATGCGCCAAGTGCGTCGCTATTCCTGAATTCACGCCGGCCGGAGCCGATTGCGCAACGAGACAGTTAGTCCCAGTCTTCTTCAATCTCAATGCGCCCGTGCTTGTTCTCGTATTCGTACTTGTAAATCGAGCCAAGCTTGTACGGTGAATAGACTTTGTACTCGTATTTATAACCCCACGGTCGATAGCGAACCCTCGACTTGGTGTAGTACGGAGATACTGGGGCATACGTCACTGCCGGGGGGACCACAAAGGCGGGACGATACACGGTCACCGGCGGCGTGTAGACCACCGGTGGGGAATAGACAACAACCGGGGCAACGGCGGGTACCAGCGGTGCGTAGTACGTCACAGGCGGAGCAACATAGTACCGAGGGCCGTGCCAGAACCATGTGCCGGCTTTTGCTTGTGAGGCCCCGATAAGGCTGCAAGCGAAACACGCTATCGCCAAAAGTGCCTGCTGTTTCCCCCTCATGTTTTCGCCCCTTCGTGATGCGGAATGCAATTGATGTGTGGAATGCAGATAAGATAGGCTAAATCTGCAAGTCAGTTTGATTATACCGATAACCCTGCGGATCTCCAGTCGGTCAAAACTCGATTTGAAGAAGATTTTACGTTCGCCAGTCGAACCATCGACCATCGTTCTTGGCCCCCCTTGCAATGCGACGGACCGGTATGAGACCATCGACCGCCCAAATGCGAAACCCAAGACCTGCTAGCCGAGATCGCATTTAATGACCAAAAATCACACTTCAACGGCCAGCGATTGCCGGTTCATTCTGGGGTGAGAATACGGATCTCGAGCGCACCAAATCGAATTGTGGTATCCTCGGTTCTCGCCTGGAAAGCTGAATCGGAGTTCTTCGCGACGACGCGAGCCAAGTCCGTAGCCAGCGGAATTCAAGCGCCCTGACAAAGGTTAAAACGACGGAGCACTAGCAAGATTGAGAACGCTAGTGGCCATTATCGCTGAGTCTGCAACCAACGAGAGAGCGAGAGCAACGATGAAAACAACATGGATACTGGCAGCCATCCTCGCCGCGCAGAGTTCTTCATCGGAATTGAATGTTTTGCATCCGCAGGAAGGGGACATTGTCCCCACGCGCATGCTGCGTGACTATCTGCGCGTCAAGGTGCATACCGCACTGGATAAACGACTCGAAACACTCGAAGGCCTGGAAACACCCGAGCAGATCGCAGCTTACCAACATCGACTGAAAAGCGACTTCCTCGAGCATATCGGCCCGTTGCCGGAACGGACGCCGCTCAATGCGCGAATTATGGGTCGTTTACCGGGAAATGGTTACCGAGTGGAAAAGATTCTATTTGAAAGTCGGCCCGGATTCTGGGTCTCGTCGCTGTTGTATTTGCCGCCAGGGGACGAGCCGCGTCCGGGAATCTTGTTTCCTTGTGGACACTCCGAAAACGGAAAGGCGGCCGAGGCGTATCAGCAAACGTGCATCCTGCTTGCCAAGAATGGATTCGTCGTGCTTTGCTACGACCCCATCGGCCAAGGCGAGCGCAAACAATTGATCGAAGCCGATGGAACGGGCCAGTATCGGGCCACAAGCGAACACATGGTCGAAGGCGTGGCCCCGATCCTGTTGGGACATAGCCTGGCCACTTACATGATTTGGGACGCCATGCGCGGGATCGATTACCTACGATCGCGCCCGGAAGTCGATCCCGAGCGCATCGGCTGTACTGGGAATTCGGGAGGTGGCAACCTGACCAGTTATTTGATGGCACTCGACGATCGGATCGACTGTGCAGCTCCGGGCTGCTTCATCACAACAACGCGTCGCAAGAACGACAGTCCCGGCCCCGGCGATGCCGAGCAGAATATCCATGGCCAAATCGCTTTCGGGATGGATCACCCAGACTATTTGATAATGCAGGCACCAAGCCCGGTTCTGATTTGTTCAGCGACCAAGGACTTTGTTCCAATCGCAGGTTCTTGGGAGGCGTTTCGGCAAGCCAAGCGCATTTACACAACGCTGGGATTTTCAGAACGGGTTGACCTGATTGAAACGAATGCGTCCCATGGCTACACGACCCAACTACGTGTGGGAGCCACACGTTGGATGCGCCGCTGGTTATCAGGAATTGACGATGCGATCGAGGAAGCGCCATCCCAAATCGCCAGCGATGAAGACCTGCAGTGCACAACGACAGGGCAAGTCATTGATCTGCCTTCCGCACGTCGCATCTTCGACTTAAACGTTGAAACGGAAACTCAATGGGCCCTCAGACGAAAGCAATCATTCTCGGCGCTAAGCGAGTCCGAAAAACGCGAATCAGTGCGCAATGTGATTGGAGCTGAGACATGGACTCAACTTCCCCCCCCTCATATTGAAAAACGGGGCCAGATTCAGCGCGGCGCTTACACAATAGACAAGATCGTTCTCAAGCCGGAACCTGGCATCTTGCTGTCAGCGCTATTGCTCTCACCTGATCGAGACCCGACTGGATTCGTACTGTATGTCGACGGAGCCGGAAAGTCCTCGGCCAATGAGTTAACCGGTCCCGTTGAACAGCTAGTTCAAGCCGGCAACCTGGTTCTGACAGTCGATCTGCGAGGTTGTGGTGAAACAAAGACCGATCCGTGGCGCTATTCTTCGACAGCCGACTACCTCGGACATAATGCTGCAGAGTTCTTCATAGCCTACATGTTGGGAGAGTCATTCGTTGGCATGCGAGTCAACGATATTCTCAGCAGCGTGAAGTTTCTACAGCGGGAGATTCCCGAATCCGTAGCAAACGTCAGCTTGATCGCAACCGGAGAAGCAGGCATTCCTGCTCTTCACGCCGCAGCGTTGGAACCGCAGCTATTTGGCAGTGTGGAATTGAACGAAACACTTCACTCGTGGACGAGCGTGGTCCAGACACCTCTGACAAAGAACCAACTGATTAACACCGTTCACGGAGCACTTCGGCATTTCGATCTGCCGGACCTGCATCAGTTGGTGGGCCTGAAAAAGATAAGAATCCACCACCCTCAAGATGCCGCCGGGCGCGACATTGTCGGCACCCGGTAACATCAATCAGGTTGGTGAATGAGTGTGCTCTCATTCGGCGCTGGCACGCCTATGCGAGACGCTGCCGTTAGACTTCAGCCAATTCAGCCACTTCTTGTTCCGAACCGGGCTTTTCGGCGATTACTGTGGTCGATTGAGTCGTCTGTGGGCTAACGACCTGTTCCAATGCATGGAGAACTGCCGGATGGTGTTCGGCAGCGACGTCATTGCGAAGCTGCTCAAGGGCCTGTTGGGCCGTCATTACCGACGCTTTAGCTCCGTTCATTAGGTCGTCGTAGGCTCGGACGGTGCTAATAATCTTTGCGCCAAACGGAATGTCTGTCGCCGGCGAATCCCCGTCAAGACTTGTTCCCAAGTCGAGCGAATCGGGCCGAGTCAACAACAACGGCAAGGCACCAGTCAATACGGAGCTTAAGGAATTCAAGAAATCAGTCCCGTGGAATGTGTGGGCATCGTCCGAATGACGACTTTCGCTGCCAAGGTCACCCACAGCTTTCCGGATCACCTTAGCGGTAATTTCGACGTTTTCCATATCCTGCAGCAAAGCAGCAACACGGATATCATCGATTTCCTGGTGCGACAACTTCATTTGTCCGGCAACGGTATGGCTCAGTTCCGAAACGCGTTTGGAACGGTCCTTGAGTCGGGCATCCGAGCTTTGCAGATACCGCGAAAGAACTTCGACCACACCGACGTAGGCTTCATTCAACTCAACAATCTTGGATGATCGCTCATCGCTCAACGTTCCGACGAGCAAGGTTGTCAAACCGAGAGCACCGCCCCAAACCGTAATGGAAAGGCCGATCGCAATCGGAGATGTGTAGGCGGCGAAATTACCCATATCAACAGCCGTGACGATGGTCGCCATTATCACACTGAACAGCGCCAAAACACCGGCGCGGTACCGACCCAGATAAAACGCAGCTAAGACAACCGGCAGATAGAAGAGATTGAGGACAATCATCTTGTAGCCGGCAATCTGATACAGCAGGCACGTCAGTCCAACCGTGACAATTAGCAATGAGATTTCTAAGGCTCGTTCGTTCTTCGACTTTTCAGACATACTTCGGTCCCCAAAATGAAACTAATTGAGTTGCCACGTGCCGATATGCTCTCGCGACTGTTGTTTGGTCTTTGACTCCGCCACATCCGCGTGCTTCTCATGCTCAGCGGCGGCAGTTGTCTTGTTGGTATCCACAACGGCGTTGATGATGCGTTCTTGAGAAGGCGACATCCGAGATTCCGTCGAGTCAATCGTATCCACAGTTTCCAGCAATCGACCTTCCGATTCCTCATCGGAGAATTGTTTGGCAATCGCCCGAAACTCAGATTCGATCGACAGAAACACTTTGACTAATTCCGGATCGAACTGTTTGCCCGCTTCCTCGGAGATAATTTTGACGCATTTCTCGTGTGGAAACGCTTCTTTGTAAACCCGACGAACCGACAAAGCGTCGTAGACATCAGCGATCGAAACGATTCTCGCCGCTAAGGGAATTTCCCGACCTTGCAAACCCCGCGGATAGCCCTTGCCGTCCCATCGTTCGTGATGGCACAACGCAATTTCTCGAGCCATCTGCAAAAAGTTTGTATTGCCCAACCGCTTTTCGATCTGGCTGATGCATTCAGCACCGACAGTTACATGCAATTGCATCAGGAATCGTTCCTGATCATTCAGTTTGCCGGGCTTCAAAAGAATGGAGTCTTCGACGCCAACCTTGCCGATATCATGTAAGGCGGAACTGACACCGATCATCCGCACAAAAGACGGTGTCACGTGTTTGCTAAACTCTGGATGCCTACACAACACCGAGGCAATACGCGTCGAGTATGACGCAATGCGCTCCAAGTGATGTCCTGTGTCGGGATCTCGTGACTCCGCTAATTTCGCGAGTCCAAAAATGACGGCATCACGCGTCCGAACGAGATCTTTCACCCGGTTGATCGAGTCTTCATTTGACTGCATTTGCTTTTGCGAGTGCTCGTTATGCACGCGTGACAAAATCAAATAGCCAACAACCGCCTGCAAACCAAATATCCATACGAAGGTGATGATTCTGGCACTCGGCATCGAACTCAACAGTGCGCCGGCGGTTAATGAGGAAGTCGCGTCGGATTGAGTTGTTTCATCCGAGCTAATAGGTTCGGAACTCTCTACGGCCGTTTGGCTATCGTTTTCGATCATCCACTCCGCGGAAGCGACCACGATACGGTCTTGGACCCATAGCCCCAATGCAAGACAGACCGCTTGAGCGACAGCCATACAACCCAGCGTTTTCTTAATTTGACTCATCGGTCATCCTGGTCGATATTCAGCGTTTAAATTCGACTCTTGGCTTCGTCACGGTCGCCCATCGCGGAAGCCCGAATGGCTCAATTGCGAAGTGCCCAACAGGCTTGGACGATCCAAAAGGTTGATGACCATCCACAACATTGCTGGACCTATCGATACTAATTCAGCCCGCAAAGTCTAGGAGCACGTTGAAGTACGCGCAGTGAGAAACTCTGTCTGATCTTCACATTGAATCGAATGCGTGACGCCGCATTCGGTCCTGACGATTTTGCGGGCGTCTGGGAGATGGCTTTGCGTGGATGATCAATCGCCGTCAATAACTCATATCGAGATACCCTTTGAACGGTGCTGAACAGGGAATCCCAACGCTTATTGACCGGATTTCCTCGTCGACAGGTGTGCGTTCTATTGTTGACACCATTTCTTCGCAGTTGCCCCAATCAACCGGCATCAGAACCGTCATGATCTCAACGATTCAAATAACCATTACATTGGGAACTCTCTTCGTCAGGACTGACTCGTCGGCCTTTTTGCCAAGGTGGTCAATGGTTTCATTCGCTCAATCCGTTGACGAAGCTCATGCAATGAACAACGAGCTATAGGTGACCCACCGGGCGGCGACGAGCGTACAGATCACACAAAGCCACCAACATGCGACCTGGGCGCCTCGGTATACCTTCAATCGCAAGAGTATGCCGGCACCGAGAATCGTTAGTACTGCTTTATACGTCACAAGGGCCAACGGAGACTGCAAGAGGTGCGCTGCAATGGGGTTAAGTTCCAGGAAACCACCGGATTGGTTAGCAGCATGAGTACAAAGCAGATCGAAGATTCCCAGCAATGTCAGGACGAAAATCGCCCGTATGACGAACCGCTGTGCGTCTTCCGATGAATGCCTCTCCGACCATTTTCTCCCTTGGTCCGGTTGATAACTCATGACCGTGCTGAAACCAAACGCGGCCAGCAACATCCCAATCAATGTGGCGCTGTAGACCAATCCACTATTCGGCTTGCTGCCAAACCCAACATCGGCGAAGTGCGGCCCTTCCGATCGCAAGGCGGATGACATAACGGGTGTAAACCTCTGTCCTTCTGGTAAGTCCTCAGTGAACTGCTCAACAACTGTTGTCCACCCATTCGTATCGAGTGTTCCGTACCCTTCACGCAACAAGCTTGATACTTTCCACTGATTCGACTCGGTCGCATTAATGATGCGCAAGACTGAAAGAACTTCGTGAGACGCGATCACGTCGACACATGTGTTATCGACAATGATAATCAGCGCCCCATTGACAAGCAGATTTACTAGTAATGCCTGAGGAATATGAGGCGATCTCCCGGCAGCCGACTGGTCAATGTCCCAGAATCCAAGAGTTGAAGGCAAGAACCGCACACGACGATTATTAATAGTCAAATCGTCTCCCCGCCGGCCGACGAAGTAGGGAACATCCAGATATTCTCCATGAAAAACGATAACACCGGTGTCGATCGGCTCGCCTTGAACTGTGACAGTTGCACCGTACTTAGATGCAGGAACGTCGTCTGTATGACCGACGTCCCAAGAAGTGATTTGATCTATGTCTGCCGCACTAATGGCAGTCGCACACAGACCGATTCCAATGCACAGTAGGAATTGGAGAGCAAACATGTTGGGGGCTCCTGAATTCGATCAGTCGAATGGGATTTCGAGATCCGTGCCCATCACAATCAGGGGACGGTTTCTCAGCGCAGTGACTACGTACTTTTGGGCTGGAAGGAAACGCGTGCCCAATCGAGAAATCACCGACTGAAGCCGGATCAAGAGCCTCCAAGAGTCCTCGGTCGTTGTCGACGAGTTAAGAAGCCAGCAAGAATTCTCTGTTTGCTAGCTTTCTGCTATGCCTCTCCAAAACGATCGAGAACCGCTTGATCATTTCTCCACTGGAAAGCTTGGTACCTGCATTTAGGAAAAACGGGATACAACCATTTCCTATCAAACACTACGTAATCCAATTGGTTTCGCACAGTTTTGACAAATCATGGTGACAGTCATTATTCGATACTCGCATCCTCGGATACTGCAGAGGCACGCGTGAATTCCGTTTCTCTTACCTCCACAACAGATGACTCTTGTGGATTATGGTGGCCGAGGTTGGTTGGCATTCGCAATCTGCACAACCACCAAGTACAACATGCACAGTAGCAGCGTCGTCCAGATTGTGGTGCAGAGCAGTTTCTTAACGGTAAAACGCTCAAGGGGAGCAAGGATGTCTCAACTACGTACTGTTGATTGTCGGGATTTGTACTCCACAGATGAGGTCCGGCAACAACAGTTTGTTGATACTGTCGGAGAGTCCCTCCAAGAGATCGGCTTTGTAGCGATTCGGAGTCATGAAATCGACTCGAAGTTGGTCAACCGGTCCTATCAATCTGCCAGGAAGTTTTTTGAACTGAATGATGAACTCAAGCAGCGTTACCACCACCCAGAATCTGGTGGCCAACGTGGGTACACAGGATTCGGGAAAGAGCATGCCAAAGATTCGCCCATTCCCGACCTCAAGGAGTTCTATCAGATCGGCACGGAGCCATTCGCTGAAATCGATGCACCGGCCACCCAAAATGGTGATGGCATTTACCCGAACATTTGGCCGAAAGAAATCGACAGTTTTGCAAGCGTCATGACCGAATTGTACCGGGTTCTCAGCAAGTTGGCGTTGGATCTGCTCGACGCTTGCTCCCTTTATATCAACATGCCGAAAAACTATTTGCGAGAAATCGCGACCGGGGGCGATAGCATTTTGCGATTAGTCCATTATCCCCCCGTTCCCGCAAACGTTCCCGCCGGCAGCATGCGTGCTGCGCCGCATGAAGATATCAACTTGATCACACTTCTATGCGGGTCGACAGCGGCTGGCTTACAAATCCAAGCTCGGGATGGCCAGTGGTTGGACATTGACCCACATCACGATCATATCATTGTCGATTCAGGCGACATGCTTCAAAACCTGACGAACGGCATTCTCAGAAGCACGACTCATCGAGTCGTCAACAACGGTGATCAACATGCCTCGAGATTTTCGATGCCCTTTTTCGCGCATCCATGTAAATCAGCAGATTTGACTCCATTGCCGGACTGCGTCGCCCGATCAGGAGGGCGGTTGAAATTCCCTGCAATTACTGCGGGCGAGTTTCTGCAACAGAGATTGAACGAAATCGGCCTGACCAGTTGACTTGGCTACAAACCTGCACCGATTGCCACCGACCGATTCTAACCGGAATTGTAACTCGCGTTGACATTACCAAAGCCCGATCCGATCGCCCTGCCCGACAATTTCATCAAAGCGGCATTGTCCGAGCGGTTGACCAAGTGCCTTGGCCAAATGCAGCATCCACACGACAAACCCGTTTTCAGGGTGGAAATACAATTCATGGACCGCCTTTTGAATTTTACTGCCCGCCTTCATTGAATACTGGTCTGACGGCAACTGAAAATACGTATGCAGTTGGAAACTGCTTGCACCACGCAGCGCATATTCCAACGCCATCTTGCCGGTCGTAATATTCCCGGTCGCGGACCACGGTAACCGGACCATGTCGCCCGACTGTTGGTCGGCCATCTGATTAAATGCCGTCATCACCTGCAAATTGCGGTCGCTAAGATCGGGACCGCCGTATGCGATTCCTCGATGTCCGTCGAATTCTCGCTCGGGATCAAACAGCCGGTTCCCGTAAATGAAAAAGTCGGGGCTGTTTTTTTCAGCCTGATGTATGGTGCGCAACATTTCCAATTGGAAATCGTCGTCGAATAACGAATTGAACAGCTTCAAGCCGAGCCGAATGGATGAACGGCTTTC
>JANQRQ010000279.1 GCA_028284485.1 Planctomycetaceae bacterium | reverse complement strand
CGTTGTGCTTATAAGGGGCCGGGCAGCACATCACGTTCCGCTCGACATCGCCACACGCTGCCAACGTCGTCAACATGGTTTCGTTGATGGCCCGAATCGTCGCCCTTAAGTTGCCCTTAACCACACCGTGCAGTTGCAAGGCTTGTCGGGTTGTGACCCGCATCGTTCCGTTGCCGTACTGTTCGCACAAATCCAGCATGGCGAGAAACTGGTCGGCAGTGACTTTTCCGCCGGGGATTCTTGCCCGCACCATGCAGCTGTAGGTCTTGCCTTTGGGCGTTCCGTCCGGGTTCTTGGCGTTTCGCAGGTCGCGATTGTCCTGCTGATACGAACCGTGGAATTTCACCAACTGTTTCGAATCGCCGGTAAACTCGTCGCTGCCGTTAGCGAGTTCCTCGGCCAGTGTGCCACGCAGCTGTCGGCTGCCCTCTTTCAGATGTTCCAGCTTGCTCAGTCTATCCGTGACGGACATTCTAATCGCTCCGTGCGTTCTTCAATTCCTTTGGAACGCGAACTTTTTGTTATCAACGGCTGAAATCGGTGCAGTGTGCAAAAACTTTCGTGAAGTGATGACGTTTGGTTTCAGACAGAACAAACCGGCCGCGCCTTGTATTGTCGGAATCGTGAACGCCATCTCGTTTTCAAAGGTGGATTCTTGGGACAAAGGTCTTACACCCGTTCCCCCAAGATTCCGACGAGCAATTCCGCCTGGCTCCGGCACCTCACCGCATCTTTGACCCCCATAATGCAGTGACATTCGGCTGCGGGGTACGGTTCGCGGGCGTCGCGGAATCGGCTTGGCGACGCTATGATTGGCCTCGCCTATTCGGGAGTATAGTTTCCGTCAAACTGGTTGAGTAGAGAAGGATGCAATTGCGACGGGCGTTCGACAAGGTCTGGTCTGCGGCTGCTTTGGGGATGGCGACCGGCTGCGGCCTGGGCTATAGCCCTGTGGCTCCCGGGACGGTCGGTAGCCTCGCCGGACCTCCTTTGGTATGGGGCTGGCAACAGTTTCAACTTCCGCTGGCTGCCAGCGCCGTCGCTGCCGCCCTTCTCTTCCTGCTCGGTGTTGCCGTCTGCGATCGCTCGTCACGACAAATGGGAATGAAAGACCCCGGCTGCATTGTTTACGACGAAATCTGGGCCTTTGTCATCGTGTTCGCCTTTGTCGAGATTACCTGGGTTTCGGCCATCGTCGGATTCTTGTGGTTTCGATTGTTCGATGTCACCAAACCGTTTCCGATCAAACGATTCGAATCGATGCCCGGCGGATGGGGCGTGATGGTCGATGACCTCATTGCCGCAATCTATGCCGCGGGCGCTTTGTGGCTAACGCAGCGGTACGTTTAATCACCTTGTCGATATCTACATCTACAGCATCAATTTGGTATTGGCTTTCCCGTGTAGGGCTGAAGGCCCGGTACAACCGTAGCCGGTGGTGCTAACCACCGGCAATCGAATCAGATAAGGACAAGGCCTGGCAGGCCGACACATAGGATTCCAGTGGGCCGGCCCTTCGGGCCTTTTCTTGTTGTTGCCACCCCGCCGGGGCTTGTCAGCCCCGGCAAGCGATATGCCGACCCTTCGGGTCTCCTAGAACTTTCGAGACCCTCTGATGTGTCGCGCCCGGGTGCCACTGCTGGCTTGCCCAGCAGTGCGAAACCAAATCGATCTCTTTGATTGAGGCCCGATAACACAATCGGATGCATCCATCGTTTGACACAGTGAACGCACTTGTCCAATAATCGCGTCGCGATCAAACGTGAGGGAACAGCGTCGGGACCATCCCGGCGTGGCCGGTCTATTCTGGCCGCAACCAAAGACTCGAAGATTATCGAATGTTTGCCCGCACTGCGCAAATTCCAACCGTTGGTGGCAAAGAGAGGAGCGACTGTCGTGACGGCCAGAGTTATTGATGGCAAAGCGGTTGCCGCCAAAGTCCGCGAACAAATCGCCGACGTTGTTGAACAATTCCGCAATCAATCAAACGTCGAACCGCATTTGGCAGCCGTTTTAGTCGGCGACGATCCGGCGAGTGCGATTTACGTGCGCAACAAGGAACGCGCCTGCGAAAAAGTCGGCATCAAAAGCACGTTGCATCGGCTTTCGGGCGAAACGACTCAAGCGCAATTGTTGGATCTCGTGCAGCAACTCAACAGCGACCGATCGGTGCATGGAATTTTGGTGCAACTTCCGTTGCCGCAGCAAATCGACCCGATCGCGATTTTGGACGCCGTCACGCCTCTTAAAGATGTCGACGCCTTTCATCCCGAAAATGTAGGACTCATCGTGCAGGGTCGGCCTCGTTTCTTACCCTGCACACCGCGCGGCGTACAAGTGCTTCTGGCTGAATCGGGAACCGACGTTTCCGGCAAGCATGCGGTCGTTTTAGGTCGTAGTGAAATCGTCGGCAAACCGATGGCGTTGCTGCTAATGCAAAAAGGGGAAACGGCCAACGCAACTGTCACCATTTGCCATAGTCGAACCCAAAACCTGGCCGACGTGACGCGCACAGCGGACATTCTGATTGCCGCCATCGGCTCGCCTGAATTCGTCACAGGCGACATGGTCAAACCGGGAGCTGTCGTTATCGACGTCGGGACGAATCGCGTTAACGACAAACTGGTGGGCGACGTCGCATTTGACCAAGTCGCGGAAATTGCCGCTGCCATCACCCCCGTTCCCGGTGGTGTCGGCCCAATGACAATCGCCATGCTGCTGCAAAACACGCTGACCGCCGCGAAACTTTCTGTCGACTCCTGAGTGATGGTGATTGATCGTCGCACCGCGGGGAGAATGAGCCATTCGCTGTTCCATTCTTCCCGTCTCTCTCCGTGTGCCCCGTGGTGACAAACGACACACTGCACAGCACACGATCTGAATCAACGCTTCTCCGACTCGATCGTGGTTAATCGAGTTGCCACAACACGCCTGGAAATAGGCTAAAACTCGCTCTCCAGCATATTATGCTGACTTGTGGCCGCGACAAGCGCGTCTTGTTCGACGATAGCTAGCTCCCACGAGCCAGAAACGTCCACGCGAAAAAGTAACCGCTCTAGTGGCAATTCTCGATCTGGGCTATAAAACGCCGCGTTGGTGCGACCCCGGCCCAATTGCGTTTCTCCAGGATGGTCACCCGACGCGTCAGCGAGAGACGACTCTTTGCAAGAACGCAATTTCAAGGCCGACGCATCGGACGTCAATCATTCGAAATCTCCACCGATCCCTTTGCATATAAAAACCGTGTCGCCATGAAATTGTCTTCGTTGGTCACAAAACCAATCGCCTGGAATCGCCGCTGCTCGCGATCTCTCGCGGAACGGTTTCCACGCTTCTTCTCCGCACCGTGCCATTACAAGCAGTTGTTAAGCAAGATTACAAACGCTGTCGAGTCACGACAAAATGGCAAGGTCTTGGAAGTCGGGGGCATCGATCGCCCGATGTTGGCCAAAGGAAGAGGCTACGCCTACCACGGCGTCGATATCGAAGCCAACGAACGCTGCTCCGAGCTGTACGATTCCTTTTTCCAGCAGTCGATCGAACAGCCGCTCGCCGAAAAATACGACCTGGTGATATCGATGACGGTGCTCGAACATGTTCCCGACAACACCGCCTGTTTGAACAATATCTTCGAGTCACTTAACCCCGGTGGCGAAACTCTCCACTATCTCCCGTCGAAATGGCATCCCTACGCGATTGCGCTGCGCCTCGTCGGACCCGTGCTGCAGAAACGGTTAATCCCCATTCTGCGCCCCGGTGCCGAAGCGGTCAGCGGATATCCCGCCTTCTTCGACCATTGCTCGGTACCCGCAATGTCCCGGCTACTGAAGACGTGTGGCTTTACCGAAGTCGAAACAACGGCCATATTCCGTGCCAACGATTATTTCGCCTTCTGCACGCCGCTGTACGTGCTGGTGTCTGCATTTGAGAATCTGTGCGCGGCACTGAAGTGGGACATCTTCGCCTCCGGATTCATCGTGAGCGCAAAACGCGCCGCTCAAGATGTTCCGTCCCAGCGAGCCGCTTAAGCGAAACGTCTGTTCGAAAACGATTCATCGTTTCGCCGACACCAATGCGGCCTTTACTGGTACGATGTTCCCAGCGCCTGCTGGGCACCCAGGTCGTACCGACCAACGAGATGGTAGATCGACCGACCACGAAATTATCGAATAGCACGAAACAAAAACGAAGTTTCGTTCCTTTCGCCACTTTCGTGGTTCATTGTCCCGTTCTGTGTGACGTCGAAGTCCTCTCGTTGCCGCACAGTGCGCGGAGAGAGATTCTCACGGACGCTACTTCTGACTTGGTTCAGGCGCACTCCCAATTCAGTGAATGAATGGACATGATTGACAACATGCCAACACGTGATCCTGTCTTTCACTTCTTCGTCTCCGCGCCGATAAAGGCCCCTGTACCGAAATTCTGTTCAACAAGCCAAAGAGGGCACCAAGGTCATTGAGCGGTAAACTCATTCGCGACAATCAGCGTCCATTCGAGGTTCTTTACCTCATCTTCTCCGTGTGCTCCGTGACACCGTGGTGAAAAACCTGCACACCGGACGGCACGCGAGAGGATTGAGAGCGTCGCAAGTGCCTTTACTGGTACGACGTTCCCAGCGCCTGCTGGGCACCCAGGTCGTACCGCGGATAGTCGGGATACTCCGGTATTTGCCACATCCGGTCGGACATGTTCTCCGGATTGATTTCGATGTTCTTGAGGGTCATCGTCAGGTCCATCCCGGCCATTGGCCAGGAAAGATCGACGCGATGCGGCATAATCACCCCCGAGCCGGCGACATTGGCATGTTTCGAAAGCGTCGCCTTCGCAATCTCCTGGCCGCGCAGGTCTCTCAGAACATGCTCGACGACGACTCCCTTCAACGTGTCGACCACCATCTCTTTTTGCACCGGCATTCCCTGTGGAGAACGATGTTGGGAAATCAGCCGAACAAGACGAGAGTCGGCATCCAACGGCTCCAAAATCAAACTCGCTGGATCGATCGGAATCACACCGAGGGCCTCGGTCAGCCAATCGGGCTCGAACGGAATCTGTGCCAGATGCGCCTGCTCGTGCGAGGCCACAAACACATGTTTCGGCTCGCTGCGCCGGGCCCAAAACCAGAACTGATCCGAGTTCGAGCCCATATCGACTTCTGTGCCGGCAATCGATTGGGCCCGCAATCGCAAATTGCGATGCGACTCGACGGCCAGTGATGCCGACAGTTTTAACAAACCGCGGCCCTTCATGTTGATCGCCACATCATCCGAGCGCCAGGAATGCAGTTTGGCGATGTTGGAATTCAAGTACTGGGCGACATCCGCCGCCGTCGCGCTTGCCGGAATACTGCGCATCATGGGGACATGCGACCGAAGCCAGGGATTGTGCTTGGCCCATCTCGGAATACATCCGGGAAGTGAGAAAGCGGACGAAAGCATCATCCCACAAAGCACGTACCGCCATGCGCGGGAACCATGGAATGTCCGCAAACGATTTTTTCGTTCAGGCCCTAAACTCATTCGTCATCCTTGACTCGTTTTGTACCGGCGGACATGACATGTCATATCACCGGGACGGCCTCATACTCACATCCGTGTGACGATTCCGTTGTTCTCAATTAATCGAGTTGGTATTCCTTCGCTGGCGCGTCAGGCTTACATCTCACGCCGTTACGAACTCCATTCGGTCGCCAAGTGCGTATTCAGTTCCTGTTGAATCTGTTCGATTTCTTCTTCGTTCAAATGATGATCGCGCACTTCAAACGGCCCTTCGCCCTGGCTGCCGACCAATTCGAGAATCTCGGTTTCTCCATCCTGCCGGGAACCTTCAATGCGAAGTCGACGTTTCTGCAGCAAGAGCAACGAAATGATGTACAGCATCTTTTCCATCGCCGGACTCGCATCGTCGTGCAACTGTTCGAAGTAACGTAACAATCCTTCGGGATCGAGCGGTTTGGTTTTGTTCTGTTCGGGCTGCGGCACAACCGACTGCCATTGGCCAATCGTCCCCTCCGGCGGACCGGACCAGTTCTCGGCGGCATAATCGAGGCGCACCAATTGCCCGTTTTGTTCCACCAGAACGGAATGGCACTTCATCCCCGGTTCCAGCGAGGCACCGGTGGCAGCGCACGTCTTACTGATCGGCTTGAGGTGGTAGTCCATGCTACTAACCGTTGAAATCTCCGCAGGGCGCAGAAGTCTCCTGCCACGCGTCGATCTTTTTGGTTGCGGCTTGAATAAACCGGCCGTGCCGGGGGTCTACGGGAAATGCCTGCAGCTACGGGACACTTACTCGACATGTCGTCAAAAATGGGGCGGAATCGTACTTAAAGTCTGAAATTGCAGCAAGATGGATCGAAACAAGGCCGTCTGGAGAAACTCGCGTTGGCCAGGAAAGCAGCAGCCCTTTTTCCGCACCCGCTCGGCCGGCAAAACTGAGGTTTTCAGAGTTCCGCAACCGCACAGCGAGTTGCCTGCCAATCTGAACGGCCGAACATTATTTGCAGATAGTCTCGGGCAACTCGATCACCGTCATTCACGGGTAGAACGGGTTCAACTCGTTCCCAGGCTCCCCGGCTTGGAATGCACCGAAATGGATTCCCGCCTCTGCGGGAATGACGTGACGTGGGGCTCCAGCTCAAGAGGTCTTCACCCAGATGCAATCCGTTGCGCCGAGAGTGAGGGGTCGGGGGTGAGGGCACCTGAAAAACCGCACAATATCCGCCGCAAACTGCCTAAGACTCCTTGCTTGAAAGCCTGAAGCGCCAGCGTTGAAGCTTCGCATTTTCAGTCTTGGTAACCCGACGCGTCAGCGAGGGAAGAAGTTAGTTTGCCGTCCGACGGCGTAGAAAAGCAGCAATTGCCCCAAAGATTTAGGAGCTATCTGCGAGTTAATGCTACAAAAACTGCAAATGCGCAACTTCAAAACGTGCCAGCGAAGGGAAAGTCACGGGGGGCCTTCGCTGGCGCTTCAGGCTCCCAACAGGAACCAATCCGCCCCATTTCCCGACCAATTTCGGATTTTCCCCAGATTTCTCGCTAATAAACCGCCGGTTCCTGCGTCTAAATCCCTGAAGCAGGTTGGACATCTCCCCGGGATTATTCATGCCCAACAACGGTTACTCCGCTCAACAGGATTGGGTTCGTTCGGCCCTTGTTCAATACGAGGACCGCCTTACACGGTATGCCTGTCGCATTACCGGCGATGCCGAACGCGCCCGCGATGTTGTTCAAGAAACATTTTTGTCGATGTGTCGGCAAGAACGGGAACGCATCGACGGCCGGTTGTCGGAATGGTTGTATACAGTCTGTCGCAATAAGGCGCTAGACGTCCGCCGTAAGGAGCGTCGCATGGCAATTGTTACGGAACAGCAACTGACAAAAACGGAGACATCGGAAACGTCTCCACCGGAAGTCGCCGAACGCAACGATTCCACCAGTTGGATCTTGGAACTGATCGGCGAGCTTCCCGATTCTCAGCAGGAAGTGATCGGTCTGAAGTTTCACGGGGGATTGAGCTATCGCGAGATCAGCAAGATCACCGGCTTATCGGTTTCCAATGTGGGTTTTCTGATCCATCGGGGGATTAAAACAGTTCGCGAACGAGCGAAACGCATCAGATGACCCAAACCATTTTGCAAGCAGACACCGAATTGACTTCGCCCGCCGAGCACGCCGCTCGGGCCGAACGTCAACCAAACCGTGGACGTTGGTTCCACGCGTTCGAATAAGGGAGTTCCTTTATGAACGGGAAGCATTACGATTCCGACCCACGTTTATCCGCTTATGTTTTGGGCGAACTCGAAGGGGACGAGTTGGCCGCCTTCGAGCGGGAATTAAACGAGTCTCCCGAGTTGCAGGCGATCGTCGAAGAGTTTCGCGAGACGGTCGAATTGCTCGAGTCAGAGTTCGGCAGCGAACCGGCTCTCATGCTGCATGACGAGCAGCGTGAAGCAATCACCAGCGGCTGCGACGATGAAAAGTCGGCCGCCAACAAGCGTTTGGCCGCCACGCCCTCGCGTAATAGCGCACGATCGGGGCTGGTTGTCACCGCGACGGTGGCCACAACCTTGGCGACCGTCATGCTGTTGTTGGCCGTCATCCCGCCGAGCGACGAGTCGGCCGAAACGATGGTGAGGTCGGAATCATCAGCCGCATCGAATCCCGCAAGCACCGACGATGCGTCATATGACATGCAAGTGGCAGCCCTCGGCGATCGCGATGAAATCCGGCAACTCGGATTGGAGCGAGAAGGACTTCAGTTTGGTGGGACCGTCACTCTCGACGAAAAGTCCCGTGGCGTGTCGAAGTTTGCCAGCGAAGAAGCATTGGAACAACACACGGTCGAAGGAGAAGTTGATGAACTCAAAGCAATTGTCGGTATGCCACTCGACACTGTTCGGGTGAGCGGTTCGACAACACAACCGGCTGACGAAGGTCGCAGCAGCGATGTCATGTTGCGTGACGGTGCCGTCCCCGAACCGAAAGATGCCAGCTGGGGTCGCAACGGCATTGCAAATCAACCGGCGGGAGAAGCGAATCAGCTTTATATCGTGACGGACGAACAGGGGGGCGATGCCGCGGAGAAAGCGCGACTGGGTGGCCGAATTGCAGTGAACCCTGGATCGCTCGCCGACCCGATCGTGATCAAGAGATCCGAAACCAATCTTCAGGGGCAGGAGATCTTTGAGCAGCAGGGCGGACAGGATTCCACACGTCAGCGTTCGCAGGAAATACCGAATCAATACAGACGGACAGTCCAGCCGAACTTCGCCATCATGCCGAACGAAAGTGGCGCAGAAGAGGCCGGGCAGAAAGAAAAGCTGTCGCAAACTGCCCCGATCATCGCCGACACCGACGCGGAATCCTCAGAAGGCTTAGGTTATTACAAGGAAAGCGAAGCCGAAGTTCTGGGAACGCGCGTTTACTCCGTCGATGGGCTGACGCAAACCGAAACAGCCCAGCCGCAGGGCGACCGGTCGGATGGCGAATCGCAGACTCCGGTGAACTCGTTCTCCACGCCGTTCAGTGGTCGGCAACCCGCCTCAGAGTCAGATAGCAAAAACGAAGCACTCTTCGATTCGAGCGGCGTGGTGGCAACACCTGCTGAGGATGCCGGCGCGATTATCGTCGATACTCCCAATGATCCGTACGGCAATATTGTCGGCGGGAATTCAGGCAACGTCGCCAGGAGGCGGCGCCCCACGGATCCCCGACAAGAGCAAGGCGGGTATCG
>JANQRQ010000256.1 GCA_028284485.1 Planctomycetaceae bacterium | reverse complement strand
GGCAAGTGTGTGTTTTTGCGCGAGAAGCGAGGCGGGGGTGAGGAAGACTGCAACAAGCGCGCCTATGCAAGGGAACAGGGCGCTGGAATTGCGCGATCGACGCCACAACATCTTTCGATCCTCCTTGACGCGTAAGGCGTGTCAGTCTTCGACCAACCAACGTCGCGTCGCCATAACTTGCGAAGCCGCGACGATCCCGTCGACATCCAGTCCGAGGCCGCGCAGCAGTTCTTCATGTTCGCCATGTTCGACAAACCGATCCGGAATGCCGATTCGGCGTACGTTGTGAGTTCTCACACCGGCTTGATTGGCTGCTTCTAAAACCGCAGAACCGAATCCGCCACACAGGGTGCTTTCCTCAACGGTAATCACGAAACCTGTTTCATCGATCGCACGTAGAATTGTTTCGGTATCGAGCGGCTTTGCGAAGCGAGCGTTGATGACGCCGACATCCAATCCTTCTCGCTTGAGCCTTTCGGCTGCCTCGACACAGTTTGCAAAAAGGGATCCGAATGCGATGAGCATCCCGTCTTCGCCCCATTCGTAAACTTCAGAACGGCCCAATTCGACGGGAACGCCCGCCCGCTTAATGAGGGCGGCAGAGGCCTTGGGATAACGAATCGAAACCGGCCCGTCATATTCCAATGCGAATGCGAGCATTCCTTCAACGTCCGTGCCATCACCAGGTGCCATCATCACCATGTTGGGGAAGCATCGCATATAGGAATTGTCAAACGCACCGTGGTGGGTTGGCCCGTCGGGACCACACAGCCCCGAACGATCCATACAGAAAGTAACAGGCAGGTTCTGGAGTGCCACTTCCTGAAAGACCTGGTCGAAACTGCGTTGCAGAAACGTGCTGTAAATGTCGACGATGGGTCGCAATCCCGATTTGGCCATTCCGGCTGCAAATGCTACGGCGTGACCTTCACAAATACCGGTATCGAAAAATCGATCGGGGAAGTCTCGACGAATGTCTCCGAGTTTATTGCCAGCACACATGGCCGCGGTCAGAACGGTGACGCGCGAATCTCGCTGCATGGCCGAATGGATGGCGTCACTTACGACATTGGTAAACGCCGGTGAAGATCCGCCCGGCTTGACGGGTACGATCTCGTTGTCTTCGTTCCGCTGAAACGGGGCGGGGGTATGGAAGGTGACAGGGTCCTGGCAAGCCGGCTCGAATCCGTGCCCCTTTTCGGTAAAGACATGCAGCAGGACAGGCCCACTGATATCCTTGACCATTTCGAGGTACCGCCTGAGGGAATGCAGATCGTGCCCATCGACCGGCCCGACGTAGCGGAATCCCATTTCCTCGAACAGCATTCCGCCATGTAAAAAGCTTTTCATGGCCTCTTTGAATTGGCCAAGAATATGTTCGACCGGCTCCCCAACAACGGGAACTTTGTTAAGCAACCAGGAAATGTCACGTTTGAGACCGTTGTAGAACGGTGCAATTCGGGCTTTGTCGAGATACTGAGCTAAGCCGCCAACGCGAGGGCAAATGCCCATTTGGTTGTCGTTCAAAATCACCAAAAGGTCTTTGTTCAGACCTGACGCATTGTTCAACGCTTCGAACACAATCCCCGAGGGCAGGGCACCATCGCCGACAACTGCAACCGCTTTTCGATCGTCCTGTCCCTGAAGATCGTCAGCAGCTTTCAATCCCAGCACGGTTGATACGCTCGAACCGGCATGGCCTGTCATAAACAGGTCATAGGGGCTTTCTTCGGGATTCGGATAGCCCATCAAGCCGCCTCTCTGGCGAATCGACGGGAATTCATGGAATCGACCCGTAATCAGCTTGTGCGGATAAATCTGATGGCCGGTATCCCAAATCAGGCGATCCCGGCTGAAGTCGAAGACCAAATGCAGCGCAATGCACAGTTCGACAACTCCGAGATTGCTGGCGAAGTGGGCCGTACGATCCGCGACCACACTGCATAAGCATTCGCGGATTTCGGCAGCGAGTTGTTCCAACTGTGTGTCAGACAGAGCCGTCAAGTCCTTTGGTGACTCGATCTGCGAGATCAATTCAAATTGCATCAATGGTCTCTCTCTAGTACGAATCTTGCCAACTGTTCCAATCGTCGGCCACGACTTCCCAGGAATTCGATTGATTCGCAAGCTTCGTCGATCAGATCTTGTGCTTTCTTGCGACTCGCCTCGATCCCCAGAATGGCTGGATACGTTTGTTTGCCGTGGTCAGCGTCCTTACGTACCTCTTTCCCCATTTTGACATTGTCGCCCGTAACATCCAAGACATCATCAGCGATTTGGAACGCCAAACCGACACATTGTCCAAATCTGGCAAGGGTTGAAAGGATTCGGGAATCGCCTCCGGCAATGCGGCCTCCAATGGTCAGGGCACTGCAGAGTAATCGTCCTGTTTTGCGGCGATGAACGGCCTCCAACTCAGCCAAACCAGTCGAATCGGACCCTTCCGCCTCGAGATCGGCCACTTGACCGCCCACCATTCCCGTAATCCCGGCAGCGTTTGCCAAATCAGCACAGCAGGCAGCCGCCACATTTCCCGGTTTGACGTCCCGCGCAATCACTTCAAACGCGAGAGTCAGCAGGCCATCCCCGGCTAAGATTGCCGACGCCTCTCCGAATACAATGTGATTCGTCGGCCGACCGCGACGTACATCGTCGTCGTCCATTGCCGGCAAATCATCATGGATCAACGAGTATGTATGAATCATTTCCACAGCACATGCGGCAGGCAGTGCCGATTCGATCGTGCCGCCGCAGGCCTCACACGCCAGCAACGTCAATATGGGACGAATTCGCTTTCCGCCGGCGAGCAAACTGTAAGACATCGCTTCACGCAGTTTCTCCGGGCAATC
>JANQRQ010000254.1 GCA_028284485.1 Planctomycetaceae bacterium | reverse complement strand
ATTTGCCGATCGTGACCTATTTGACGTGGCTCAGGTCATCTCGCTCGACCGTTACCCGACGGACATTCCCACAAGCATTGCGACAAGCGCCGCGCCGTCGTGGATGTACACCGGAGCTCTGGAGAATGATCCGGAAATGATCGACCAGGTCTGTTGTCACTCCCAGTTACTGGGAAACTCAGCCGAGGTTGTCCGCAGAGTTCGCAACCCTTTCCGCATTCAAGAGACGCTGCGTCAACTTGGATATCCCACGCTTCGAGTTGTCAAATCGGCAACTTCGCTAACACGCAATGCGACGTGGGTCAAAAAACCGCTGCCAAGCGCCGGCGGATTTCGCATAACAATCTGCAATCAACAAGACGACCGAGAAACTAACACCGAAGGCGAACCGGTTTACTTCCAAGAATTCGTCGCCGGGGACTCACTGTCGGCATTGTTCCTCGCCGACCGAAACCAAACTGTCTTTCTTGGTGCAACCGAGCAACGAATCGGCCTCAACGGTGATGAATCGACGAGATTCGTTTATCGCGGTTCTGTTTTTCCGGCGCGATGTCCCGAAACAGCCGTGCGACAAATGGCTAGGATCGGTACGGCTCTCGGCAGAGGTTTTCAACTGCAGGGCCTCTTCGGTTGCGACTTTGTCTTTGACGGCAAAACGGCCTGGTTAATTGAGGTCAATCCCCGTTACCCAGCATCCGCGGAAACGATCGAGTATGGACGCGGCATTCCGCTCGTCGATTGGCATGTGCAGGCGTGTCGACAAAGCGGTGCGCGACCTTCTGCAACCACCAATTTCGTATCACAAACATCGGCCGGTGTCAGCGATCATCAAGATCGAATACACGACGAATCACCGACAGAATATGACGATCAACGCTCGCGACAAAATGTTCCAAAAGACTTTACCTCACAGGTTGCCGCCGCGCTCGCAGTCGAACCTCACGAATGCGTTATGAAGGAAATCCTATTTGCCGCAGAAGACGTCGTTGTGCCAAAATGGAATGGCGGAGACTGGAAATGGCATCTCGATACTGCTCCTACAATTGCCGATATCCCTCAGCCAGGGCAGATCATTCGCCGAAATGAACCGATTTGTACCATCATGGCAAACGGAGCGGATTACGAAATGTGTGAAAGGCTACTCGTCGAACGTCGGCGACAGATCACCGATTGGTTATCCATCTCAGGATATTCTTGAATGGCAGGAATTCGACCGGTAGAATTGGCAACGACGTCCTTGATTCATTAAGCTCCCGTCCATTGTAAAAGTCCCATCGCGGCCATGTCGAAGTCGACAGACATCCGGATCGTCGAAGCCAATTGTTCGTTCGAACCCGTTCCGTTTCGCGCTCCCTTAAAGTTCGGTGGTCGAGTCGTCGATAACACCGAGTTGATCAACGTCGACATTACAGTCGAAACTCGCGACGGACGTTTGGCTGACGGATTTGGAAGCATGCCGGTCGGCAATATTTGGGCTTGGCCGACCGATCAATTGGCGGGCGACCAAACCGAGTCAGCAATGAAGGAATTCACGCAACGCGTCATCGATTTGGCGAATGCGTTTCCCGAGTACGGTCATCCGCTTGACCTCGTCTTCGAAATCTCTGCCGAGTACCATCACCAAGGTAAGGCCCTCGCCTTGCAACTCGGATTGGATGAACCCATTCCGGAACTGGCCCAACTTGTCGCAGCCAGCCCCTTTGACGCAGCAATCCACGACGCGTACGGGCGCGCCAATGACGTTAACAGCTACGACGCACTCTCCGCAGATTTCGCGTCAAATGATCTATCGGAGTACCTCGATGAGCAGTTTGAGGGGGAATTTCTCGATCAATATACCTCACGGGCCCCGAAGGAACGCATGCCGCTGTACCATCTCGTTGGAGCTCTCGACCCATTGACTGACGAGGATATTGGAGAACGAATCGGCGACGGATTGCCCGAAACACTCCCCGAATGGATAGCCGCTGATGGACTGACGCATTTGAAGATCAAGCTGGCTGGCGACAACCTCGATTGGGACGTCGAACGTGTGCTTGCAATCGAACGTGTTGCTGCCGAAGCCCAGGCAGCCCGTGGATGCGAGCAGTGGTTGTATTCAACCGATTTCAACGAGAAATGTGAAAACGTCGAATACGTTCTCGAGTTCCTGGAACGGGTCCGCGAAAAATCGCCGGCGGCATTCGACCGAATTCAGTACATCGAACAACCGACCAGCCGCGATCTCAAAGCCCATCCCGAATTACGCATGCACGAAGCGGCCAAAATTAAACCGGTCGTCATGGACGAAAGCCTGGTCGACTACGAAGCACTTCAGACCGGCCGGGAACAAGGATACAGCGGTATCGCTCTCAAAGCATGCAAGGGTCACACCGAATCATTATTGATGGCTGCAGTCGCACAGAAATTCGGTATGTTCCTTTGTGTTCAAGATCTGACCTGTCCAGGATACTCGTTCCTGCATTCATCGAGTCTTGCCGCGCGAATTCCGACTGTCGCGGCCATCGAAGGGAATGCCCGGCAATACTGCCCCGCGCCCAACAAGAAATGGGCGAAAACATTCCCCGGCATGTTCGATATTCAAGACGGCACCGTTAAGACAGGTGCACTCGATGGTGTCGGGCTGGGCTTCTGAGGGACGCGCACGGCTGCAGTCGCGTTCGCGTGCTCTTCGTTGTTCCACACGGTTGATAGCCATCTCGCTATCGGTACCCACGGCTGATGTACTGATACGCCTGGACGCTTTGAACACACAAGATGGCAAAGAAAATCGTCATAATCTGCAGGCCGAAGAACTTGTAGGACAACAAAGCCACCCCACCCGATGCGATGATCGACAGCATCAACGAATGACTCACACCTTTGTGCGGACTGATCCAACAAAACAGCTCGCGAGAAATCTGACCGCCATCGAGCGGATACACCGGAATAAGATTCAACACACTCCAAAACAAGTTGGCGATCATCAAAAAATAGAGTGCCTGAACAACATAAATATTTTCACCAAGAAATTGCTGCCGTGCATCCAAATAATCAATTCCCCACATCAGAAAAAACAACAGGAATCCCGCTGCAGGACCGGCGGCGATCACCGCAATGTTCCTCCATGTCGAGAACCGCGCCACCGTCGCATAGCCGCCGAAAAAACCCAGAACAATCTCCGGCCGAGACCCGAAATAACGAGTTGTCAGCGCGTGCCCCATCTCATGCACGAGCACGGATACGAAAATGCACAAGACCCTGACGAGAACGATATCCAGTTCGGAAGTCCAGGCGATAATTGCCGCCGTCAGCCAGAACACAGGATGAACCCTCACGGGAATCCCCATGAGAGAAAATCTCAAATCGTAAGCCGTGGGTTCAAGTTGTCCGAACATAAGTCGGTTGTTTCATCAATCGTGCGAATCGTGTTTTATTCCGTCGGTGGACTGTAATCGAGCACCTGCATTTTGGCAAACTGGTCTGTCAAATGTTGAGAAAGATGACCGCCCGCCACCATCAGATTTGAACCTACCTTGACCGTTCAACGACGCTGGTTACTATAAACGGCGTGATCAGTGGGTCGCACAAGACCGATTCGGGCCAGCCTTGACCGGCTGCCACGAATACTGCGGGGATACCCCGCGGGAGATTTGTTGTTCGCATTTCGATGCGTGAATGATCATGAAGAATGTTGCATTCTTCCCGATCATTCGGCACAGGAAGAGTTGTGCGACCCGCTGATCACGTTTCCAGTTTTCCCTTCGCAACAACGACCGCTTGTCGATTCAGTCTCGATTTCCTGACCGCAAAAGCAGCATCACGGACGTTCATGCATGGGTCTGTTCGATTTTCTGAAGCGACTCTTGTTCGGTAAGCCATCGGCCGGGCAGCCCCCTTCGAGAAGCACGTACCGACCGAAACCTGCACTATACCGATCAGAATTCCGTTACAAAAACAGGCGCTCGCGCCAATCGTGCGACGTGATCGTCACGACCGATGCGGCCCCTCCGTACCGCTTCGCCAACTTTGGTGATCGACCGGGCACGTATTTTGATCTTCGTGACGGTACGAATTTGCAGCGGCTTCAGACCTTCGATGTTCCGCGGTTCGAAACCCCTGACGAACTGGCCAATTGGCTGAACATCCCGGTCGGCAAACTGGCTTGGCTCATTCATCGATTTGATGAAAACAGACGACCGGAAAACGAAGGATCGGCCCACTATTGGCATCGCTGGATTCCCAAACGCTCGGGGGGATCGCGGTTGGTCGAAGCCCCCAAACCAATTCTTAAATCTGTTCAGCAGCAAATCCTGCGGGAGATCCTCGACCGAGTCCCGCCGCATTCTCAAGCACATGGTTTCATTCTCGGGAGATCAATCGTTACGAACGCTCGGATTCATTGCGGCCAACGTGTCGTCGTCAAATGGGATTTGCAGAACTTCTATGCCAACGTCAAATACTCCCGGGTGGTCGCCATCTTTCGCAGCCTGGGTTACGGACGCGAAGCGGCCATCTGGCTGGCGCGCCTCACGACATCAACCGTGCCCTGGAACATTCAACTTCCGAAAGAGGGGGATTCCGCATTGGCGCCTTATCTGTCGCGTCATCTTCCGCAGGGCGCTCCCACTTCGCCGGCATTGGCCAATCTATCCGCGTACTCGTTGGATCTTCGTTTATCTGGTCTGGCTCGTTCGTTTGGGGCGAACTACTCGCGGTATGCCGACGATTTGACTTTTTCGGGATCGGAACATTTTCTGTGCAGCCTGCCAGCGTTTTTGCCGCTCGCCGCCAGAATTGTGCAATCAGAGCGTTTCCGTATCAATCGCGCAAAGCGTCACATCATTCGGAGTAACCAACGTCAATCGGTCACCGGCATCGTGGTCAACGAGCGACCGAATCTCTCCCGGCGTGATGTCGATCGTCTCAAAGCCATCCTGCACAACTGCCGGCGACTGGGTCCGTCATCGCAAAACCGGGACGCTCATGATGATTTCGCTGCCCATTTGCGAGGCCGCATTGCCCACGTCATGCATGTGAATCCCAATCGAGGCGAACGACTGCTCGAAATCTTCGAGCAAATTGACTGGCGTCGCTAAGTCGTTCGTTCTCGGGCTGGTTATCGTTTCTCGAAAATTGCTAGGAACGATTTCATCTTGGTGAACTGCGTCTGGCAAGCTAAATTTCTCGTTGACGCGCTTCAACGCCCTTTGCGTACAGACCGGTTTTCGGCGTGACAGATGTATAGATTTGCACCATCTATTTTGAACCTTCGGGCCAGGTTTTTCGTTGATCCTGATAGCGAGCCGTTCCGACAATCCTGGTATTATTCGGCTAAGACCGTCCGTTTTTGTACAATGAACTCCGTCGTACAACATCGGGCAATTGCCGACTGAGGGGAAAGGTCTCACACGTGGGAAGTTTTATACGACTCCTGATGAGATCGAAAGTGCTTGCACCGATCGTACGGCCCGTGCTGCGCCCCATGATGCGGTTTATTGTGGGGCTGCTCGCGATCCCCTTGTTTCGGATGTTTCTCAAAAAAGTTATCCGCCTGCAGGAAATCGATGAGGAACTCGAGAAAGACCTCGAGCAATGGTTTCGCGGGTCCCTACTTCTCTTGGCGGCAACCGCGAATATGGAGAACTTCCTGTTCGGCTGGGTTCCCTTAGACCTCGAAGGGGCCGACGCCTGGGTCGGCATCTTCTTCCGATTGCTGCTGGCGATCAGTGTTATTGAAGCGATGCCGGATCAGGAGCTGTTTGCCATTATCCATCCCGGTCCGCCTAAGCTGAATCTCTCGCGCGAAAACGGCATTTGGCGGGAACTGCGGCTGAATATCCGCCCGATCTGTAAAGGTGTCGTTTGCCAACACCTCAATCGGTCTTCACCGGTACTAGCCATTATGGCGGCGATTTTCAGCGGCCCGACCGGAAGCCCAGGCTGGATCGTGGGGTGGGTCTGCTATGGCATGGCGATTGCGCAGTACCTAATCATCGGTTTGGTCACATCGCGGGATAAGGCACTCGATGTTCTCTCCGAATTCGACAGGCAGGTTGCCATTCGCCGCCGCGAACTCGTCGAAGAATTCGATGTGCCCGATCAAACCAAACCGAAATCCACCAAGCCCAAACAGAAAAAGGCCGCCCGCAAAAAGAAAACGCAGGAGCCGCCCCCGCAACAACCGGCGACCGATCCGCAAAGCGGTAGCATTGCGTAATCACCGCGAACGAAGTATTTAACAGGCAATCAATTTCGAACCGGATTGCCGCGTGTCTCCCATGTCGCGTATTCACCATCTCGATACGGCCATTATCAACAAAATCGCCGCGGGCGAGGTGATCGAACGCCCAGCGAACGTGGTCAAGGAGCTTCTCGAAAACAGTATCGATGCGCTTTCTACGCGAATCGACGTCGAAATCGAGCAAGGTGGCAGCGACCTGATCCGCGTCGTCGACAATGGCGAAGGCATTCATCCGGACGACATCGAAATCGCCGTTTCGCCACACGCGACAAGCAAAATCGATTCGGCAGACGACTTATTCAGCGTCCAGACCATGGGGTTTCGCGGCGAAGCGCTGGCCTCGATCGCCGAAGTCAGCCATTTACGCATTCGCAGTCGCCGCGAAGAGGAATTGGCCGGGATCGAACTTGAAGTTCATTGTGGCAAGCGCGTTGCACCACAGCCATGCGGCTGCCCGGTGGGTACTTCAGTCGAGATTCGCCAAATCTTCGCTGGCACACCTGTCCGTCGGAAGTTTCTCAAAACCACGCCGACGGAATTTGGGCATATCAGCGAGCAATTCACGCGCATTGCGTTGGCGAATCCCCGATTGCAGATGACAATGCGGCACAACGGAAAATCCGTTTTCGAATTGCCGCCTGTTGAAAAGCTGATTGATCGATTGTCGCTGTTTTATGGAAAAGACCTGGCCGACAATCTGATTTGGACCGAGTCTGAAGCAGCCGGCAACCGCATTTGGGGATATGTCGCTCATCCCAGCCAAAGCAAGTCGACACGGAAGGGACAATACCTATTCCTCAACGGGCGCTGGATTCAAGATCGCTCGTTGCAACATGCGTTGACCGAAGCGTACCGTGGATTGCTGATGACCGGCCGGCAGCCGATTGTCTTTCTTTTTTTCGAGATTCCGGCGGACTCAATCGATGTCAACGTCCACCCGACGAAGGCCGAGGTTCGATTTCGTGACGGTCAGCAATTGTATCGCCAGTTGCTGTCGATGATCCGCAATCGATTTCTCGGAATGAACCTCGAATCGGAATATCGATTGTCCGATAGTGAAACGGCAACGCCCACGATCAAACCGGATCCTGCACGGCAACAACAGCTGCAGGTCGAACTTTCCACATGGGCCAAAAGCCAGTTGAGCCAATTGACGCCGGAAACAATGCCTCGCCCCAGTGGTGAGGGGGCACCGATTTCCAACGATGTCCTACGACTGGGGCAGCGACCAGCGACACAGATTCCGCCCAGCGATCCATTCACGACGACCGCCTCTGGAGCAGATATCACGTCCAGCCCCGACGCCGATGTCATTCCAGAATCCAACCGAACCGAGACGGCAGAAACGGACGTTGAGTCGCCGGCGCGTAATGCCGACCAGTTGGCGCAACGCGTCGACTCATCCGAGACATTTGACAAATCTCCGCACGTTTCCGAATTGCGTGCGATGCAAATTCATGACTGCTATTTGGTGGTGGAAACGGACGATGGCGTGACGCTGATCGATCAACACGCGCTCCACGAACGAATCCTTTACGAGTACTTGCGCAAACGCGTACTCGAGGGCGCCGTCGAGTCGCAGCGCATGCTCGTGCCCGAAACGGTCGAGCTCTCCTCTGAAGAAGTTGGTCTGCTGATGGACAATGCCGAGACATTGGCGACGTTGGGGATCGGCATTGAAGATTTCGGGGGCAATACAGTTTTGGTGAATAGTTATCCGGCCATTCTTTCGAATACCGCACCCGGAAAGCTGGTTCGAGATTTGGCCGAACAATTAACCGGAACCGAGAAAACCCCTTCCCGCCGTGATATTCTCGATTCGCTATTGCACATGATGTCGTGCAAGGCTGCCATCAAAGCGGGCCAACGGTTGACACGCGAAGAAATTGACAGTCTGCTCGAACAACGACATCTCATCGACGATGCCCATCACTGTCCCCACGGTCGACCGACCGCACTCGTCCTCAGCCGAAGCGATTTGGATCGCCAATTCGGCCGACTCGGTTAGTTTTGAAGGCGGCCGTTATGATCTGTGTGAGTATCGGTGAACAATCCGTTGAAAAGCTGCTGCAAACAATACATGGCGTTACGGATCGCGGAGCGCAGCTCGTTGAAATCCGCTTTGACTGGTTAGCCGAACCATTCGATGCACGACAGATTTTGGCCGCTTGCGAAGTCCCTGTCATCGCCACTGCACGACGAGAGGCCGACAAGGGTCATTGGAGTGAGTCCGAATCGGAACGGCTAGCACTCCTGCAGACGGTCATCGACTTGGGGGTCGATTATGTCGACCTGGAATTGGATGTGGCCTCGCAGTTTCCACGTAAAGGGAATACGCAGCGAATTGTCAGCCACCACGATTTTGAGTCGACGCCGCAGGATCTGGAGGAGACTCATGCCCTGCTCTGCGCTGCGGACGCCGATGTCGCCAAAATCGTCACCATGGCCAACTCGCCGCTCGATTCGATTCGCATGCTGCAACTCGTCGACCAAGCAGAAACACCAACTGCCGGCTTTTGCATGGGTGAATTCGGCGTCCTCAGCCGCATCCTCTGCGGACGATATGGATCGCCGTTCACCTATGCCACGGTCGACCGATCAAGCGGGACGGCACCGGGCCAATTGACCTGGGACGAGATGCGAGACCTGTATCGTTTTGACGAAATCACCCGGGCTACGAAACTCTTCGGTGTATTGGGGGATCCGATCGGGCACAGCTTGAGCCCGCTCATTCATAACACCGCGTTCATCGAGGAATCATTCGACGGGGCTTATCTACCGCTCCGTGTCCGCGACAACGAACTGCTGGGCTTCCTGCAAGCCGCCGATTGGCTCGGCATTCGAGGTTACAGCGTCACGATTCCGCACAAACAACAGGTGATGGAATTCGCCAATCGCTGTGACGAATCGGTGACGGCAATTGGGGCAGCCAATACACTTACCTATGACCAATCAGGCGAATGGCGGGCGACAAATACCGACTATCAAGCCGCACTCGATAGTTTGCAATCTGTCTTGGACAAACCGGAACCGGGAAAGTTCCTCAGAGACCGGCGTGTCTTGATGCTCGGTGCTGGCGGTGTCGCACGGGCCATCGGTTTAGGCGTATTGAGCCAAGGTGGAGCATTAACAATTACGAATCGCACATCGTCGCGTGCCGAAAAGCTGGCGGACGAGTTGAACGTTCCGACCTTAATTTGGGACGATCGCGGAAAGGAAAAGTTCGACATTATCATCAATTGTACGTCCGTCGGAATGTCCCCCAACATCGATGAGTCTCCGTTTCCCCCGGACGCTCTTCAACCGGGAATGGTGGTCTTCGATACGGTTTACAATCCGCAATGGACTCAGCTATTGCGGGACGCTCAATCGGCAGGATGTACGACGGTCAGCGGCTTGGAGATGTTCGTTCGCCAGGCCGCCCTGCAATTCGAACTTTTTACAGAAAAGGCGGCACCCATGAACTTCATGCGGTCCATCGTGAAGCAGCATTTGTCAGGAGATTGATTACGAATCGGCCAAGACAATGGCGAAATCTCTTAGTGGCCTCGACGAAGCCGGCTTAATCGACACACAGACAAGGCTGGGATTTCCGCTTAGGATTCGCCTTCCCGCAGATTCGGTAATCGTCAGATCCGGCAAGCCGCGAAAGGTGAATTTGTAGTAGTACAGCCTTTCGCTGACGCGGCCTTGACAGCCCAATTGAATTTCTCCCCAATTGAAATTTGGAATCTCCGCGTTTACCACCGACATTGACTGCAATGATCATCACGTTGATCGGATACCGTGGCAGTGGAAAGAGTACAGTCGCCAGGCCGCTGGCCGAGCGGCTCGGTTGGCAATGGGTCGATGCGGACACCGAAATCGAGAATCAGGCAGGCTGCACGATTCGTGAAATCTTCGAACAACAAGGAGAATCCGGATTTCGCAAAATCGAGCGCGACGTGATTGCCGAATTACTCTCGCGAGATAACCTCGTGCTGGCGGCGGGCGGCGGTGCCATATTGAACGCCGACACGCGCGATCAAATGCGTCACGCCGGGCCAGTGGTCTGGCTCAAAGCCTCGCCCGAAATCCTCGCCAAACGAATTGAGAGGGATGATCGCTCTGCAGCGGGCCGCCCAGACCTCACCAAAACCGGCGGTCACGGTGAGATCGTTGAATTACTTCGACAGCGAACGCCGTTGTATGCGGAGTGTGCCACGTTCGAGATCGATACCGATCAATTTGCCGCCGACGAACTTGTCGACGAGATTTACCAACACTGTGCTGAACAAGCCGGCGGGGGAAATTAACCGTGGCTATGTTTGGGCTGCCGATCGGGATTGTGTTGGGATGGCTCTTCATCCTCGGAGCTGTCATCGGTAGCTTTTTGAACGTCTGCATTTACCGCATTCCCCAACAACCCCGCCTCTGGGACGCGCTGAAAGGGTTATATGATCCGCCGTCCCATTGCCCGCGCTGTCAAACGCATATCTCGTTTCGAGATAACGTGCCAATTATCGGGTGGTTGAAACTCCGCGGACGCTGTCGCTATTGCCGAGGGCGAATTTCTTTTCGCTATCCGTTGATCGAAGCAATGAACGGACTGCTATTCGCGGTCGTCTATTGGTTCGAGGTTCCTCATGAGTGGGGCGCCTCGATTCTTGATAGTTGCGTTTATTCGCCAATGGGACCAACGGAAATCCCTAGGTCGTTTTGGTTCTCCGAAACGGCCATTGTCCATTGGCGCTATTTTTATCACATGGTTCTCTTGGAATCGCTGGTTGTGGCGTCGTTGATCGACTTTGATTTGAGAATTATCCCCGATGCGTCGACGCTACCTGCCATGGCGGTTGGCGTCGTGGGAGCATTCGCCCTTGGCCGAGTTTACCTGGTGCCGGTTTGGTTTCAGGAACCACAATTGCTTTCGCCGTTTCAAGACCTTCTTCCCGCCTGGACACATTTCGCGTTAACAGCCGAGCGAGTTCCCGCTTGGGTCGGCAACTATCCCCATTTCCATGGGTTGATGGTCAGTCTTGTCGGGCTGATTGTTGGTGGCGGAACGGTCTGGGCCGTCCGCATCATCGGTTTTCGCATTCTGCGGCAAGAGGCGATGGGGTTCGGCGACGTCATCTTGATGGCGGTCATCGGAAGTTTTCTCGGGTGGCAGCCAACGGTCGTTGTGTTTTTTCTGGCGCCTGTCTGCGCCCTCGCGGCTGTGGCCGCTTGTTGGATTTTCCGCAAGCACCGCGAGATTCCCTACGGTCCCTATCTCAGTTTGGCTACTCTCCTGGTGATCCTCGGCTGGCAAACGATTTGGCCGATAGCCGAGCGAGTCTTCAGCCTGGGTCCGGTGCTGCTTTTTGTCGTCCTGTTGATGACCGTGTTTCTGGTGCTCACGCTGCAACTCGTCCAGGGAATCAAGCGGCTAATGGGAATTCCGCTGTACCCCCAATTATGGTCCGACGAGTGGACATCGGCCGACCAATTGGCCCATTTTTCCGGTGAGACCGTCGACGAATACTTTGGTCGCTGGCGGACAGAAGAATGGCCGGGGCGCGACTCCGGACGTGGCGTGCAATTCGACAACATCTGGAAAGATGGTCACTCGGAATCAAACGGCTAAGCGTCAGCGCCCACATCGTTTCCACGCGTTGGACATCTCGGCGATGACCCACATTTCACCAACTAGAGCACTTTCAATCCTTCGAGTCACGTCCAATACGGTCGGCATGAGAGTGAGTTCACTGAATTCACTGATGACTGAACCTGAATGCCGGGAAATCTGTCCTGTCAAATGGCGTGGGAATAGCTTTCTCAAGACGGCCATCCTACGATGAACTGCCAATACAATCTTTTAAATTGAATTTCGACACCGTTTAACTGAACCAATCAACGACGAATGATTGCGATTATTGACTATGGCATGGGGAATCTGCGGAGTGTGCAGAAGGCCTGTGAAAAACTGGGAGTCGATGCCCACATCAGCTCGGATCCGCACGAAATCTCATCTGCGGAAAAGGTCATTCTGCCGGGGGTGGGGGCATTTCGCGACGCAATGGCGGCCCTCAAATCACAGGGCTTAGTCGAACCGGTCCAGGCACACGTTGATGCCGACAAACCGTTTTTGGGCATCTGCCTGGGATTACAGTTGTTGTTCGACATCAGTTACGAGGATGGCGAATGGCCGGGGCTGGGGATTGTCCCGGGCGAAGTTGTGCGATTCGAGGATCAACCAGATCTCAAAATTCCGCACATGGGTTGGAACCGTCTCGATGTGCAGAAGCCCTGCCCTTTGATCGATGGAATTCCGTCCGATGCGCACTTTTACTTTGTGCACAGCTATCACGTTGTCCCGAAAGAGAGTTCGGTGGTCGTCGCCACAAGTGGTCACGGCTCACCATTCGTTGCCGCCGTCGGACGTGGTAACATGTACGCGACGCAGTTTCATCCCGAAAAGAGCCAGCGTGTCGGACTCAAGCTGTTGGAAAACTTCGCCTCGCTATAGGACCTCGTTGCGCACATGACCGCGACTTCCGTCGAACGAAAGCAATTGGACGAACAGGGGTTCGTCGTCTTGCCCGATTTTATCGGCGGCTCGACACTGTCGGCGCTCAAAGAACAGGTCGAGGGTTTGTTCGAGGCGGAAGGCGAAAATGCGGGGGCCGAGTTCAAACAGGAACCGGGGAGCCGGCGACTGGCCAATCTTGTGGACAAAGGCGAAATCTTCGCCGAACTGATCGTCCTGCCGCGTCTGCTGGAACTGGTCGAGGCGGTACTCGGACCGAACTTCAAACTGAGTAGCCTTAATGTCCGCTCGGTCAATCCGCATTACGAGCAGGCACAACCGTTGCATGCCGACATGGCTGCTATCGCCGACGATCAAGGATATTGGGTTTGTAATTCGGTTTGGATGCTTGACGATTTCACGCCGGACAACGGCCCGATTCGCGTGATTCCCGGATCGCATCGTTGGGGAAAACTTCCGCAAGATGTTTTAGCGGACCCGACGGCAAGACATCCGGAAGAATTACTGTTGACCGGATCGGCCGGTACGGTCGTGGTGATGAATGCCCATCTGTGGCATGGCGGAATGGCCAATCGAACCGATGCCTGCCGGACGGCGATGCACGCATTCTTTGCTCGCGGCGACAAACCGCAACAACAGCACCAAAAAGCGCTGCTAAGACCGGAGGTTCAGGCAAAGCTGACGCCACAGCTCCGGAGATTGCTGGCGATCGACGACCCGGAAAACGATCGCCTCAGTGAGGCGCCGGCCGTACGCAGCGGGTTTCTAAAGTAGGACAATCCCGCTACGATAGCGCGTCCTCGGTAGAGTGAAAATCTCGGAGCAATCGACAAATCTATCGGTGTGTCGACGCACTTCTTATCCCAAATTGTGAATAGGTTTCAGTGGAATTATGGAAGTCCTTCCGGCGATTGACATGCGCGGCGGCAAATGTGTTCGTCTCCGACAAGGGGACTATGCTCAGGAAACCGTGTTCGGTGACGACCCGGTGGAAATGGCCCGCCGCTGGGCGAACGAAGGGGCGCAGCGTTTGCACCTTGTCGATCTCGACGGTGCCAAGCAAGGGTCTCCGGCGAATCATGAGATCGTCCGAGAAATCGTGAATGCACTTGAAATCCCCTGTCAATTCGGTGGGGGAATTCGGGACGATGGCGCGATTGAGCTGATGCTAAACGACGTTGGCGTCGACCGTGTCATCATTGGCACACAGGCTCTGAAGCAGCCGGAGTGGTTCAAGAACATGACCGCTGCTTATCCCGGTCGTTTGGCGTTGGGGCTCGATGCCCGCGATTCGATGGTGGCGACCGAAGGCTGGCTCGATGTGTCCGAGACGTCGGCCCTCGACTTGGCTCGAGAATATGCCCAACTCGAATTGGCCGCCGTCATTTATACGAATATTGCCAACGATGGCATGATGCAGGGCATCGACGACGGGACACTGGCAGATCTCGGTCAACTGTCCGAATTGGGCGTGCCGGTCATCGCCTCGGGTGGTGTGACGACTGTAGACGATATCCGGAAGCTGGCCGCGGTTGGCGATTCTCACCCAGCTCTCGATGGTGTGATCGTCGGCCGAGCATTGTACGAGGGAACGGTGACGGTCCGTGAAGCGGTCTCGGCTGCCGCCAAGGATGCCTGAGATCTTTGTTGGCCACAATTGGTCAACAAGATCTTCGGATGAGACGTTGAGCAATCTGCAATTCGTTCGCTCTAACCTTTGATGACTCCGATCGGTCGCATGCGGGCCACCTTGTGCGACAAGCCAGCACGATGGACAACATCGACCACCAGATTGACATCCTTGTAGGCATCGGGCTGTTCTTCTGCCAACCCACGCCATCCGCGGGCACGAGCGACAACACCTTTCGCCAATAGCTCCTTGTCGATGCGGCGACCCTTGGCTTTTTTGACAGCTTGCGTACGGCTCATGGCGCGGCCCGCCCCGTGGCAAGTCGTACCGAAAGTTTGCTCCATACTGCCGGATTGTCCGACGAGCACCCAGCTGGCCCTGCCCATGTCGCCCGGAATGAGCACCGGCTGTCCGATCGATTGATAGCGATCGGGAATCTCGCGATGTTTCGGCGGAAAGGCCCGGGTTGCCCCTTTACGGTGAACCCAAACATTTTTGCGTTCTCCCGCCACATCGTGCTCTTCCAACTTCGCAATGTTATGAGCAACGTCGTAGACGAGATTCATCTGCATGGATTCCCAACTCTTGCCGAAGACCGACTGGAACACCTCTCGCGCGTGCCACATCAAGACCTGACGATTACACCAGGCGAAATTCGCCGCCGCCCGCATCGCACCGATGTAATGCTCGCCTTGGGACAGAAGACGGGAACTATATACCTTCTGTGACGCGTCCAATGACGCCATTGGAGCGGTCTCATACCTCAGAACTGTCCAACACGAT
>JANQRQ010000216.1 GCA_028284485.1 Planctomycetaceae bacterium | reverse complement strand
CGTGGCAAACGCGGGGATGAATTGTTTCTGTATACCCTGTCGCCTCTGGAGATTCCCGCATGCAAACTCAAACGAGAAGTTGAAGAGTCCCTGCGGATTCCGGTCGGCGTTGCGGAAGTCATTCGAGTCAGGGAGCGTGCGGAACGTGCCTTCGATCGTTTGCCCGTCAGCTGGTTCCAGACCGACGATCTTGTATTGGTACTCAGTGGCAGCGTCGAGGTCGGTCAGCAATAGCCATCCGGTGCAGTCCGATTCGATGCGTGTTGTGACTGGCTGCGACAATGTGCTTTCGTTGGTACCGTCTTTCCCGTAGCGAATCTGAAATGTCGCCGGACGCGATGTCCGGGCCCAAACGCCCATTTGATGCGCTCCCAGCCGCCCTAGGATCGGCCCGTGCGTGACAACGGGATCTCCGCCACGATTCGGCAAACGATGTGGAATGACCTGTTGTGCGTGCGAGACGCCATGCATGCCCAGCAAGATGCACACACAGATGCCATGCGATTGCATCATCGTCTGGCCGATCACGAACCTCTTTGGTGTTGGTCCCATTGTTGTTGCCATCGAATGTTTGTTGTCTGAATGAGAGAATCAGTTCCGATTGGTAGACTCGAGCGGCGTGCGCGATCGTCCGGCCCGTTACTTGCGTAGCATTCTCACATACGGAGAGCACGTAGGCCAGGACAGGCCCTGAGTTGCTGTGGCTTATAGCACAAGACTCTTCAATGAGATCCTCAAAATGCGGTTCTCGGTAGTTTCCGAAATGGACGAAAGATTGCCCAGTCCCCATCGGGCAGGAATCTGGCGGGCAGTTCAATCGAAAAGGACTAAAGTGCTTCATAAGTTTGTATGCTTATACTGAAGCTACTTGGAAGATGGCTTCGCTAGCTCGTTGACGGTCAATTGGGCCACGGCAGAAACCTCGTTCGAAGTCGTCGCAGCGACCAACTATGCAATCGCTCAGCGTGTTTGATATGTTCAAGATCGGCGTCGGGCCATCCAGTTCCCACACGATGGGGCCTTGGCAGGCGGCGAGACGTTTCCTCGGCGAACTCACGCCCGAAACGCTTGCCGACGTCGAACGCATCACCGTCGATCTGTACGGTTCGCTGGCCAAGACCGGCAAAGGACACGGGACGGACGTCGCCGTCCAACTCGGGCTATCCGGCAACGATCCGCGAACGATCGAAGTCGACATCATTGACGAATGCATTCGGCAGATCGCGAACAGCAAACGACTCCTGCTGTCGGGCAAATCCACCGTTCCGTTTGAGCCGGCGACCGACATCGTGTTTCGTGATGAGGAGCAACTCCCCCTGCATCCGAACGGCATGCGCTTCACCGCATTTGGAAAGGACGGCACAAAAACTGAGGCGGTCTTCTATTCGATCGGCGGCGGTTTCATCACCCAGGAAGGGGAATCAGCGGAAACAGACTCAACGACGCTCCCCTTCCCGATCAATTGCGCAGACGATTTGCTTGGCTACTGCCGGCGAGAGGGATTGCGGATTTCAGAAATCGTAATGCGTAACGAACTGGCCTGGCGGAGCGAACTGGAAATTCACACGGAACTGGCTGCGATCAAAGATGCGATGTTGGATTGCGTACATCGCGGTTGCCGAACTGAAGGCATGTTGCCGGGTGGATTGAACGTGCAACGTCGTGCGGCTTGTACGGCGGCGAATCTGCTGGGGCATCCCTGTTCCGCTGACCGAAATGGGTGGCTCAACGAAATCCGCGAGCAGTCACGCGATTTTCAATGCGTGCTCGATTGGGTGAGCTGCTTTGCACTGGCGGTCAATGAGGAAAACGCCGCCTTCGGACGCGTGGTCACCGCGCCAACTAACGGAGCGGCCGGCGTGATTCCTGCCGTCCTGTTGTACTGCCTCTGCTTCTGCGACATGCCGGAAGATGCTTACGTGGAATTCCTTTTGACGGCAGCCGAAATTGGTTGCATCTTCAAGAAGGGGGCGACGATTTCGGCGGCAATGGGTGGATGCCAGGCGGAAATCGGCGTCTCTTCGGCGATGGCGGCCGCCGCGCTGACAGAATGTTTGGGCGGCTCGCCCCAGCAAGCGGCGGAAGCGGCCGAGATTGCGATGGAACATCACCTCGGCATGACGTGCGATCCGATCGGCGGATTAGTCCAAATCCCTTGCATCGAACGTAATGCGATGGGAGCCGTCAAAGCAATTACCGCGGCCCAGATTTCCCTTCAACGAGACCCGGCCGAGGCGCGTGTTTCCCTCGATGCGGTCGTACGTACGATGTGGGAAACGGCGCAGGACATGAACGCGAAGTACAAGGAAACATCCGAGGGAGGCCTGGCATTACAGATCGCCGTGAACCTCAGCGAATGTTGAAGCTGCCGAAGGACTTTCGCCGGCGGTCACAGTTTCCGCTTGGTTCGATCTCCGCTGCGATAGCCCCACTTCTCTTGACGACGCTGGGAACAGCCGTGGGGTCCTATCAAGGACACGGCGACTTTCAAATGATGATTGCGGCAGGCTACGGCATACTCGGATTCCTCATCGGCTCCGTTGTCGGAATCGTATATTTGGTTGTTGCTGCCGAGCGCCGAGAGCGTGCCTGGATCGCCACCGTGTTGCTGTTACAGGTGCTTGGCTCTATTCTTTTCTTTCTCTGAGTGGGATTGTTGTAGACCAGGCCACGCGCAGAGCCGTTTCGGCATTTTTCGCCGGAAAGGTCGTCCCCGGTCGAATCGCCGGAGCATTGTCGCACTGCCCTTCGATCTGGCCTACTGTTCGATGATTGAGTTGCAGCATGGCATCCAAGCAGTATGGCAGCCTATGAGGGCTGAATGCCCGGCACTTGATTCAAGTGATGGGCGAGGCCTGACGGGCAACAGATCGGGTTGAAGTGTGCCAACGCTTCGGGCCTTTCTTGTTGTGGTTGGAGAGTCATTCCGGGGCTTGGCAGGCCCGGCAAATAGGGCACCGACCCTTTGCGTCCACTTCATAATTCACCGGCGAATTGCGGCTAAATTGCACGCTTGGCCGTCGCGGTCGGTTCGCCCTGCCACGGACGGCGATTTTGTACGAGCTGCTCCAAATTCCGTATCCCGAACAATCGATCCAACAACGATTTTCGCTTCAAGTCGTTACTTTCCTACGGTCGATACCGAAGAATAGTCGTAAATGCACGTGCGCTGCGCGGATTCCGTCCACCGCAGCGATGTGCTGTAAGTTCTGTGATTTTAAACGGTTGCAGTATCCGGCCTCGAATGTCGCGTCGGTGCTTCGTATCGGCGATGGCGTTGATAAGCGGGAGTTCGCAATGACGATCAAATTCCCAATTATTATGGGAATCATGCTGTTGGCGACTGCTGTGCAGGCAGCGGCTGCCCCCATTCCGACCGTTCCGGTGTACACCAATAAAACTCGGTTTCGTATTCCCTATCGATACGAGCCCGAGGAAATGCGTCGTTTGGGTGCCCGGGAAATCCAGCTCTTTGCGTCGTTCGACCATGGGGCGAATTGGCAGTCGATCCAGTCTGTGTCACCTCAGGATGGCCGTTTTGACTTTCAAGCCACCTCCGACGGAGAGTATTGGTTTGCCGTCCGTACGGTGGATGTCAACGGAAGGCTACATCCCGAAGGTGCCATCAACGAGCCCGGTTTGAAAGTCACTGTCGATACCGACGCGCCGTTGGTTGAACTCAATATGTCGCAGTTGTCTGCCGGCAAGGTGCAATTGTTCTGGCAGACAAGTGATCCGAATTTGGATCCTACTAGTTTGCTGCTGGAATTCATTCAACCGGGAGCGACTCAGTGGCAACCCGTCGCCGTCGTTCCGGAGCAATCGGGTGAGACCACCTGGTCGGTTCCCGACGGCGGAATTGTTGCCGTCCGGGGAAGCATTAAAGATTTGGCCGGCAACGTGGGTCAATCCCAAAGTCAGATTCGCATCGATGCAGTGCGTGACAATCGTCCGGCGAATTCGGTGCCCGATTTCAGTCAGCCGATTGCGAACGATCAATTGACTCCCCACCCGACGCTGTCGATGGATGAACAATTCCCGATGGCGGCTTCTCAATCGAATGCCGATCCTTTTGTCTATCAACCCGTGCCGTCACCGCTCCCAGAAATCAATGCACAAAGTGTACAGGCGCAACCATTCAAAGAGACGCCGGCGCCTATCGAACATTTTGTTGTCGACAGCACAGACAAACGGCCCTTGATCACCAGCGGGCGGTACGGGTCTGGAAATGATGGCAATGCGAACTCCTCAATCTCTGATTCTCGTTCTGGTGCGGCAGCGCCTTGGCAGACCGGTCAATTTCGAACGGTGAACTCCAAGAAGTTTCAAATCGGATACAAGATCGACAGCGTCGGCCCCTCGGGTGTGGGGCGCGTGGAACTTTTCATCACCGAAAATGGTGGTCAGAAGTGGTGGAAGTACGGAGAGGATGCTGACCAGAAGAGCCCATTCTCAGTCGAGGTGCCACGCGATGGCGTTTATGGATTCATTATTCGCGTTCAAAGTGGTGTCGGTCTGGCTGAAGAACCGCCCCAACATGGACAGAAACCATCCGTTGTGATTGTTGTCGACCAAACTCCTCCCGCAGCCGAACTGACCGGGTTGGAGCAAGGACAAGGTGCCGACTTGCACAAGATTCTCATCCGCTGGCGAGTCAGCGATGAACATCCGTCGGATACGCCAGTTGCCTTTTCCTACTCGTCCTCTCCGCGTGGGCCGTGGGAACCGATTAGCGGATGGTTGCAAGATACGGGAAGCTACGCCTGGTCGGTTGGCGCCGGAGTTCCCTCGCACGTCTTCGTCCGCATGACGGCCCGTGATGCGGCCGGCAACATCGTGCGTGTCGATTCGCCGCAGCCGGTCGTCGTCGATTTGGCCAAGCCGACAGCCACGATTGTCGACGTGGAGTCGATCGAAGAGCGAAGCGTTCAATAGCTTCTTTTCGCTCAATCCCCCTTCAGGGCTGTCGTGAAATGCACCGCATTCCACCAATCGCTGAATGACCGACCGAAGCTGAGTCCTTGCGAGGTTAGCGATCGTCTTCTTCTGAAGAATCCTGGTCTTCAGAATCGGAGGGCTCGAATTTCGGCGGCTCGAACTTGGGCGATGTAATTTCTTCTTCTTCTTCGATCGGTTCGGGCCGCGACTTCGGCGGGGAATAAACCGCGTTGTCGACTTCGTCTTCAACGCCGCGGACGCCCTTCTTGAATTCGACGATACCCTTACCCAGGCTCCGCGCAACTTCGGGAAGGCGTTTGCCGAACAGCAGCAAGGCAATGATCCCAACGATCATCATTTCGGGCAGACCCGGAGCACCGCCGAACAAAAATGCGGGAATTGTTTCCATGTCTCAATCCTCAATAATTGCGATCATCCCGGTCGTCTCGCAGCGAATTTGTAACACCGATCGGACGAATTGATTTTCCGGACTCGATTGCGAGGTTCATTCATAAACCCGTCGGAATGGCCCCGAGTTGACAGTCAGGTACGATCGACCTCGTCTTCGATTCCCTGGACACCTTTTTTGAATTCGACAACGCCTCGACCCAAGCTACGTGCGACGTCGGGCAAACGTTTGCCAAACAGCAGCAGGCCGATGACACATACAATTATGATTTCGGGCAGACCCGGTGCACCACCAAAAATGAGAGCGGGAGCGCTGAGCATATTCTGTCCTTCTTCAACACGGTTACTGATCAATCGGTGGATGGGCACATATGCAACAGATTGCATTGCGGCCAGTTGGACCGTTAGGGGCGTGAGGCCTCGTCGGAGTCCTCGCTGGCTTCGTCGATTCCTTTGACGCCCCGTTTGAATTCGACAATGCTTTGCCCCAACGACCGCATGGCTCCTGGGAGCCGCTTACCGAATAGAAGCAGAACAATAATGCCGATGATGATGAATTCAGGCAGTCCGGGCGCACCACCAAATATGAACGCCGGAGGACTGTGCATTTTCGTATCTCCTTCTGGCGATTACGCCGTCTTCTTGCCGTTTCGCCAAACTCGGACAGCGACTCGCACAAGCGCAAGACATCTGTTTTCGAAACGGAGTTGGCGCAGATCGCAGGTACACAAACTATTATGGCGAGCGGTCAGGACGAATCCAACCCCGTCCCGTCGAGCATCGCACTGTCATTCGAGCGGTAAAGGTTCGTTCCAGAGTAATCACGCCATCCGACAAATTCTGCCCATTTGCAACGGATGATCAAAACCGCGATTTCGATGCAACGCCGCCTCGAACGATGCCCACTCAAGTAGCCCGCCTGTGGCAGGTAATGAGAGCGGTGGGTCACTTATTCTATTCTAATGCCACCCGAAGGTCTGTCAACAATACGTCTCGTTTCGGGGTTAGCTTCCGGCATCATCCAGGCAGATGGACAGCAAAAGCAGCATTTCGGCCCATTGAATCTGGCGAGCGGCCAGAGACAGAGGGGCGTCTCCCTCATGCCGAGCGAACTCACACATGTCGACGAAAACAAAAGGATCAAAGTTGTGTGGGGCTCCGATCCGAGTCGACCAACTCGACGCTTCCGGGGAATCGCACTCGCCGAGTATCGCCGTTGCAGGTTCGGCGAGTAATTCGAGAACATTATGCTTTCCGACGCGCCGAAACCAATACTTGGAGTTGCCGGCATCCGGTTCGCGTCGATGCATAATCGCATGCCAATAGTCGCCATTGGAACGCCGACCCTGCCCCTGAACCGATTGGGCAACGGTGTGGCTTTCTTCAAGAAAATCATGGATTTGGAAGAGACCGGCCCGAATCGCCTCGGCGTCCGGCTTAGAGTTGTAGCGAGGTATGAGATTTTCCGTCGCGATTCCCGAGAGGTGGGCGGCGAGCCAATCATCGTCGGGGTATTCCGGTGCCAGAGCTGGTAGTCCGTGTGGCAACGGGCCGCGACCGCCTTGCGTGCTTCCGGGATCCGTCAGAACCGAATAGCCTTGGTGAACAGCGCGAATTGTCCAGTCCCATATCGGGTCGGCAACATCCCGCATTGGACCGACATTCGAAATCGCTTCTTTCGCGATGACGAACGCCCCTGCCAGCGTCGGGGGAGAAACGAGGCAGGAGATTCTATCGGGGAATTCATTCCAGGCGTTCTGGAAATACGGAAAGGTATCAGCAGCAAGAAGCCCAGCCACTGGAACAGACGGCTCGGCTTGTGACAACAACGCGTCGACGAAGCCGAGATTCGGAACTGGACTTCCTGCATCGTGCAGTAGAATGTATTCCGATTGGGAGTCAGCAATCGTCGAATTGAGCTGATCTGCCGTCGCCTCTTTCCGTGCCACTGACGGACCCTGCGAGACGGCGCAATCGACGGCCAAGTTTTCCACGGATTGTTTCCGGCTGCCGAAGACGAT
>JANQRQ010000198.1 GCA_028284485.1 Planctomycetaceae bacterium | reverse complement strand
GAAGGGATTGTCCGGCGGAATCGCGTACGGCAGATTTTCGTCACGATGATCAACATCGATGCGTAACATCGAGCCATGAAAAATGCTGCGGTTTTGCGAGTATCCGTTTGGATCTTCCTGCGGACCGCCATCCCCGAATGCGGTGTAGAGCATACCGTCCGGTCCGAACAACAAACACCCTCCGTTGTGGTTAAAAGCGGGCTGAAACACTTCAAGCAAGCGTCGGGACGGCTGCCCCGAATCCTTGAGGCCATCTGCGGATGCGCGACGTTCGGCGATCGTAGTTTTGACCTGATCGTCTTCTTCCACTTCGTATTTCACAAAGTAACGCCGATTCGTCGTGAAATCGGGATGAAACGCAACGCACATTAACCCTTGGTTGTTACTGATGAACGTCTGATCGCCAAGATCAAGAAACAATTTTTGCTGGACCGAGTATGCGCTGCGAATGGTGCGCCAGATTCGCGACTCTTGATGCTCGATAACCAGCATGTCGTTTTCTGTGCCGGGCAGAGCGCCGCACCAAACCGGGTTGTCGAACTTGATATCATCGGGATGAATCGGAAGAAATGTCACAGGGGTCTTTAATCGGGGAATGTCGATCAGCTTTCCGCCGGCGACCATTCCTTTTTGTACGCCGAATTTCAACGTACGCAGGTAGGCCATCAGGTCGGCGAATTCGGTTAGCGACAGCGTGCGTTCCAAATTGGCGGGCATCATTGAAACCGGCGAAACCTGCATCGTCTCCACTGTGTCGGTGTCGACGTTGATCGTTTTGCCCTTGGCATCGATGATGCGATGGATCACCTGGTTGGCACGTTCGAGCCTTCCGGTAACGACGCGTCCATCGGTCGTGACAACGGTCACCTGCTCGAAGCCAGGCTTGATCGAAAGACTGGGATAGAGGATTTCGCGAATCAATTGTTCGCGATTGTACTTGTCTCCCACGCCTTCCAGAAACGGGCCACTTTTTTCTTCCGCGGCAATCGTGTGGCAATTGCTGCATTGCAGCTTCTCGCGATTGTTAAAAAGCTGTTCGCCCCGCGCGGGGTCGCCATCGTGTTCCAGAGCGTAACGCACATATTCTTCCTTTTGCCGCTCTGCTTCGTCGGCTGCTAGCAGGGTGACATGCATTAATCCGACGGCAAAGAAAATGAGAGCCCCACGAGCGACCATCGATTCTGTTAACTTGTTAGTCGCCTTCGATCGACGACGACAATCGCTATGGAATGTGACAAGTCGCAATGGAAGTCCTCTGCTCTATGGTGCTGAAGGATATGCAGACACGAAACCGAATCGGCTCTACGCCAGATCGTGCGGGGTCTACGATACTCGAAAGTCCAACTGCCATCGTACAGCGAAGAACGATTGAAAGCACTCGTCAACCGCCATGTCGAGATCGTTGTTCGAATCGCAGAATGATCTGATGGGTTATCAGTTTAGCCCGAAATCCTGAACCTCGTCCGGGCCGGGAACAGCATATCGTGGATCCTTGGCGCGCACGTGGATATCGCCGTTCTCCAAAACGCGGACATCCAACGGTACGATGGTGACCCCCTGCTCGTTGATCGTTTGGGCGTTCTCACCGAGATCGCGCGTTTGGATACCTTCGCTTTCGACTGGCGGGACGTTGCCGTTGAAAAATGCGGTGCACCACCACTGGCCGGCCTTGTCTTGAAAAGGCGTGCCGTGTCCCAGAAATCGCCCGGCAAACTTTCTCGGACCGTACGGGCCGGAGATTCTATCAGCCGTGCAGTAATACAAATTGTAAGAGCCTTTGCGACCTTGGTCGGTCGACCAAGCCGTTCCAAAATGGACATACTTGTCGCCGATCTTGCGAATCGTTGCCCCTTCGTGGCCGATGCGGCTGATCGGTTTTCCATCCGGTCCCGGGCGGCTGCCCGCGGGATCAATGCGAACCGGCTCGGCTGTAAAACCGGTCATGTCCTTATTCAAAGGGGCGATTTGTGTATTCGACCATAGCAGATACGTTGTGCCGTCATCGTCGCGGAACAACGAAGGATCGTGCCTTCCCCGCGAGAGTTCGGCGAGTGGGAACGCGTAGGGCCCTTCAATGGTGGCTCCTTGGGTAACCGCTAAATTGGAACCACGTCTTACGGGACTCGGTGTGGTATGGACGAGATGCCAGTGACCATCCAGGAAATGCACCTCGG
>JANQRQ010000191.1 GCA_028284485.1 Planctomycetaceae bacterium | reverse complement strand
GTAACAAGCCAGCGTGATGGACTCCGACTCCCCGGAGCAGAATCGGTTTCAACTTCGGTCCGACCCCCTGCGACCAGTCATGTCGATTCACTTCTTCTGCCAGCTTTTTCTTGTTCGATTCCTGTAGGACCCGTTTGCCCTTTAGTTGTTCGGCGACCGACCAACATGTTTCGCGATTGAAGCAGAATACGAGTGCAGGAGTTTTTCGGTGCGCCTCATCACCTTCGGCCATCAATTCGAGTTGCTCTCCCAGCAGTTGGTCGGCGACCCAGTTGTATTCGAGTGGAATCTTACGGTCAGTACTTTGAATCAATGTGAGCTTTCGGCCATGGCTGCGATTGAGCCAAACGACGAAATCGGCAGAGTTTCCGACAGTTGCAGAAAGCAACAATAAGCGGACATGTTTCGGCAAAAAGCTCAGTGCGAGTTCCCAAACAATTCCGCGAGATGGATCCGAAAAGCTATGAAATTCATCCATGACGACCGATGAGACGTTCGAGAAGTCGAATGCCGATTCGTGCAGCAGGCGATTGAGCAGGATTTCAGCGACGACGACCAGAATCGACGCGTTGGGATTGACGCGGCGATTACCTGTGACCAAGCCGATGTCCTCCGCCTGAAACCCCCAACGCACAGCTGCCTCTTGCATTTCTTGAAATTTTTGCTCGGTCAGTGCAATTAGAGGCGTCGTATAGTAGGCGGTCTTTCCCGAATGAAGGGCTTCGAATAAGGCCGCTTCAGCGATCAGAGTCTTGCCAGTGCCCGTGGGAGCGCAAACAAGCACGCCCTCGTCCGACTCGAACCACGCCAGAAGGGCTTCTTCCTGAACGGGATAGGGGGCGTACGGAATTTGATCGAGATAGAGTGACGCCAACTCGTCACGCGAGGGTCGATCGTCGGGCATTGTTCGTTAACGGTTTGCGTGGATGTTGAGCATACGGAAGTCGAGCGTCATCATAGATGACTGTTGATTTGAAATCGATGCCGTTGAATTGATCCCGCGGACGTCGCCCGGGATTGGCTTCCGCAGTTGGCGTTTTGTCCCTGTGTCATCATCTTGCGAGAAGAAAGCATAAATGAGCAGTCAATCTGACAGCGATTGTTGGGCGGAGTTTCGTCGGCAAATGCCGGTGACCAAGAAGTGGGCCTATTTCGATCATGCCGCCGTCGCACCAATAAGCGGCCCTGCCCGTTCGGCGATGATGGAATGGGCTGACGATATTGCCGAGAATGGAGATGCTTATTGGGGCCAATGGCGTAAACGAGTGGAAGAAGTGCGCAAGCTTTCTGCTCGTTTTGTTCGAGCGGCTACTTCGGAAATTGCGCTCATTCGCAACACGACGGAAGGAGTGAATATCGTTGCCGAGGGGATCGATTGGCGAGAGGGAGACAACGTCGTATTCCCAGTCACGGACTACCCGACCAATCGCTTGCCTTGGCTGAACCTCGAGGATCGAGGGGTCGAGATCCGGCAAATTGGAGAAGGATCCGAGCAGTTCGACGTTTCAGAAGTTGAAGCCGCATGCGATCAACGGACTCGCGTTGTTGCGGTTAGCTGGGTCGGTTATGCGACCGGTTGGCGAAACGACATCGAGGCGATTGCCGACATTGCTCACAAGTGCGGCGGCCTTTGTTTTGTCGATGCCATTCAAGGGTTGGGCACACTTCCGCTGAACCTGGGAGACAGTTCGATCGACTTCTTGTCGGCTGACGGACATAAGTGGCTGTTAGGGCCGGAAGGAGCAGGGGTATTCTTTGCGCGCAAAGGAATTCTACCGCATCTCCGCCCACTGGGGCTGGGTTGGAACAGCGTGCAGAAGTCCGGCGACTTTACCGATCCCTCACCTAAGCTGAAGAGCACAGCGTCGCGTTACGAGGGTGGATCGTACAATATGTGCGGATTACATGGATTCGGCGCGAGTTTGCAATTCATCGACGGTTATGGAATTGATGCGGTCTCGGGCCGCCTTCGAGAGGTCACCGACCGTCTTTGCGACAAACTGAAAGGAATCGGTGCCGTTATTGCCAGTTCCCGGGACGACATGCGATGGTCCGGTATCGTCGCGTTCGAACTTCCTGGAAAGCAGCTACAGCCGATCCTCGCTCGTTGCCTTGAGGCCGGAGTCGTGCTTAATCTCCGTGCCGGGCGTCTTCGGGCCAGCCCACACGTCTATACTGATGACGATGACATCGATCGATTAGTCGAAGCTTTGAGGCAGGCTTAAATTCAAGTCGTATCGGTTAGGACAATTCTTCACTTCAGGGGAAGCCTGGGCTTTTGGGAAATCAAGCCGGCGGCATCGGTACGCTGCAGATAATCTCATCCAGTCGTCGCTGTCATCACATTTGAAAACAGTGTCGGGGTATCGAGAACGTGGCAACAGTCAAACCTTGCCTAGTTTGGCGCAGCATGATCCGGTGAGGGAGACCTTAAGGGATTCGCCGGAACTACGAATCAACCAAGTAGTTCTTGGATGCGCCTTCAGAACGGTTAGATCGGAATTCGCTTCTCTATCGCCGGAAACGAAAAAGGCGGTTGTTGGCACGGATAAGCTTGTGATGCGACTGACGAAACCTGTTCGCGTATAGATACCTGGGTCAATCTTCCGATCACTTACAACGACCAAGGCGCGCTTGCGGCAAGACAAGGAACCTACGCGTAAGGACTGCTGCACGATGGTTATGACCGCCATCAGCAGCGATCGTACCTGACCTTGTCTCAAGTTGGCGACAAATGCGCTCAATCTATCTCTGAAGGAATCAACTGGGAGTTGCGCACACAATGGAGAATCGACGGGTCAACGCGTTTGCCGCATTTGCGATTGCGATCAGCGTGTTTTCTGCCGGTAACCGAACTGCATTGGCACAGGAAGTCGGTACGTCAAGTGCTTCGGACAGTCACGATGCGGTAACTGTCGATCCGATCGTGGAAAAGGTCGACGAGGCTATCCGCATTACCAGCCGTCGATTTCTGACTGCTGATCACCATACACCTTGGCAGGTGATGCACGGAATCCTGGCATTACGCCACGACTTCCAACTTCGCAGGAAGGACGGAAAGGGATTCGTTCGTGCTCTCGATTGGGTTGCTGGCGGCGCGTCTTATCGAGGCGAACCGCTTTTTCAAACAACAATCTATGGTGGAAAATCTCACCCCTACACTGAAGATTACATCTTCGAAGGGCATCCCAACCAGTTTCTGGCGATCATGTGCATGTCCGATTTGCCGCTTGATTATAAGTTCAAGGCGGGGCATCGCACGATCACAATCAAGGACATGGTCAAGAATGCCCAAATGGAAGTCAATGACATTGAAGAAGTCACTTGGTCACTATGGGCATTGAGCCACTATTTGCCGCCGGATGCTCGCTGGGTGAACAATCGTGGCCAGCATTGGAGCATCGAGCGCCTCGTTCAGGTTCAGTCCCGAGCCACCATCGAAAAGTCGGCCTGTGGGGGGACTCACGCCTTGTTCGCCATGTCGTACGCCCGCAATCGATGTCGAGAAGAAGGGCTCTCGGAGCGTGGAGCTTGGTTCGAAGCGAGTCAAAAAATTGAACGTTACATTGCCGCAACAAAGTCTTTGCAGAATCGTGACGGCACCTTTTCATCGGAATACTTCAAAGGGCCGGGCTTCAGTCGGGAGTTCGAAAAGCGAATTGCGACAACAGGCCATATCCTGGAATGGCTGATGATTGCACTTTCCGACAAACGATTGCAGGAAGACTGGGTTCAACGTGCGATTGAGGCGGTCGCGGATGACATGATTGAGAATCGGACCCAACCCGCCGATTGCGGACCTTTGTACCACGCCTTGGATGCTTTGGTCATCTACAAGGAACGCGTGTCGCCTGCGGAATCTGCGGGGACGGTCACGCAAATTAACGATCCCAAGCTGCCGGGGAGCTCGAAGGTTGCGGGTTCCGATGATACGGAATCGGCCACGAAATAGACGGCTCGGCTCCAACTTGTTTGCCGCCGGACTGCCAAGGCTTTGTGCCGCCGACCTTTCTCGATTGTTTCGAGATCAACCGTGTCGGCTTAAGCCTCGTTATAAGCCGTTTGCGGAAGAAAGACCTGCGTCGGGGCAAGTTGATTCTTGCTACGGTCTAAACGTGCCAACGCCGCCAATTCACCTGTCGGCGTCAATAGCGCGATCGGTTTGTCTTCTGCGAATGAATCGGATTTACGACAATCGATTGGCCGACCGCACCGCACGTCGTCGAGTTCCTCTGAACGACATTGGATCTGAGCCAGATCGAGCACAGCCTCGCTGGGCGGTCGCAGGAATTGATCGAGTGTATCCGAGTTGACATCTTTCATTTCGACTGAATCCTGAATGTCAAAACGGCCGATCCGCGTACGTACCAATTCACTCATCACCGCACTCGTTCCAAGACGTTGTCCGATATCACGACCGATCGCACGGATATACGTCCCACTTCCACATTCAATCTCCAATTCCATTTCCCGGGGATTCAAGTCCAAGAGTTCGAGCCGGTAAACACTCACCGTTCGAGGAGCGATTTCGACATCGAATCCGGCTCGCGCTAGCTCGTAAGCTCGCTTCCCTTTGACATGTACTGCCGAGAATTTCGGCGGAACCTGTTCAATGGCACCGAGAAAATCCGGAATGACCGACTTAATGTCGTTTTCAGTTATCGGTTTTGTCTGATCGAGTTCGGTGACATCGCCAGTGATGTCGTCGGTTTCGCTACGATACCCCATCAAAAACTTCGCACGGTACACTTTTGATTGGGTCTGAAGATGCGGCACTAAACGTGTGGCCTTCCCGACGCACACGATCAATACCCCGGATGCCAGAGGGTCCAAAGTGCCGGCATGCCCGGCCTTGGACGGCTTGACCAATCGGGTGACGCGATTCACGACATCTCGGGAAGTCGGACCGCTTGGCTTGTTGATAACCAGTAAGCCGGCTATTGGCGAATTGCTCATATCGTGGCTGTAACGAAAACGATTCGGCGTGCGACGACGCGGTACGCCAAGCAATTATTAAGAATTGTCGCGGTTTACTACTTCTCGTTGTCATCTCTGGCTCGTGGGAGCCAGCAATGTTAGTACAAAACGCGATTTTCGCGGCCACAAGTCAGTGTAATACGCTGCAGCGTACCACCGCCCCTTAGCAGCAGCGACTCAATGTCACCATTACATTTGCCATTGAAGGCGCTGTTGATGCCGCTGCAATGCGGCTGCAACGAATCCGCTGAACAATGGATGCGGCATTGATGGCTTGGATTTGAATTCGGGATGAAATTGGACGGCAACGAACCAGGGATGATCGGAAATCTCAACGATTTCAGCGAGAGTTCCATCGGGACTGCTCCCTGTGACAACCATCCCGGATTCTTCGAGTTGCGCCTTGTATTCAGGATTGAATTCGTACCGATGGCGATGCCGTTCGCTGATTTCGTCAGCTTCGTAACATTCCGCGGCGTGCGACTCCTCCGATAGCAGGCAGGGTTGCGCCCCGAGACGCATCGTTCCACCTTTGTAGGTGATTTTCTTTTGCTCTTCCAGCAGGCAGATGACCGGGTGATCGGTGTCGCTAGCGAATTCGGTGCTATGTGCGTTCGGCAATCCTAGGACGTTACGTGCAAATTCGATGACAGCGCATTGCATCCCCAGGCAGATACCGAAAAACGGAATCTCGCATTGTCTCGCATAGCGAATGGCCTGAATCTTTCCTTCGATTCCTCGTCGGCCAAATCCGCCCGGTACGAGAATGCCGTCGACGCCACTCAACAAGAGTTGAGGATCCTGTTCTTCGATGTCCTGGGCTTCGATTCGCTTGATGAGAATGCGGCTCGAATTGGCGATTCCTGCATGGTCGAGCGATTCGTAAATCGACTTGTAGGCATCGCGATGCTCGATGTATTTGCCGACGACGGCAATTGTGATCTCATGTTCCGGATTGCGGAGGCGCTGCAGCATTTCCCGCCAATCATCCATCTGAGGCGGTTGGGCATCCAAGTGAAGTTTGTCGAGAATGAGTTGATCGAGGCCGTGGTCCAACAGTCCTTGGGGAACTTCGTAAATCGAGAATTCCTTGTCGATCTCTTCGATAACGGCTTCCTTTTCCGTATTGCAAAACAGCGCAATCTTTTCAATGTTGTCGGAACCAAGTGGTCGTTCGGTTCGCACAATCAGTATGTCGGGATGAATACCAATCTGTCGCAACTGTCCGACGCTGTGCTGGGTCGGTTTGGTTTTGAGTTCTCGAGCGGCCTTCAAATAGGGAACGAGTGTCAAATGAATAAACAGACAGTTCTCTTTACCGACATCCAAGGGAATCTGCCGAATCGCCTCGAGAAACGGTAGTCCTTCGATGTCACCGACCGTTCCTCCTAATTCCGTAATGACGATATCGACGTCGGGCCCGGCGAGTTTGCGTACGCATTGCTTGATTTCGTCGGTGACATGGGGGACCACCTGAACAGTCTTTCCCAAGTATTCGCCGCGGCGTTCTTTCGAAATCACGCTTTGGTAAATCTGTCCGGTCGTGTAATTCGAACCGCGTGACAACGGGCTATCGGTAAAGCGTTCGTAATGGCCTAGGTCGAGATCGGTTTCCGAGCCATCATCAAGAACGTAAACCTCTCCGTGCTGATAGGGACTCATCGTTCCCGGATCGACGTTGATATACGGGTCGAGCTTTTGCATGCGGATGTTCAATCCCCGCCGCTCCAACAGCAGGCCGATTGATGCTGATGTCAGTCCTTTTCCCAAAGAACTAACAACTCCGCCTGTAACAAAAATATGTTTGGTCATTGTCCCTTTCCTCGGACCGGCCAACGGAATGCAGACTTCGCGACTCGTCCAATGCCGCGCTTTGGCTAAACCAATCGCCGACTTGCGAAGTCAATTGGAAGAGCCCAAAACGGCGCACGATGATTGTGCAAAAACGTTGTTGTTTCCCCGTACGTACCTCTCGGCGGAAATTTGATAGATGTCGTGCCCCTTGTGCGCCCATCGGGGCTACGCCGCACGGCTTCGTTGCCGTTCGACGAACCGAGCATAATCATCCGGAGTGTCGATGCCAACCGAACGGTGGTCGACATCGCCGACATAGATTGTACCACCAATTTCGAGGGCGCGTAACTGTTCCAGTTTCTCCAGGCGTTCCAGCGGCGTCGGTGGTATTTGCGTCAGATTCAGCAAAAATTCGCGTTTGTAGGCATATATGCCCAAATGCAGTCGCCATGGCGAATCGGCAGCTAAGAGCTCGGTGATGTCGCGGTCCCGAGCGTGCGGAATCACTGCACGGCTGAAGTACAAGGCCCGTCCGTCGGACGAGCAAACGACCTTCGTACAAGAGGAATCGTGCAGGATCTGCTCATTATCGATCCTCGTTGCCAATGTCGCCATTTGGGCGTTCGGGTTTGACTTCAGAAGTTGAACCAGTTTATCGATGTGTTCGGGATCCATCTCTGGTTCGTCGCCTTGGATATTCACGACAATATCGGCCCAGGGACACGATCGTGCGGCAACTTCGGCGATCCGGTCAGTCCCGCTGGGGTGCTCGCCCGTTAATTCGCTTCGGCCGCCGAATCGCGTCACGGCGTCACGAATTTCCAGGCTATCAGTGGCAACGACGACGTCGGCCAACTCTTCGGATCGACCTGCCGCCTCCCACGTGTATTGCAACAACGGTTTACCGGTTTCGTCGAGAAGCAACTTTCGTGGCAATCGAGTTGACTGCAATCGAGCCGGTATGATACCGCAGGCCAGCATGGTCTCCCTCCTTGTCTTCCACACTTGGCACGAAGTATATCTTGGCGGTAATTCCCGCCGCAAGATCAGGCGTTTGGTATGAACGATCGTTCTAAGAATCTTGTTCGAAGTTCGGGATTCGGCTGGGAAATCGTTGAGGAATTCGCCTGTTCGGCCTATTGTGGCCTGACATTGCCGATTCCCCAAACGAATTGTTTGTAACGGCTGGAAATCCGAGCCATGCAAATACAAAACTTCATTGCCTCGACAGCAGCATTACGCAAAACCTGGGTGTGGTCCCTGATTGTGGGTGCGTACAGTGCGTTGGTGTACTGGAAGGAGTCGACCAGCTATCACAAAATCGGTGACCATCCGGCTGAAATCTACGTATCACTGAGCTTGGTACTGGGGCTCCTGTTAGCGTTTCGCACACGCAGTGCCTACGAACGTTGGTGGGAGGCTCGAAAGCAATGGGGCAAACTGGTCAATATCAGTCGCAATTTAGTGATCAAAGCTCAATCGGTTGTCAATCCGCCACAAGATGAACTCGAGCGACACGGCCAATTAATCATCGCGTTCGCCTACGCGCTTAAAGACCGGTTACGTGGTCACGCGATGGATAAGGCGTTCCCGATTTTGCCGGATGTCGATCTCTCTTCGGGACATATTCCGAATCGAATTGCACTGGTCATGTACCAGCAGATCATGTCGTGGAGAGACAAGGGATTGATCAAGGATGAAGCCTTGCGCGTGATGGATAGCGATGCCCGCGAGTTTATGGAGGTGTGTGGAGCGTGCGAGCGAATCCTTTTGACGCCGTTGTCGGTTTCGTACCGAGTTTTTTTGCACCAGTGTGTCATTCTTTTTCTGGTAACCCTGCCTTGGGGTTTGGTTGAACAATTTCAATATTGGACCATCCCACTGACGATCGTGAATTCTTACTTCATGGTCGGGATCGAGACGATGGCTTATACGATCGAGGAGCCGTTCGGCGAAGAGGAAGACGATCTCGACTTAGAAGGGATATGTCTGGCGATCGAAACGACGGTCGAAGCAACAGTCAATGAGTCGCTTTGATTCGCTGGTGCGACATGCGCGTCCGGCGTGGCGTAGTCTGCCGTGTTGGCACTGCGTATTCCGATTCGAAGGGTCGAGGCTCGCGGTCAGTTCACCACTCGGCCTATGCCGAACTGATCGCCGTTTCGGAGCGGCCTATTGCCTCGGAAGTCGATCTCCAGCATTTTTTCGCTTTGAACTGCCGTGCCGGTTTCGTCCGTCAAGCCAGTGATGATTTGGCGAGTTGCCACATCAATGACATCGCCGGTTGAAGGGTAAGCCAATGTGCCGTCGAGACTGAACGTAATCCAGCCCGGCTCGTCGCGCACGACGATACTCGTGAGCTGTTTGGGCGGCATGACGGTGGCATCGAAAATGTGCATGCGTGTATTCGTGGCATCGGTGACCCAAATCTCCTTCTCGTCTGGTGTCATTCCGATGCCATGGCTCGGGCAGCCGTGCCTTTTGACCGGTCCTTTTTCAAAACCTTGAACTTCGATTCGGTGGAGTTTTTTTTCGGTCGTAATATCACCGATCTCGAAACCGAGCAGTTCATTCACATTCACAAAACACAACGTCTGTCGCCCGTTAACCGTAAAGGGTCGGATGCTGTGACTGAAGGGGCCGACAGTCTTCACGGCAGTATGGCTCGAAGTCTCTGCCACGGTAAGCAGCGGCGAGCGCAGTCCGGCAAGATATGCGAAACGTCCGTCTCGTCCGTAAACTGTGTTATGCGCACCCGACCGGGGCACAATCTTGGCAATGACTTCGCCGCTGGAGGCTTCAATGACGTGCCAATGGTCTTTCTCAAATGATGGTTGATAGATGACCGATCCATCGGGTGAGATTGACATGCGATCGCAGCCCCCTTCGTAGGAGCGTTCCCAGAGCAGTTTTTCAGAGACCAAATCGAGGCACATCAGCGTCTTAATGGTGCTGATGTAGATTCTGCCTGTTTCGGCGCATGCACAAACTCCTTTGACATTGATCGGCTTGCCATTCTCGTCGACGCCGCCAGTCGGGATGCGTTTCACGAATTCGTGATTGTTGTCGATGTCAAATACAAGCAGGCCATGACCGCCGTATTCCAAGTAGTTTCGGACTCCCGGAACGGCTACGTACAGATATCTGCGAACGCCGTCTTCTTGTCCTGAAACATCGGACACAAAGAGTCCCAGCATCGCAAAGAACAATCCGGTCCCAACAACGAGTTGACGTACGCGCGTTTTGCTTGCCATGATTGGGCCTCATCAAGATGACATTCGGACGGGTACCAGAATTGTGCAGCAGAACAAGGATGAAACTATTGAAGCCAATCGGGGACGCCGCCTGACTTCTCCCATTGCCTGACTTTCTTGTCGAGCGAGTCGCCTTCCCACTCGTTCATGCCGGCCGGTAGTTGGTTTTTGGATGGCAGCCATTTTCGGTGTTCTTCGACGATTTCTGCATACTGGGGATCGTTCGCCAAATTTCGATGCTCGAGCGCGTCGCGGGAATGATCGTAAAGTTCTTCGCTGCCGTCGCGGTACACGATATAACGCCAGCGCTCACTCCGAACGGAGTGATTCTGATAGTACCACGTTGTCACCGCGGGACGGTTCCAGTGATCCTCCGGGTTGTCCAATAACGGCATCAGGCTGTCTCCTTCCAGACCTTCGATTGGCGGCAGATCGCAAATGTCGTTCAGTGTCGGATACAAGTCGAGCAGGCTCACGCTGCGACTGCAGGTTTGCCCATTTGTTGATGCGCCCGGAATATGTATGGCCAGCGGAACGCGCGTCGATTCTTCCCACAGGCATTGCTTGCGCCAATGCTTTTTTTCGCCCAAGTGCTGCCCATGGTCTGACCAGACAACGATAACTGTATTGTCGGCATAAGGACTGTTTTCGAGCGCCCCGAGAACTTTCCCCACCTGATCATCAACAAAGGAGACACAGGCCAAATACGCCCAGGCTAACTCGCGTGCGTACTGTTCGCCGATCTGCATGACGACCTTGTGGTCACCGCCGGGGAGCGTTCCTAGCGCCATCGCCTTACCGTAGACCGGTATATCCTGCAGATCATCGTTGGGAATCTCCGGCACGTGGATGGTGTTGACGTCGTACAGATCAAAGTAGCGTCGTGGAGCCGTGTAAGGGACGTGGGGACGCCGGAAACCGACCGCCAGAAAAAACGGTTGATCAAACTCATGGGACAACTGCTCGACGGCCCAATGAGCAAGGTGTTCGTCGGGCATGAGACCATCAGGCATGTCGCCGGCATCTAGCGCGCCCCAACACAGCGACTGACCACTGACGCCTTCTTGAAACAATTGATAAACATGCCCGCCATCGCGAGGAAACGGATAGAAATGCATGCCCCCATAACCGTGCCCGCGATCCTTCAGTCGGTCAGACCAGACGATCTTCGCACGTGCCGTGTCCCACAATTGCTCTTCAGCGAAGTCTGCGACACCTTTGTGGTAGATTTTTCCTCCGCCAAGCGTGGTGTATCCGTTTTGACGAAACTGCAATGGCAAAGGCGGAATGTCACCCAGTATCTGATCGTAGGTTGTGCGAATCCGGTTGGTGTTGGTGTACCAACCGGTTGTGGAGGGCCGTAACCCGGACAACAACGAATTCCGAGATGCCGCACAAACCGGGGCGGTACAGTGCGCGTTGGAGAAGTAGACACTGCGACTGAACAACCGGTCGAGATTTGGCGTGATTGCTTGAGGATGGCCACCCGCGCCGTTGATGCCGATCCAATCATTCAAATCGTCGATGGCCAAAAAAAGCACGTTCGGACGTTCCGCCGATTCTGCAAACTCACTTGAGGAGCATGCTGCAGCGAATGCTGTCATCGCCAGGGAAAGGTGAATGATTCGTCGTATGCAGACGTGTGGATTGACGTGCATTCGTGCAGTCCTTGTCGGGAAGACATGCCTGGCGGCTACAGTGAGGGCACGCTGCAGCGTTTCGTTCGACTCCAGACTGCCTGGAACGGGGGAGGATGTCAATGACCGAATCAGCAATCGACGAGCGCCAGTCGTAAACCGCGCTTCATCGAGTCATTTGTCAGCCGGCTTAGTATCACATTAAGTGACAAGGCGAATCTCACAACGCACGCGACCTGCGCGTTTGCCACGGTATCAGTTCCGTCGCGTCAGGCGCATTGATGTGGAAGCTGGCGATGACTCGATTTGCTGCACGATCGCAGCAGATCAAATCACAAAGTCGGTCTCGCGGCCGAGAATTCGATCGACAAGATCTTGCGGTAAATCGATGGCCGGGGCTGATTCTGCATCCAGATCGGTCGGGTTGATCCCGCAGTATTGCGACCAAGGCCCCAGATGCCGCCAGCGTCCTGCTCGCCGCGGCTCGTTATCGAGAACTGGCGTTGTACAACGATTGCAGCCGATCGTTGGAAAGCCTTGCTCATGGAGCGGATTGATGATGACGTTGTTTTCCTCGATGTAGGCGGTCATCTCGTCGTCGCTGAAATTGGCCAGCGGATTGATTCGCACACAATTCATGTTGGTGTCGACCGAGAGGATCGGGCAAACACTGCGCCGCCCGCCATCGCCACGACGGAGACTGCCGATCATCGCATCATATTCTCCAGCGACTTCTTTGAGCGGTTGAACCTTACGCAATTCGCAGCATTGTTCCTGCCCTTCAGGCGTGAGATAGAGTACGCCGAGTTCGTTTGTTTGTTCGACCATCGTTTGCTTCGGGTGCAGTGTGACTATGTTCAATCCGTAAGCGTCACGCATGCGATCGCGAGTCTCTACGGTCTCTTGAAACAGCACGCCCGTATCGACGAATAGCACTTTCACCCGCATCGGAATCTTCGACAGCATGTGGCAGACGACGCTGCCCGATCGTTGCATGGCGGAGATCGCCGCCAATCGTTCGCCGAAGACATCGATTGCCCAGCGAATTAACTCCTGCGGAGTCCGTCCTTCAAATGTCTTATTCATGTCGGCCAAATCGGCCTGTGTCAGTCTCGACATGAGGTGACCTCACCACAATTGAAATCAGCCATCTCGACTCAGATTGGGCCCCACCACATGCGAAGCGCCTGACGTTCATCGTTCTGGCGTTTCTTGTATTGATTGCTTGCGAAGTCGTCAAGCACGATTGAGGATATGCCGAGGCAACAAAAAAAGGGCCGGGATTCGAAAATCCCGACCCTTGATCGGCCAAACGTTGGCTATTGGCGACTTCAACGAGCCGCATCCCACCACCAGCGACCTTCCGGCAATTCCGGTGCGCGGCCACGATGGAGCAGTGCCTTCAGTCGGTCGACAGCTCGCATTTTTGACGCATCTTCGGCCACCTGAGTGACGTCGGCGGAAACTCCACCTGCAACCTGAACCACAATATCGTGGCCTCGATAGACGCGGTGGTTCACCACAGATTGGACAGCCGTTGGAACGGCATACGAGGCAGGCTGGTAGGGGCCGTCGGCTGCGAAGACTCCCAGGTCCCAACCGATTTGCTCGGAAACTCGTTCGCTACGCATTAACGCGGCCACCAACGCGAGGTCGAATACGTTCTGCAAGTCGGCAAACACCGGCTCGCGTTCCGACAGTTGGGAATAGCCGGCGGTAAAGTTCGCAGCAAATCGGCTGTTCGTGGCATCCGACTGGCCAGTTTGAATTCTGTCGCCGGCGGCCGTCACGAATTGGTTCTCTGACTGGCACAGGACCGATGCGCCCTGAATTTGAAAGACGTCTCGGTCGGGACTGTGGCTGACGGCATCGTACTTCATCGACAGCCACCAACGCAAAGCGTCTAATTTCGAAGACTTTTGCTCTTCCTCGGTTAACAGTTCGAAGATGCTCGGAATATCAGAGCCACCATTGAGTTTGCCAATGCCGATCAGCTTCATGCGGTAATCAGCTTCGACAAGCACTCTCGCCACTCGCGAATCCTCGGGAACACCGTAAACCACGATGTCCTGCAGGCCCATTCGTCGTTGCAACTGGTTGACCCAGTGTCGAACCTGCGCGCCTGGTGATAATGCGCCATGCTGATTTGTTCGTTCGACATATTGCTTGAGCGAAGCCAATCCTTCTTGCCGAGGATTGATCGAGCAACCAAATACGCCCAAGCCGTCTACCGAAAATGTCCGCAATACCGTGACCAAGTCGTCCAAATGCAGCATTGGGCGCCCACTTTCGGCCCCAATTGGAGTTCCGTCGGCGGCGTAGTTCCAGCTTTCCGCCGGTCCACCGATGATCACTTCGCCCTGTTCCGGATAGACGAATACATGTTGAATTCTTGAGATGCCCGCGAGTCGCTGCATTGTTTCGACAACCGATTCGCCTCGATCGAGTCGCTTTGCGACTTCCTTTTCGAGGCGAGTCAGCGAAACGAGCCGCATTTCGCTCGGTTGGGCCATGTCATCATTAAGGTCGGCCGTGCGGGCCCGCAGCCCCAACGATTGAAGGTGCCCGGATCGTTCTTCGCGAGTGATGTGCGTTAACAAACCATTGGGATCGACGCGAACACCCGTGTCGTTTTGTGTCATCGTTCCGCCGGCACCGTCGATCTCAAACCACGGCCCCGATGTTTCCTGTTGAATCAGATCGATCAGCGGTTGGAAGTCGGCCTGGCTGCCTCCGCCGGCAAGACTCGGGTCTGCCCCTTGCGCGGCTTGCTCAGCGGTTCGTTCCTCAGTGGCGGCCACTTGCTGAATGGCCGCTTGGGCTGCTTCAAATTCGCCAGCCTTAATCTGGGCATGGATGACTTGTTTAAGAAGTTCGGTTTGCTGATAAGCATCAGCGAGAGATTGCGACGCTGCGATGGCGGCCTGAAACTCGCCGACTGCGATGTAATCATCAACGAGTCCTTGCACTTCAGCCGGTGACTTTTCGACCTGCTGAGGTTGCGATTCAATGGACGTCGCATGTCCCTCAGCGGTATCCACCTTCGCGACAGCGGTAACAACTTCGCTATCAAGCGCAGTTGCTGTTTCCCGGGCTTGGTCGTGCGTCGGCAGCAATTCCGAACGTTCGGAGGCATCGGCTTCGATCGCGACCGATTGAACGGCCGGATCGGCGGTGTGTCGCTGAGACACGTAATAAAATGCACCCAAAACAATTGCGAAACCGCCCACAGCAAACAGGGCTGACACGAAGCCAGAGCCATGACGCGAAGTCGAATGAACGTTGCGGCGATGATGCGCCATTGCCTTCTCCTTGTTCCAGAAACCTCGAATGCCCCAATAACACAAACGTGAACAATGTCGGGTATTACACAGTCGCGAAGTGAGGGACGTAACGGTCTCCCGACGTTCCCCAGACTACCCGATTTGTGATGGGCGACCCTCGGTTTCAGGTCTGAAATCTCGGTGAAGTGTAGAATCTACTTAATAGCATCATCCATACAACCTACCTGCGTCAAGCACTTTCCCACATTTCACATGTGCGATATTCTCTGTTTTCGTCGGTACTTCCGTTTATTCGGGGACTGCGCACCGGACGATGGGATATGTCCGATCTGGTCGTCAACCATCTTGCTCACGCTGAATTCCTATGAAAGCTCTACCTGGCCCTGAAATGGGCAGCTGTGCCGCCTGGTCGAAAGAGCATGGCAGATTCAAAAAGAACCTGCGTTTATCAGCCGACTGACGTGGAGGTTATGTGCCGGAACTACCAGAAGTTGAAACGATGGTTCGTGGCATCCGGTCCCACGTCGAGGGGCGGAAGATTGTCCATTTCGGCAAGTGTCGTTGTCGTTGCCGTCCCATGGCGATTCGGCCAGCGGTCAGCCGCATTCAACGTCGCGTCAAAGGGATCGAGGTCCTTGCCGTTAAGAGAGTGGCCAAACGTATAGTTTTTTCGTTGTCTTCAGGCGATTGCTTGGTTTTCGAGCCGCGCATGACCGGGTTAATACTCCTCGACGATCCGCCGGACCGTTCTCATTTACGGTTTGAGATGCGCTTCTCAGGTCGTCGCGAGTTCAATTCGGTTTGGATTTGGGATCGGCGCGGGCTGGGGACACTCACTCTCTTTACGGCTCGGGAAGCGGAGCAAAAGCTCGGTCCCACCAACCTTGGGCCCGATGCCCTCTTGATGACAACAGCTCAATGGGGCGAGTGTTGCTTCAGAACGGCGCGCCCGATCAAAGTCCTGTTATTAGATCAGAAGGTCGTCGGCGGGATCGGAAACCTGTATGCCAGCGAGATTTTGCATGTTGCGACAATCCATCCGGCTGTTCCGGCAAATACGCTGAATCCCCGGCAAATTAAGTTGCTATCCGAAGCGGTCCAACTGGTGTTAAAAGAGGCGATCAAATACGAGGGTTCAACGCTGGGCGACGGAACGTACCGCAATGCGCTGAACCAATCGGGGCGATATCAAAATGTTCACCGAGTCTACAAACGAGAAGGAGAGCCTTGCCCGACGTGCGGAGCACGGTCGATTTGTCGCATCGTTCAGGCCCAACGTTCGACGTTCTATTGTGCGAATTGCCAACAAAACGGGTAAGACTCGAGAGATTTACTTTTTCTTGTGGACGTTTCTCGCCATAGGGAGCATGCAATCATCGTCCAAAACGCGGCTATCGCGGCCGCAAGTCAGCGTAAAACTCTGTAGCCGTCTCCGAATCGGGATACCGTCGGGTGCACGATTTCCATGGGGGCATTGTAAACAGCGGCCTGATTTGCGTCTGGCGGCACAAAATTCTCAAGTGAATCGGTTCCTCGAGAGGCCAACGCCTAGTCCGCAGGCGGGATTCCCCTTTACCGATGAGCACGAAACCTGATCTACTATTGGCATGTCATATCGGACGATAAAGCGACTGCTCGGCGAAACCAACTTCGAATTGAAGTGCCTGCTTCTATTCGGGGTCGGCTCGACGTTGTTGGCCGTGTTGACGTTGATCGTCTATTGGATGCAAACTTCGAACTTGATCGAGAAGCACAACATACAAACGGCTCGACAGCTTGTCGCTCCGATTATTTTGGAAACTCATTGGAAGCACTACGAATCCCAGCCCGAGTTTGAAAATCTTATCCAGAATATGGCAGGAGCCCTCCGGCCGGACGAATTGGCTAACGTGCAGTGGCGTCTCTTCGAACCGTATCCCAATGTGGCAGAAGCTTCAGAGCGACCGAGCGATGACGAAGGTTACGAAGCCATCACGGCCCTGCAGCAGAGTGTTGCGAACGGAAAACTCGAGGAGATTCGGAAAGATCCCGAAAGCGACCAATATCAAATCTATTGCGCAATTCTGGCGGCCAAATCATGCCTTGATTGCCATGTCACGCGTAGTGACGGGGACGGGGGAGAGATTCAAGAAGGCGACATGATCGGTGTCGCCAAGATTAGCCTTCCGCTGGAAAACTCGCGGAGTGCTCTGCACCGGTGGATGGCAACCGCAACGACAGCAGAATTCATTAAAGTCGTCATAGCAATCTTGGGTATTTACCTTGTTGTGCGTTACGTCATCACCAAGCCGGTGTTACACCTTCAGAAAGTCAGCGATGCCATTGCCCACGGAAACTTGGATATGCGCGCCGATATTCGCACTGGCGATGAGTTTGAGGAACTTAGTCACGCGTTCAACCGCATGTTGCGGCACCTGGTAACCGTGCAAGGCGAATTGCAAACGGTGAACGCCGATCTCGATGGCAAAGTCGACGAACTTGCTCAGGTGAACTTACGGTTGTACGAGATGAACAATCTGAAGAACGAATTCCTGGCAACGATGAGCCACGAATTGCGAACTCCGCTGAACAGTATTCTGGGATTCAGCGAGGTTTTAGCCGACGCAGACAATTTGAATGACAAACAGCAGAGATACGTTTCGAACATTCAATCGTCGGGTCGCCAATTGATGGCGCTGATTAACGATGTCCTCGATTTGGCGAAGATTGAAAGCGGCAAGATGGAATTGCACGCTGTAGAGTTTTCGTTGGTCGATTTCGTCGAACGGCAAATCAGTACGATGATGCCGCTCGCGGAAAAGAAGAATATCGAATTAACGTGGGAAGTCGACGAGCGAATGACAATGTTGTTCCAGGACGCCGGGAAGCTGCAGCAGGTCACCAACAATCTGCTGTCCAACGCGATTAAATTCACTCCAGAGGGTGGGCGTGTTCGCGTTACGGCCTGGAAGTATGACGATTCGCAAGTGGAAATTCGCGTGGCCGACACGGGCATTGGAATTCCATTGGAAGATCAAGCGACGATTTTTGAAAAGTTTCGACAGGGCAAGTCCATTCCCGGACAGCGTGATGCATTGACGCGAAAATTTGAGGGGACCGGTTTGGGCTTGTCCATCGTCAAAGAGCTGACAAAGTTGTTGGGAGGCGAAGTGTCATTGGAAAGCGAGTTCGGGAAAGGAAGTACCTTCGCCATTGTCATTCCCGAGCGTCTCGATAAACAGGACGAGCAGGTCGCCGCCGAAGACGACCCTCAAACAGTCGGTGTGAATCGGTTCACAACGTCCGACTTAGGATTTGCCGGCGTGAATGCGAAGGAATCCTGACGACCGCATTCGCTATGAATATTATTCCCGTTCTCGATCTTTTGGACGGAGTCGTTGTTCGCGGCGTTGCCGGCCGCCGATCTGAATATCGACCGATCAGTAGCTGTCTGACGCCGTCTACAGATCCGCTCGATGTGGCTTCAGCCATTCGCGACGCGCTTGCTCTCGATTTTTTTTATGTCGCAGAATTGGACGCGATCCTGGGAGTCGATTTTGAACTAAACACCCTTCGTGAACTAAATGCCGTAGGTGCCGGCATTATGGTGGATGCGGGGGTGAGATCGATGCAAACGGCTGCATCGTTGTTCGATGCCGGCATTCACACTGTGATTGCCGGCTTGGAAACAATCCCCGGTCCAAATCTACTTGGCCAATTGTGTCGCGAGTTTGGCTCCGAGCGGATTTGCTTCAGCCTCGACGTGAAGGGCGGTGCCCCGTTGGGCCGGCTTGATGCGTGGGCGTCCTCGGATCCCTTGGACTTGGCGACAGAGGCAATCGATTGCGGCGTCACACGGATCATCGTTCTCGACTTGGCTCGGGTTGGAGTTGCAGGGGGGACCGGCACAGATCAACTATGTGGACAGCTCAGGTCGCGGTTTCCCAATGTGCAATTGACGACCGGTGGCGGAGTTCGCGGTGCCCAGGATATTTTGGATCAGCGGGCGATTGGCGTGGAAAACGTACTGGTGGCTTCGGCGATTCACAACGGAAGTATCGATCGCGAAGATGTCTTGCAAATTTCGCGAGTCAACCTGAAAGACGGTGCTTGACGTATTGGCCTTGGCCCGTATTGCCAGTCCATCGCGGTAAACCGTCACTGTCGCGCTCTTTCAAGCCGGATGCCTAAGAACCCCTTTAATCGCGCTCGAAAACCAGTGGATGGTCCGACTCCGGGTCGGCCACGCGCAGGCTGATCCGGCCATCAAGCATATCCGTCAACAGTTCGCCACACACGTCGGCTCTCCAACCTTTGCTGAGGCGGGGAGTGTTTTCGGTCGAATTTGCTTCCTTGCCAAGATGCCAGCGCACCAAGTACCGCAGATCACTGCTGGTTCCGACGAGCGACTTTGAGATTTGCAGCTCCGCACAACGATTCGCCAATGCCAGTCCAAGAAGCTGGCCGATGACATGTTCATCGCGGTTGGAGTCGCGGTTGTCCGAGGAAATGCGGCGCGGAAGCTCGTCCTCATCGACAGCCAGCCCCGCTTGAACACATTTGGCGATCGGGCCGGCCATCTTCTTGAAATTCGGTCGCCTCATATCCCGTGTCGCTAAGACATCAGACTCACTCGTTGGACGTCGGCGAGCCATGTCGAGCAACAAGTCGTCCCTTAAGACCCGCCGAACTGGTATGTTTCGTCGCTCGGCTTCTGCATCTCGCCAAAGGTACAACTCGCGTGCGATAGCCAACTCGCGTGGGCGTAACTTATGGATTCCCGAGAGGCGACGCCAAGTGTCGCCGGAGCGTTCCGCCGACGTCTCTTGCAACAACCGTTCGAACTCGGCGTCTGCCCACTCAAGTCGATTTAATGCGGTCAAAGATTGCTTTTGGCGATCCCAGATGTTCAGCAAAAATCGGACGTCGTCCAGCGCATATTCGATTTGTCGTTCGGTGAGCGGCCGGTTCCGCCAGTCGGTTCTTGTCTCCCGCCCGTGGACCGATTTGTTCAGCACACGGTAAACGAGCCGCTCGTAACTCAATGGATAGCTGGTACTTTGCAGACCCTCGGCAATTTGGACGTCGACTAGTTTTTGCGGTAACTGACCGGTTGCCGTCAGGCAGAATCGGATTTCCTCGCGCGCCGCATGTGCAACGACAACGGTGTCGGCATCGATACATAGGTCCCACCATGGGGACAAATCCTGTACTTCGTAGGGGTCGACCGCGGCGATGCGATTCGGTGTGGCAAATTGCAGCAGACACAATTCCGGACGATAGGTGCTTTCCGAGACGAATTCCGTATCAAATGCGACAATCCCCTCTTTTCGGATTTCTCCGCAAAGTTCTTCGAAGTCATCCTGTTTCGCAATTAACCGATCAGACATTTGGAAAGAGTCGCCTCCGCATAACTGCCATTATGTGAATATCGCGATCGTCTCATCCAGGTTCGCGCGCCGCAAGCGCAGATGGCACAGGTCGCGCAAACTGAACGGAGATTTCCAAATTCCGATCGGACGATCCTCCGCGACTTTAGACAGTTTCTCCGCCGTCCGAAGTCTCAAATACGGGCAGGTCTGTGCGACGGTGCGGACGTGCGCCAACGGGTGCATCGCCGGGATTGTCCTACGGCCGTAGCACGGGTGAGAGGAGTCGAATGGTGGAAGACGACGGCCCCCCGGGTGTCGCAGAATGGGTTGTGACCTACGGCGATATGATGTCGCTGTTGCTGACGTTCTTTATCATGCTCGTCTCATTAAGCGAGATTAAGGCCGAAAGCAAATATCGGTCGATCCTCGAAGCGCTCCAACAGTACATGGGTTACAATAGCGGGCCTGTTGCGCCCACTGGTGACCATTTTCCGCTCAATAGCGTCGTGAGCCGCCTGACATCGCTGGGGTCATTCACCAACGAAAATATCGGGCGTGGTGGCATTCGGACCCAATCGGTCGACGGTAGAGATGTCCGAGTTTTTCGCTCCGATGAGGGTAAATCTCGACGCGTCGGCGACCCGATTCAATTTGAACCGGGTGACACCACGCTTTCGGCAAAGGCGCAACAAGAATTGGCTAGGATTAGCGAGCTCTTGGCCGGCAAACCGAACAAGGTCGAAATCCGAGCCCACACGTCACCTGATGAAGAAGTCGATCATGCCGAGAAAGTCCGCTTAACCTTCCTACGCGCGCGGCGTATTCGAGATTATCTCGAATCTCAGGGGATTGCCCACGATCGCTTGCGCGTCACTGCGGCTTCCGATATCCAACCGCTACCGGAAAACGATGGCAGCTTGATTTCGCCCGATGCCCATGAACGGGCGGAGATCCTCATCTCAAACACGGTTGTCACCGACTACATCGGCCCGCAGCAAAAGGTTAGCCTGCGTGCTCAGGATGGCCCGTATTCCTCCGTCGCTTCTGAACAAGGGCAGCGAGTGGAAGGCGGAGAAGGCGTTTTACGCTGAAATGTGACCGACACAGTCGCCATTTCGTGTGACGGACGGCCTCGATACGATGCCGGCGACAAAAGAAAGCGGTAGCAAGAATCGCTGTTACCGTTGTCGAATCCGGCAGACCAGGCAATCGGGCCCGTTAGATTCGGCCCGTGGTCTCCAGGTCTGTTTGCCGAATATAAGCAATGTTCGGTTGTGAGACCGCCGCGTGTGCTTCGTGGAGTGTATGCGAAGTCGTGGGCGCCAAAGGCACATAGGCCGAAATCGGCGTATGCGTATAGTAGTGGCCCAGTCGCTCGAGTTCTGCGTCTTTCTGTTGCATTTCGTCGAGCACATGCGGATGCCACGTGACGCTTCGTTCGGCCGCCGCCACGTAATTGCGTCGTGCCCAACGTCGCAGGCGGAGTTCTTGGATCAGATTCGATGTTTGTTCGGTGTGGTGAGACATCGGTAACTCCTTACTTGAGCCGACTGGCGTCACTTTTCAGATGTGATGCGATATTCCGTTTGAACCTGTTGTATGATCCGCTGTGGACGGGTCGGCTTGTAAAACTTTGGCGGTCGTGGTCGTGGCGGCTCCAATCCGTGGCGTTATGGCACTTCTATCATCTTAATCAGACGTCATCTTCGTCCGAAGGGGACCTTCGTTAGTCTACAAATCGGCTGAATCACCGAGGGAGCGAAAATCGAATCGCAGCTGCCCGGCCTCGTTTCGCAGGATCGGGGGCATTATCCCAGCGAATCTGTAGCAAGCGTTCAATGCGTCTAACCGGTAGCGCTCGCACGCTCGGAACTGCCCGAACCTCGAAAGTGCTCCTCAATCTGATTTCGTCGAATCGTCCTCGAATGCCAAATCGCGCGGCGAAAAGATTCATGCCGCTGGTTTCGTGCCGTCATCGGCAACCTTGATGCGACGAGCAATTTCGATTCTCGCAATCGATGTCGGCCAGCGTTATCTTGGTACGCATGAGTGATGTCACGCGAATCCTGCATCAAATTGAAACCGGCGATCCGTCGGCGGCCGAGAAACTGCTTCCCTTGGTGTACGACGAATTGCGCAAACTGGCCGCTGCGAATATGGCCCGTGAAGCCCCGGGGCACTCATTGCAGGCCACCTCGCTAGTCCACGAGGCCTACATCAGATTGGTCGACGTCGATCAGGCCCAACATTGGAACAGCCGTGGACATTTCTTCGGAGCGGCCGCCCAAGCGATGCGGCGCATTCTGGTCGACGCCGCTCGACAAAGAAAAAGTGAGAAGCGGGGCGGCGGCTGGCAACGCATTCCCTTAGAGCAGGTCGATGCACTGCAAAACGCTACGCCGGACGAGTTGCTGATTCTGGACGAGGCTTTGCAGGAACTGGCAAACGAAGATTCACTCGGTGCCCGGCTGGTGGAACTACGATATTTTGCGGGGCTCAGCGTCGAGGAAGCTGCCGGACTACTGGGGATTTCGGCCGCGACCGGTTATCGGCATTGGTCTTTTGCCCGAGCCTGGTTGCACTCTCAAATCGCGGCCGCCAAATAATTGAAAAAATCTCGTCGCCACGTGAGAGTTGGGCAGGCTCAAATTCGCACTGTTTCTTAGAGGAGATAGAGTGAAGCCGACTATGCCCAAATCTTTCGCAGAGATTCGCAGCATCTTTTTCGACGCCTTGCAGCAGCCGCAGGCCGATTGGCCCGCGTACCTTGACCACGCTTGCGCAGGGAATGCCGAACTCCGACAACAAGTCGAATTGCTGTTAAACGCGCATGTGGACGGAACTGGAATCCTGGATCATGGGGTCGATCGCCCCGATTTCGAGTTGCCAGCTGGCGACCCTCGCATCCTCGAAAAGCCGGGAGAGTTGATCGGGCCTTACAAGCTACGGGAAATGGTCGGCGAAGGGGGCATGGGGGTCGTCTACGTTGCCGAGCAGACCGAACCAGTTCGACGCAAGGTGGCCCTCAAAATCATCAAGCCGGGAATGGACACCAAAGAGGTCGTTGCTCGCTTCGAAGCGGAACGACAGGCTTTGGCGCTCATGAATCACCCCAACATCGCCCGCGTCTTCGACGTCGGTGCGACGGAATCGGGTAGACCCTACTTTGTGATGGAACTGGTCCGTGGAGTGCCGATCAACGAGTTTTGCGATCACCAGCGTCTCTCGACGTCGCAGCGGTTAGAACTGTTTGTCGATGTCTGCCGAGCAGTCCAGCACGCCCATCAGAAAGGAATCATCCACCGCGATCTCAAGCCCTCGAACGTACTGGTCTCGGAAATCGACGGTTCACTCGTTCCCAAAGTGATCGACTTTGGCGTCGCCAAGGCGGTCAATCAGAAACTGGTCGAACAAACGGTCTACACACAATTCTCGCAAATGATCGGTACGCCGCTGTATATGAGCCCCGAGCAGGCGGGAACGGGTGTGGTCGATGTCGACACGCGCAGTGACGTGTATTCCTTAGGTGTGTTACTTTACGAGCTGCTGACCGGTAGCACACCTTTTGATCGCGACACAATGAAAAATGCGGGCTTCGACGAAGTTCGTCGCATCATTCGTGAAGAAGAACCGAGTCGTCCCAGTGCCCACATCAGTACCTTGCAGGCCGAAACGCTTTCAACGCTGGCGAGTAGTCGTCGTTGCGATCCACGCAGGCTGCGTGACAGTTTGAAGGGTGAACTCGACTGGATCGTCATGAAAGCGCTTGAGAAAGATCGCAACCGTCGATACGAATCGGCGAGCGATCTGGCCGAAGACGTCCAGCGGCATTTGAACAACGAGCCGGTCGAAGCTTGCCCACCGACGGTGGCCTATCGGCTGCGAAAATATGTCCGCCGGCATCGAGCTTTGATGGCTACGACTGCGATTGTCGCGTTAACAATGGTCCTGGGAACAGGCATCAGCCTCTGGCAGATGGTTGAAGCCCAGGACGCTCGCAAACTTGCTGATCAAAGGCTTGATCAGGTCGAAATAGAGCGGAATCGTGCGGAAATAGAGCGGAACCGCGCCCTCAATGCCGAGATGCAAATGGCGACGAATCTGAAATGGGCCCTCGCCGCTATCGAAGACCTCGGCTTGGCCATCACGGGAAAATCGAAGGCATTACTGCTACGCGGGGTTGATGTCACACCGGTTTCCGAAGATCGCAGCCGAACAAGGTTATTGACGTCGACTCTTCGCTTCTACGAAGCATTCGCCGAGCACAACAAACGCAATCCCATCACTCGCATCGAGGCTGCCAAAGCCTATCGTCGCGTTGGGCGAATCTATCTGGAACTGGGAGATCTTCCAGCTGCGAAGAATGCAATCTCTCGGTCAATTGCCATCTTTGAAGACCATTCTACAACACGAAGCGAAGATACGTTCAATGAATCAGGGCGAGCATATGTTGAATTAGCTTGGTTAGCTGATCGCGCAGAACATATGGATGACGCTCGACAAGCCCGTCATAAAGCGCTTGAGGCGTTTGAGGGAGTTATCCAACTCATGCCAAACAACCAGTTAAGAAGTAGGGAGCCCTACTACAATCGAGCGCTCGTGTATGCCGACCTCGGCAACCTTGAACAGGCCCGCTTTGAGCTGGATCGACTACTTGACATCGATCCAAACATTCCAAACGAAAAAGGACACACGCATCAAAGCTACAACGACGTGGCGTGGTTTCTTGTTATCTCCCCAAATCCTGAACTGCGCGACCCTGCACGCGCGGTGGAACTGGCAGAAATCGCTGTTGCGCGAAACCCCCCGTACAGGAATTACCTAAACACACTCGGCGTTGCCTTGTACCGAGCTGGCCATTACCAGCGTGCGGTGCACGCGTTAGAGAGGAGCATCGGACAGAAAAAAGTTTTGCCCGACGATACCCTGCCGTTAGCGATGTCGTTGTGGAAATTGGGCGACAAGGAACGAGCTGGCCGATGGTATTTACGCAGTATCCGCGACGGCATTGACCCCAGAACGGGACTGATGATGGGACACGATTCGGGATTGGACGTGCGACTGGAGGTTCATGATTGGAATAGCGAGGACGAGGTATGGACTCTCTTTATGCAAGAAGCACAGGCATTAGGAATTGACGAGTACGCTAGGGAAATGCAACGCAGCGCTAGTCCCATATCCACATCAGATGACCCAGACAACGGGGCAATGGAAATGAACAATCTTTCCGCTGAGGAAGCGGAGTAATCCGGCGTGAAACTTGACTCACCGAAATAGCAGCCAAAAACGGGCGGTGAGGAGTTAGCGATGTAACGTGCCTGATGGCACGCAAACGACGAAACTGAAACGGTTAAAACTGGCTGGCGAGGCCTTACCGCCAAGCAAGCTCCTCACCAGCCCAGGCTCCCCGTTGGCGGGCGTTTTGCGCGCCGACGGGGCTGCTTGAAATTTACCGCACAAAGACATTGGGGATAACGATGATCATTGACCCGTAAGACATTTCGACGATCAGGGGATTCGTAACGACGAGTTGAAAAGTTGAATGGAAGACGAGAGGGCCACTCGTTGCTGACAAGCTGCAAAAATTCGGGACCAAGGTCTGAATTGTTGGGCCACCGTAAAAGTAGCCAAACCACGACAATACGTTTAAGGCCATAATATGCTGCTGAAATCTTGGATATCGCTGTTTCGGCAATCGCTGTGGCGCAAACCATCCCGAAACCGTGTTCAGCGTTGCTACAAGAGTCGGCGCAGGCAAAGACTCCGATACACGCCTCTTGTCGGCACCAGCCGTATGGCCAAAGCTGCCGAAGTACTCGAAGACCGAACCCTGCTGGCAGCGGACTTTGGCGACGCGCCGGAACCTTACCCGGTCACAAATGCCGAAGGTGGTGCCGAACACACCGCAACCGGTTTGACGCTCGGTGCCTCGCGCGACATGGAAACAGACGGCGCACACTCCGCGAATGCCGACGGCGATGGTGCGGATGAAGATGGCGTGACATTCGGCACGATCCAGGTCGGTGCGCTCGATGCTTCCGTCACGGTCAACGTCCAGGGGGCTGCAGGTTTGCTCGACGCCTGGATCGACTTCAACGGCGACGGCAGTTGGGGCGGACCGGGGGAACAAATCTTTGATTCGGTTAGCGTGAACACCGGCGATAACGCGTTGATGTTCGACGTGCCGAGCTACGCCATCGCCGGTACGACGTATGCCCGGTTCCGACTGAGCACGGCGGGCGACTTGGGCGTCACCGGGGCCGCTTCCGACGGCGAAGTCGAAGATTATCAGGTTACGATCACCAGTCCTGCCTTATCCAGTGGTCTCATTAGTGAACAGAACACGGTCAGCGCGGCCGCCGATTTTGCAGTTAGCGTGTTCGCTGCGGATGTGGACAACGACGGAGATACCGACCTCTTCAGCGCTTCGTTTCTCGATGACACGATCGCCTGGTACGAAAATGACGGCAGTCAGAACTTCACCACGCATACGATCAGCACGGCTGCCGACGGGGCCAACGATGTCTTTGCAATCGACGTGGACGGCGACGGTGACATTGATGTGCTTAGCGCGTCGGCGAACGACGACAAGATCGCCTGGTACGAAAACGACGGCAGCCA
>JANQRQ010000170.1 GCA_028284485.1 Planctomycetaceae bacterium | reverse complement strand
TCCTCACCGCGTGGCCGGGACGGTCGCCTAAAGACATCGAGGACCAGGTCACCTATCCGCTGTCGGTGCGGTTACTCGCGGTACCGGGTGCCGTCAACGTGCGCGGCAAAAGCATGTTCGGTTATAGCTTTGTGCAGGTGACATTCGACGACGCGGTCGATTTCTATTGGGCCCGTTCCCGCGTGGCAGAACAACTGGGCTCGGCAGCAGCCGACCTTCCGGAAGGACTCACTCCGACACTGGGACCGGACGCCACCGGGTTGGGGCAGGTCCTGTATTACACGCTCGATGCCCCTCCGGGAATGAACCTGGCAGAACTTCGATCGTTGCAGGACTACGTCGTCAAGTACGAATTGCAATCTGTGGAGGGAGTCAGCGAGGTCGCCAGCGTCGGGGGTTACGTTCGGCAATATCAAATCGAGGTCGCTCCCGACAAATTGCGTTTCCACGACATTCCCCTCAATGAACTCATTGCCGCGTTGCGCCAATCGAACATCGACGTTGGCGCGAAAACCGTCGAGAAGAACGGAATGGAATTCATCATTCGCGGCAAAGGATTCATCGGCGGCGACAACGACCCACAACAGGCGATTTCCGACATCGAAGAAACTGTGGTTCGCAGTCGCGACGGTATCCCGGTTCGAATTCGTGATCTTGGTTATGTCCAAATCGGGCCCGAGTTTCGCCGAGGTGCGATCGACCTGAACGGCTCCGAAGCGGTCGGGGGCGTCGTCGTAATGCGCTACGGTGAGAACCCGCGCGCCGTTATTGAAAACGTTCAGCGAAAAATCGACGATCTCGAACCGGCGCTGAACGGTGTTCGGTTGAAGTTGATTTACGACCGAACGGAATTGATCAACGAAACGATTGCCACATTGACCACGGCGTTGCGGGACGAAATCGCTATCACCGTCATCGTCGTGCTGTTGTTTTTGCTGCATCTTCGAACGAGTCTCGTTGTGGCGGTCACACTGCCGATGGCCGTACTGATTTCCTTCATCGCCATGCAAGTCTTCGGGATTGGCGCAAACATCATGTCGCTAGCGGGAATCGCGATCGCCATCGGTGCCGTTGTCGACTTGGGAATTGTCGTCTCCGAGAATATTTACCGGCACCTGTCCGAATGGGAGCAGCAAGGCGAACTAGGGGGAGCCCGACAACGCACGGCGATTGTCATCGATGCGACGGTCGAAGTAGCCCCGGCCATTATGACGGCCGTCACGACGACGATCATTAGTTTCCTACCGATCTTCTTTTTGACCGGTCGCGACTACAAACTGTTTTCCCCGCTCGCCTGGACCAAAACGTCAGCCATGGTTGCTGCGCTTTTGGTGTCGCTGCTGTTAATCCCGCTGTTGTGCCGATTACTTCTCGGTTCACGGCGGATCGCCAGGCATTTTCGCATCCTAGTCAGCCTGCTGGGTGGAGCTGTTGCCGCAGGGTTGGCGGCCTTGTTGTGGGATGACCATTTGGCGGGCAAGACGCCGTTGGGCTACGTCGAGATGCTTACCCTCACTGGTGTCGTCGGTCTTTTGTGCGGCTATTTTATTTCGCGCGAGCGATTACGCGCTATCGAACACAACCCGGTTAGCTCGATCATCCATCGGGTGTACGAGCCGACGTTGCGGACGTTTTTGCGTTACAAATTCGAATTTCTTTGCCTGCCGACCGCGATCATCGCGACCGGACTTGTCGCTTGGCTTGGCTTGCCGCGGTTGATGAAGCCGGTCGAAGCAGTTGTTAAATCAGCCGGTGGCGACTTGGAGAAGTTTCCGGTCTATGTCGGGCTCAAACGTCGCCTGACCGGATTACCGGATACAGATTGGATCGCGCTTGACGAGGGTTCCTGGTTTTACATGCCGACACTGTACCCGGCAGCCAGCTTGTCGCAGGCGATGCAGGTCCTGCAGACCCAGGACGCGTTGATTGCTCAAATCCCCGAAGTGGAAAACGTTTTAGGAAAGATCGGCCGTGTTGAATCGGCACTCGATCCTGCACCAGCGGGTATGATCGAAACGTACGTCATGCTGAAACCGAAAGATCAATGGCGACCAGGCGAAACCGAGCAAACAATTTGGCAACAAATCAACGCTGTGGCCAAACTGCCGGGAATCACACTTGCATCGCCGCTACAGCCGATTGAAGGCCGCGTTGTGATGTTACAAAGCGGCATTAAAGCGTCGATGGCCGTCCGTATTTATGGCGACGACCTGGAAACGCTCGCGAAGGTCTCGCTGGACGTCGCCGATCAACTCCGACAGTTCCCTCAAGTCGATGCATCGACGGTCAATCCCGATATCGTTCTCGGCAAGCCGTACGTCGAGTTCGATGTCGATCGCAAAGCCGCTGCCCGCTTCGAAATGTCGGCGGCCATGGTGAATCAAGTCATTGAAGCGGCATTAGGTGGAATGAACGTCACCAAAACAGTCGAGGGCCGCGAAAGGTATCCCATCCGCATTCGCTATCAACGTGACGTCCGCGAACGTCTGGATGAATTAAGGCGGCTGCCGGTCGTAACTCACACCGGCGAGGTCGTGCCGTTGGAACTTTTGGCAACAATGAAGACGACCTGGGGTCCGGGCATGATCAGCAGCGAAAACGCGCGCTTGATTGCGCATGTGACGTTTACGCCTTCCGGCACGCAGGGAGATTTGGAAACGGCGAGCAGCGTGGAACGGCTGCTGCGCGAAGCCGCAGCCAAACCGCCGGTTGACCCCGACTTCTTACACCTGCCTCACGGGTATTCCATCGAAACGGTTGGGTCATTTGAAAATCAAGTGGAAGCGAATCAACGGCTGCTGGTCATCGTGCCATTGGTCGTCTTGATCAATTTATTCTTAATCTATCTGCAGTTCCGGCGATTGGATGTCACGCTCGCTGTGTTCGCTGCGATTCCGGTCGCTTTGGCTGGCGGGATGATCGCGCTTGGTATCGGCCAGGTGGAAATGAACACGGCCGTGTGGGTCGGTTTCATCGCTTTGTTTGGAATCGCCGTCGACGACGGAATTATCATGGCAACGCATTTGCTGCAGGTTTACCGCAGCCAGCCGATGAATTCGGTCGTCAATATCCGCAATGCCACAGTCGAAGCGGGGCTAAAGAGAATCCGGCCCTGCCTGATGACGACCGCCACAACAATCGCAGCATTGATCCCGATCCTGATTGCCACTGGGCGCGGAGCCGACGTCGCGCAATCAATGGCGCTGCCGGTTTTCGGCGGAATGGTGATCGAATTAGTGACCCTGTTTGTGGTACCGATTCTGGTTTGTCACCACGAAGAACGACGATTGCAGAAGAGGTTGGCGAACATGACTTCGCCGTTGGCTTGACCCAGCGAATCACGAGTCTTCAGAACGCATTAGTCCGAAGCCGGACGGGTGGTTATCCCGGCCAAAACGCCGCACATTGAAGCTTGAAGTACAGGCGAAGGATTGCAGTGATTTTGCCGTCGCTTGCGCTTCAGGCTTTGGCAACTCGGATAAGACCGTTGCTACCGTTCCCACAATTCCTTAGTAAATCGAATGCTGTCGTCCATGCCCATTTCGTACGGTTCCCGTGTAAACGACGGCTTTTCGCCGGTCGTTTCCAAGTCGGCAACTAATGCGCCGTTCGAATCGCGCCCCTTCAACCGCGAGATAAACAAATCGCGAAATTGATAGCGATCATTCTCATCGAGCCCACACGCTTCGGTAATGCGACTGACCTTGCGGGAACCATCTTCAGCAAATCGGGAAAGCTGAACGACCAAGTGAATGGCCGAAGCGACCTGGGCTCGGGCCACGTACACGGGCAAATCGACATCGGACATCAGCGACAATGTTTCCAAGCGAATTAGTGCATCGCGCGGCGCATTGGCATGGATCGTCGTCAAGCTTCCAGAGTGGCCGCTGAGCATCGACTGCACCATGTCGAGCGCTTCACCGCGCCTTACTTCCCCCACAAGAATGCGGTCGGGCCGCATCCGCAGCGACGCAACGAACAGCTGCCGAATCGAAACACCGCCGTGTCCGTCTGCATCAGGTTCTTGAGCTTCGAGGTAAACGCAGTGCTTTTGCGACAGTTTTAGTTCCGAACTGTCTTCGATAACGATGATGCGTTCTTCCTCGGGAATCGCTGTTGAGACAGCATTCAGAAACGTCGTCTTACCAGTTCCGGTACCACCAGCCACGAGAATATTCTTCCGCAGCCGCACAGCGATCTCCAAAAACTCCGCTGCAGTTTGCGACAGGCTGCCCAATCGGACAAAGTCGTTCATGTCAAAGATATCGCGTTTAAACCGCCGAATCGTCAAATGCGTTCCCTGGCGGGCGCTGGGAGGAATAATGGCATGCACACGAGATCCGTCCGGCAATCGGGCGTCTAGAATCGGTCGATCGAGATCAATCTGCCGCCCGACGTACTGCGCAATATTGTGAATCGCCGACAGCAGGGCATCGGGATTGGGAAAGCTGGCATCCGTTTCTTCCAGCTTTCCACGACGCTCGACATAAATCTCGTCGTAGCGGTTGACCATGATTTCGGTCACCGAATCGTCGAGCAGGAATTCGCGAATCGGGTTTAAGAAATAGTCGACACTTGCTTCAAAGATCGCTTCGCGTGACATAAGTGCTTCCAGAACGGAGACCGTGACAAGCGCCTCGAGAATGGCCACTTTCTCTATCGTCTCATTTACGCCCTGCGCTCGGCAAGAGAGATTGCTCGAACAGCCCGCCATTTGCGAAATCCGACACTGGATTCACGGACAATCCGAACGTTGGTCGATGACCCGTTCACGTTTGCCGGCACTCGACGCCGTTTTCTTGGAATTCGACCATCCACCGACCATCCCAGAGGGTCAAACCGCCGGAGGACGTTTGCTGAATGGGCAGCGCCGCCGCAGCTGCAGTACCCGCCGGGTAGAACAATGTCACCAAGCGGCTGGGCATCGCGGCTGACCAACGAATGGAAAGTGACGTTCTGGGGCGCAGCTCGCCATAGCGCCGGCTTTCCCAACTCCATTTCTTATCGGTTAAACCGCGATGGATATCGATTTCCGTACCTGGCCTGACCAAAGATTGGATCGTCGTTTCTCGCCCGCTGGAACATGCGACGCGGAACACACCAAATCCATGCGGGACGACATTGTGCTCGCCCGGAATGTGCCACATTTGACGGAAATCGTGCTTCCCTACGCCCGTCAACTCGTCGCGGACAATCCACAAACAGGGATCGTGAATCCAAACGATGGTCCGTCGATGGCGCACGGGTTGCGGCAGCCGATAATACGAATCGTGGACCCCGTCGAAGGCTGTGCAGCCATCGTCCGTTTTACATGTGCTGAGACCGGGCCTCAGTTTCGTTGTCCAACCGAAATTGCGATTCGGTTCCGCCTGATCGTAATCATCGACCACCACGGTATTGTGAGCACGTGTGCCCCGGAGAGCGTTCCGAAACCCGTCATCACAACTGTAGCGATAGGTGCCGCCGTCGCACAGAATTTCATCGCCGTCGATCCACAGCAGTAGTTGTAGAAGCGATGCATGATTGTGCCCCGAATTGGGAAATGGATCGGGATGGTTGTTTATCAGCGCAAATTGATTCGCATCACTTGTTGCGCCCTTGAAAATGCAAAGACCGGAATCTTCGAACTGGACCACGTTTGGCTCGGTCAACTCGGAGATCGTTGCGTCGGCAACAGGAGCCTTTCGACCGAGTATCCAATACGCCTGTTCGGACGGCGCGGTCCCTTCGGTTCCCGATAATTCAGTTCGATCAAATAGACACTCGCCGATTTGAAGCAACGCCTGAACGCGCTGACGCGGTTCCTCGTGCAACGCCCAGACAAAACCGTCATCGTTGTCGTTGAAGTTGGGAAGCGTGCCATCCGGCTGCTCGGCGGCTTTGACCACCAGCATGGCTGATTCGAGGCGCGACTCGACATCCGCAGGAATGTCGTATCCTTGACGTCGCAGCAGAATGACGACTTGCAGAATAAGCTCGACAACAAACAGGTGATAACCAAATGAAAGCTCGAAATGCATTCCGTCCGGTCGAATCTGCTCGGTAACAGACTGCCATAAGATGTTCAAACTGCGCTTCAGCCATCGTTGAGACTCTCGAACTTCCGGATACATTAAGCACCAGACCGCCAGGCAAGCGGCATCGCCGATCAGATGATTGTTCCGTCCGGTAAACTCGGTATAGCGAATATTTTTCGCCAAATGCCGGGCCATAAAGTACAAGAAGAGGTGCAACCGCCCGCGGGCTTCCGCCGAATAACTTTCCGAGGGTGACATCAAGTGATGGGCCCACAGCCACGAAACAGTCCTCAGACCAATTTCCAAGTTCGAGACATAGTTCACGCCGATTTCGGGAGGATTCTGTCGGCACCAAGACTCGAGCAATTCGACGAACTTTTCGACATATCGTTCATCGCCGGAATGCTGATAAGCTCGCCCCAACGTCACAAAGCTGTGGTGCCGATTCCATTCCCAACAGCCTTTCACGTCGCCCAAGTCCTGCAACCGGCGGTAATCGATCGCAGTCCAATGGACAGCCGGCCAACGTCCTTCTGAATTCATGCAATGCATCCAGTCGACTTCTTCGTCGAAGTGGAACTCCGGCCCACCGAGCGAGCGGAAGCGTTGCTGTAGAATCGCATCGGCCGCGAGGAACAATGGACTGCTGTCGGAAGCGGCCTGCCGGACTTCAGAAGGAACGCTGGAGGAATCATCCGCGTCGAAATAGAACTTCGGCGACTCGCGTCGATCAAAGTGCTCGACGAACTGCGGCATCGATTCGGCGATACCTGACTTGAGAGCTCGAAGAAAGTGCGTTTCAGAAGGTGCGATTGCCCGAAACCGAAGGCGCAACAATCGCGAACGCTGCAAACCGGCGTAGTAAAATCGGTACGCCAAATCGCCGAAACGACGCAGCCGCACTTCACGCATCAGTTGTTGGAGTCGCGAAATGTTCACAGGGGCTGTTTATGCTGCCCGCTTCAGGTCCGGCGTGTTTCCTTCAACCACCGATTCAATCACCGATCCCAACTTGGCGGCAATAGCGGGACGTTGATGATGCTGCAGTACATACTCGCGGCCATTGATGCCGAGTTGCTTGCGCAGTGCCGATTCGTCGACCAGGCGGCGAATGGCGGTAACAATCTCGTCGGGATCGTTGTAATTGACTGCGACGCCGGCTTCGGCGCGCAACAAAAGTTCCCGCGGGTCGCCTTCGGCGGCCAAAACGATGGGAACTTGACTCGCCATCGCTTCGTAAATCTTCGAGGGCAATGCGCCGGGAATGAAATAACGCAACGGAATAAAGGCGATATCGAACGAAGCCACGGTTCGCGGCATATCCTGCTTCGACATCCATCCGGTAAAGATGAAGTTTTGCAGATTCCGGCTTCTCATTTCTAATTCGATTTGCTCTCGTTCCGGGCCGTCGCCCGCGATCAGAAAGCTAACCCGGTCATCGTCGCGAAACTGTTCTGCCAACTCGATGAGAATGTTCAATCCTTGCGCTAACCCGACAAGCCCCGCGTAACCGACGACGATTTTTTCTTCTACACCGTGCTGCCGGCGGAAATCCTCGTTGCGCCGGTCCGGATGAAACGTCTCGCAGTCACATCCATTGGGAATCAATTCGACGACGGCATCGGGCTGCTTCTGCTGAATTCCCCGAACGATTCCCGGTGATTGTGCGGTCGCAGCATCCGAAGCACGGTAACAGGCGCGTTCGAGCTTTGTCGCCAGCCAGATGAAGAACTTGCGATCGTGAACGCCCATGCGCGACGCCGATTCCGGCCATAGATCCGAAACATTGAAGATCAGGCGGCAACGCTTGAATACTTTAAGAAAGACGGCAGAGATGCCCAAAAACAACGGTGGCGATTCACAAATGATGACGTCGGCGCGCCGCGTTAAAAACAAACCGAAAAACATGCTGGACGCAACAAACGAAAGATAGTTGGCCATTCGCTTGACTAATCCGGCATCGCGGCTGGGATAAACCGGCGTACGAACGACGCGCAATCCCTGCAGTTCTTCCACGACGTAAAGGCGTCGCCGATAGTCGTCGTGAATTCGTCCTTGCGGATAGTTCGGCAGCGCCGTGAGAACCTCAACTTGAAATCCTCGACGTTCGAGCCAAGTCGCCATCTCGAAAAGCCTCGCTTGAGGCGCACCGGTTTCCGGTGGAAAGTATTGCGTAAGAATTAACACGCGAATCGGTTGCGTCATGCAGGCACCGTTTTGATTCAAGCAGCTTCGGAGACTCCGGCGGCTGGTTTACGTTGTTGGTATCCCAGGCGTTCGACAAGATCTCCGCAAAAATGATTGACCGCTTCGATTGTATGGTCGTCGAGCCGTTGTTCGTACGAGCGATTAACATCCGTCCGAATGGGATACCACCGATCCAAAAATCGCGAACCCCAGGGGAGACGATGCTCCGCAGACGGCAATAGATCCTGCTGATATTCCAATCCGACGAATTCGCATACCTGCCGCAATGATTCTTCAGGACGGATCAGCAATTCTTCAAATTTGAGACAATGGATTTCGATGTTCTGCTCATCGGCGTCTTCGTAGACCGCCCTCATCGAGTTTCCATAGTGTTCGGCACAGATCGTGATGCGTTCTTGCAATGACGTCGTATCAATAATCCGTTTCATGTCGGCGGCTTTTCCCTCGGCAGCCCGAAGGACGGAAACATATGGCTCGCGCGGTACCAAGACAAATCGCGGATTCGTTTCCCGCAGCAACTCATGAATAAACCCGACACGCACTGTAAATACCTGGCTTTTGTCGAGAAAACGAAAACGGTTCCGATCTTTGGCATGACGGCGTGCCGAAAAACGAATGACCTGTTTCAGTCGGTGGGCCAAATCCCCAGTGGCATCCTCTTTTCGCCGGCGGTATTGGGGGTACAAGTCACCGACGGCATAGGTCCAGCTTCGTGGTGCGGTTAGAACCGGATGGTGCGGTGCTTTGTAGCGCAGGCCGGTCAATTCCGGGGGCAGCACCATGCCATACACGTTTTGCAACTCGTCGGCACTCGACCAGTAACGAGAATTGCCCGCAGCCGAAATGACGTCGGAATGTCGCCGTAACATCCGCGAAAGCAGTGTCAGCCCTCCCCCCTGCGTTCCCAGCAAAAAAATCGGACGATCAATCGGATAATCGGGGGAGCGCCCCGGCCAGCGCGGATCGACGAGCCAACTCATGGTTCGCAAAACGTAGAGCAGACGGTGGAGTCGATCGTGCATGTCAGGCCGCTTTGTTTACGGAGTCGTCTGATTGCTGAACCCCCGCCGGACGCCCAATCAACTGGTGGTACGCCTCGATCAGTTTCTCGGCGTCGCGTTCCCAATGGTACTTTTGCAGCACTGCATTTTTCCCGTTTTCGCCGAGTCGCTTCGTCAATTCCTCAGATTCCATCAACGATTGCATGGCATCGGCGAGCTTTTCCGGATCGCCCGTATCGATCAGGATACCGGCATCGGCTTCCTGCAGGACTCCGGCGATATCGGGGGCAAAATCCGGTGCGATTACCGGAAGGCTGGCGCACATGTAATCGAACATTTTGTGAGGCATGCCACGCACGTTGTTCGACAAGTGCTTTTGAAACAAGATTAAGCCGGCATCGGCTCGACTGACATGCGCAAACGCTTCGTCGAACGGCAGCCAATGGTGTATGTCGATCGACTCGCGAATGCCGAAAGCCGTTGCTTTCTCGCAAAAATCTTGTTCGCTGCCATCCTTGAATTCTCCGACAATCACGACCCGGGCATGGGTGATACCTCGTTCTCGAAGAATTCGCATGGCGTGCAGCAATTCTTCGGAGCCACGCTCCCTGCGAATGACGCCAATGTGCACGAACGTGAAAACTTGCGAATCCTTGCCGAGTGGCGATTGGTCCACGCCGGAAAGCTTCGATTGAGTTGTCTTCAGGGCCGTTGTATTTAGCACCACCAATTGGCGATGCCGCGACCAGGAAAAATCGTCGGCAATGGAATACTTCGCCAAGACGATTCGGTGCGTTAGCAGTCCCATCAACTGCAGATAGAATTGCGTCAACCACGCACCAAGCGGTGCCACGAGTTTCGGCAGCCAGCGAATCACCTGCCCCGGGTAGTGTTCGTGACAATCGAACACGACGACCTTGCGGCACAGAATTCGCAGCGCCACGCCGACCAGCCAACTATCGGGTTCGTTGCAGTGGTAGGCATCGGCTTGCAACGCCCTGGCCCGCGCGAAGAGTTTCGGTAGATACAACAGCCGCGACACCTTACCCGGTCGGCGCGTATAGGTGATGATTTCCACACCATCCACCATCTCCCTGGTTTCCTCTGCTGCAGGGCAAAGATGGATCACGCAGAAACCGGCAGCGGCAAGACTCACCCCTTCCTTTTGGAACACGCGCTTGTCTTGCGCCGGATGTTCAGCCGACAGCAGGCAGATTGTCAGAGGATGATCTTGGTCGGCAACGACCGGAGTGCTTCTACGGGAGAATACCGCCAACATCGTTTGCACAATCACGAGTAGGTCACTGCCAACCGTGGCGGACTTGGCGTAGTCCAGGCTGAGCTGAATTTTGTCCGGCATGATCTTGTTGAGGTAGGTTTCCTCGGGATCAGCCGAGGCAGCCAACAAATCGTTTTCATCGCGGTATTTGAGCGACGATGGATCGGTAATTCCGGGAATGATCTCCAGAATCTGTCGCTGCTGCTCCGTGTATTGCGAGACGTATTTCGGAACTTCTGGTCGCGGGCCGACCAACGACATCTCGCCGCGAATAACATTGATCAATTGTGGCAACTCGTCGAGCTTCAGCTTACGAAGCCAATGTCCGATCGGCGTAATCCGCCGATCGCCGCCCACGGTAATTGCGCGCCCCTTTTGGTCGGCGCCGACCACCATCGTGCGGAATTTCCAAAACCGAAACGGTTGGCCTCCCCGGCCGATGCGCTCTGACACGTAGAAAACCGGGCCACCGTCGGCCAATTTCGAACAAACGGAAATCAACAATAGAATCGGCGACACGAGGCACAAACCAATTGTTGCGCACGTCAAATCGAAAGCGCGTTTAGCGATTCTTCGCCGCGGCATTCGTTCTGCTGTCACATTCATGCGACGCGGCACTCCTCTCGAAAGTCGTGAATCGCCGGGGCTGTCTGCACGCCGCCCCCATACAAAACCGTTTCTCCGGTTTCAGCGGCTCGAACTGCGTCTACCGAAACGCGGGCCACTTCCAAGAGTTGACCGACAGGAATCGGAGGAGCGGAACGATTGACAACGGCATCAATAAAGGCTGCCATCGCTGACGAATGCCCCTTGTCTTGTACCCAACGTTTCATCGAGGTCAGTTGGCCGAAACCTTTGGACTTCAACCTGCGGAAATTATCGAGTTGCAGTTCACCGCGGTCGCAGAAGACTTCGAGCCGCTCCTTGGGGAAACCCTTGTGTCCATTCGACAAATAATGAACGGTACCAATCGAACCATCTGCGAATCGCAACGTGATTGACACGGTATCTTTTTTCAGGGAATCGGCTCCCTCGACTTCCATCAGCGATGCCTGCACTTCGACGATCGGGCATCCGACGAGATGCCGCAGCAGATCGATAAAATGGCAAGCTTCGCCGACGATGCGCCCACCGCCGGATTGGGGATCGTGCACCCAAGAGTCGATGGGAATAATCCCCGCATTGACTGTCATGACGAACGATTTGGGACCGCAAACTCCCGAAAGTAGTTTTGCGATCCGACAAACATGAGGGGCAAACCGGCGATTTAACCCGACCATAAGAACTGGTGCCGGCTGCCGGCTTTCGATGTTCTGTAATGTGTCGCGAACTCTTTCGATGTCGTCGTGGGTCAATGCAAGTGGCTTCTCCACGTAGACATGTTTTCCGGCGGAAAGGGCCCGGCACACGTATCGAGCATGACTGTCGTGCCGTGTGGCGACGACGATAGCATCGATTTCAGGGTCGCCGAGAATCTGTTCCGAATCGCTGGTCGCCGACTGAAAGCCGAATCGGCGAGCCGCCAGTGCCGCGCTCAGTCCGCCGTGTGCGGCAACCGATTTCAAAATGGTGCCATGCTTTCGGAAATTCGGGATCAATGTATGGCAGGCGAATGCACCGGCTCCGAGAAACCCGATTCGGGGTGCATTCGAGCTTGGTTGATTTGCGATCTCGGCCGGTCTTTGGATCGTCTGCCGACGCAGGGCAGATGCTTCATCGGACGCATACTTGATCAGCACTCCTAATGCCGATCGGTCGCCTTGGTCAACAAGTTCGTACGCGTCGCCGACATCATCCAGCTGAAATCGATGCGAAATCAGCGGTTGGGGATCCAACGAGCCGGACGACATGGCATCGAGCACGGCCTCAAAATTGCGCTGCTGGGTCCAACGGACGAATTCGACCGGATAATCACGACCGGCTTGTTCGTACGAAGGATCGTAGCGGCCCGGCCCATACGAGCAGGAAACCTGAAACGACAATTCCTTTTCGTAGAAATCGGCCCGCGACATCGCCATGCCCGCCACACCGACCAATACGATTCGACCTCGTTTGCGACACACTTGTGTTGCCTGATGAATGGGCTCGTTACTTTTTGTCGCCGCCGTGATGATGACGGCATCGACGCCCTGACCATCGGTAAATTTATCAACGACTGCCGCGGGATCATCGCCCTGCGACAAGTTGATCGTTTCAGCACCAAATGACTGCGCCAACTTTAGTCGGCTGGAATCGAAATCGATTCCTAACACTCGGCAACCGTGTGCGCGCAATAGTTGCACGGTCAGCAGGCCAATGAGTCCCAGCCCTGTCACGACGATCGTTTCACCCAACGTCGGTTGTGCCAGGCGAATTCCCTGCAATCCGATCGATGCAGCAACTGTAAAAGCGGCTTGCTCGTCGGTCACGTCTTGCGGGACTTTGGCGCAAAGATTTTTGGGAACACAAACGACTTCTGCATGATGTCCATTCGAAACAACGCGGTCGCCCGGTTCGAAACCTTCAACGTTTTCGCCGACTTCCAACACGGTGCCGAAGTTGCAGTAGCCGAGTGGCAAAGGCTGATCAAGCTTGGCCCGCACGGATTGCAAGGTGGGAATCACACCGTCGGTTTTGATCTTGTCGATGACTTGCCGAACTTTATCAGGTTGTGACCGAATCTTTCCCAACCAACCTGAACGGCCGAACTCCAAGAGTGATCGCTCGGTCCCCACCGAAATGAGGCTGCAATGCGTTTGAATGAGCAAATGCCCCGATCGGCAAACCGGACACGGGGATTCCACAAGATCGGTGACCCCGGTTCTTAATGATTGCACAATCTGACGCATTGTTGTCGATGTCCGGTCGTTTCCAGATTTCGAGCGCAGCAAGAGTTGGACCGTCGATCGATCTTGCGGGCCCGCGGTGTACGATGACTGCGACGTAAGGTGCTGCTACTGGTTGACCTGCGCGGCAGTCGCGTGCTGTGCAGTCCCCGGGAGCAGCGCCCGGTTTGATAAGCGGCGGGATTCTAGTACCACAGCGGATTGGGGGAAAGGGGGATTTGGATGCGAACCGGCATCGGCCGACTCCGGTCTCGCTTTGCATCGGACAAGCAATTCTGCTAGAAGTCTCCGCCCGCTTGTTCCAACCAAATGTGAACGCGGTTCCCCAACGATGCGAATTCTATAAATCGCTATTCAGTAACGACTTACATACTTGCGGTCTCGTGATGTTTATTAGCCCACGACGATTATTGACCTTCGCCTGGCGTTTACGAAAACGCCCATTGCGAGTCGTTATTCAGAAACTGCTGCAGTACACGAATCTGTGGATGTTACACAGTTTCGGTATGTGGAAACGGCACGAGCGACAAGCGCGAGGCCGGTGGAACGCATCGAGTGTTCGCCGATTTGTGAAGACTGCTAGTGACAAACGCCGGCTGATGATCTCTGCCAAAGGCATCGAGGACGCGGGACGATTTCTCAGCCAGCATGTTGAAATTCATGAGCGGTTAAGCCGTTACCGCGACCAAGTTCTTCAGCGACAGATTACGGTTTTCGAATCCACATACGACATGCCCGCGTGGGACGACCTTCCCTGGTGCGAGGATTGGCGGTTCGGTCATCGCTGGCCGAATGCGTTCTTCCGCCAATACAACTTCTACGAATTCGACAAACCGAACGCATACGACGTGAAGTTTCCCTGGGAGTTGTCGCGACTCAATTTTGTAATGATTCCAACGCTATTGGCCGTGCTTGAGCAGGATGAGCAATGGCCGCGCACGTTAAACACGATCCTCAATTCCTGGCGGAAGGCAAATCCCTTTGCCAATTCTGTCAATTGGTACCCCATGGAAGCCGCGATGCGCGGCGTGAATCTGGCGATGCTGGTATCGCTGCTGGCTCACCATCGGATCGCCGATTCCGATCTCATGCAAAACAGCCTTGAGCTATGCGAGCTGCATGGCCGGTTTATTTTCCGATCCATCGAATACGGTGAAGTGCGCGGCAACCACTTTGCTGCCGAAATTGTCGCACTGTTGTTGCTGGGGTCGTTGTTGCGCGACGAGGTCCCCGAGGCGAGGCGCTGGCTGGAGTACGCCCAACAGTATGCCACCATCGAAGTTTTGGGCCAATTCTTACCGGATGGTATCCAATTCGAAAAGTCGACAAGCTATCACCGGCTGGTGACCGAGCTGTTTTTAGTGGCATTCGTTGCCATGCAGAAGGCTGGACTCACCATCGATCGCGACGCGCATTATCGCCTGCAGCAAGCCTGCCGATATACCAAGGCGTACACTCGGCCCGACGGTTTGGCGCCGCTATGGGGAGACAGCGACGACGCGCATGCCCTGTGGTTTGACGTCCGACACCATCGCGATCATCGTCCCTTATCTGAACTTGCGGCCGCATTTTTCAACGACCCGACGCTCACGTCCGGAGAGATTTGCAGCATCGTCGTGCCGTTACTGCTCGACCGAGCCTCTTGCCGACATGGTCAACAATCCAGTTCCACTTCTGAGAATGAAAACACCGTTCAGTATTTCGCCGAAGGAGGCATGGTCTGCGCTACCTATGGCGAGAATTATTTCATCGCCGATGTTGGCGAAGTCGGTTTGCAACGTCGAGGCGGTCATGGACACCTAGATTCACTCAGTTTCGAATTGACGTTGCAGGGCGTGCCATTAATCATCGACCCCGGCAGCTACATTTACACGGGAGATATGGACGCGCGCAATGCGTTTCGATCGGCTCGCGCCCACAACGTCGTTGTTGTCGACGACCAAGAACCGGCAACATTTTTCCCGCGGCACATGTGGCGTCTTGGGAACGAGTCGCAGCCATTTGATATTTCATTCCGACGCACCAAAGACGAGTTTGCCCTTTCCGCGCGTCACGATGGCTATACACGGCTTGAGGATCCGGTGCGGCTGCAGCGAGTATTCACCTATCATTCTGATGAGGAACGATTTACGGTCACCGACCATATTGAATGCTTGGCACGGCACGACGTGGAGCGAATCCTGCATTTTCCCCCTGGTTTGGAATTCAAATTGACGGGCCGGCAACTCCTGATTTTTGCGGGTAGCGACCGGCTGTTTCAGGTCTCTTGGGGTCCTGACGTCCATGCTCGCCTGACGAACGATCGCGTTAGCGATTCGTATGGCCAGTTCCATATGTCCAAGACATTGCAGCTGCAATTCGAGGCAATCGGTCGATGCGAGTTGACGATGACCGTCCGGCCGATAACCCAGCTTGAAACAGGGACTTCGGACAAAATGACGTTGACGCCAAACGCGCATCGACCTACAGTTCGCCGCTAATTTTAGCGTCTCGTCATTCAGCATTCGCTCTGCTGATTGAAAAGTGCTGCCGGGAACCGAGGGCAGCGACCGATCGAGACCGACGTCGTCGTCGAGAAGGCGATTCGCAACGTTCGATGCGCATCGTTGTGAGTCATCAGTCGCCAAGGAGGGCGGGATGAAACAACTGTTCTTGTCCGGAAAAGGCGAAATCTCCGCCTTCGATGTCCCGCTGCCCGGTCGTCTGCCCGATTCGATTCTCGTCCGTAACTGCTACTCGTTGATCAGCACGGGAACGGAGTCGGCTGCTGTTTCTCGTCATCGTGGCTGGCGAGGGGTCTTCGAGAAAGCAACCCGCTCTCGCGACAAGGTGCAAAAGGTTTGGCAGCTTGCGCAGACTCAAGGATTCCAAACCGCTTGGGAGACAGTCCGAGACAAGCTTAACGACCATACACCAATCGGGTATTCCTGCTCTGGTCGGGTGGTGGAAACCGATTGCGATTCGTCGGAATTCAAACCGGGCGACCTTGTGGCTTGTATGGGGGCCGGCTTTGCCAATCACGCCGAGTATACTGTCATCCCCCGCCAATTGGCGGTCAAGTTACCTGCAGGAGTCCGTCCGGAAGACGCTTCATTTGCTGCGCTCGCATGTATCGCTCAGCAGGGTGTCCGCAATTTAGAACTGACTCCGGGGGAATCCGTCGTCGTTGTCGGCTTGGGATTGATCGGCCGATTAGCGGCAATCTTGGCGCGCGCGATGGGCTACCAGGTTTATGGAATCGAAGTTTCGCCCGAGCGTGCACAACAATGCCAGCAAGAGACCGGAATCACCTGCTGGGACACCGGAATTGATGTTTTGTCCGCCATCGGTCAGGTCACCGCGGGTCGCGGCGCAGACGGCGTGATTTTGACAGCAGCGACCAAGAGTTCCGAACCGGTGAACCTCGCGTTCGATGCCTGTCGGGTCCGTGGAAAGGTTTCGGTCGTCGGTGATGTCGGTCTCGATTTGAAACGCGAAAAGATGTACCGCAAAGAAATCGCTTTGCGAATGAGTTGCTCGTACGGCCCCGGTCGGTACGACGAACAGTACGAGTTGCGAGGCCACGACTATCCCATTGGACATGTTCGCTGGACCGAGCGGCGGAACTTGGAGTGTTTTCTACAACTGTTGGCTGAGAATCGGATTGAACTCGATTCGCTCATCTCACGTCAGTTCTCGCTTGCCGAAGGGGCCGACGCCTATCGACTTGTCAAGCAGGGTGGGCCTGGAACCTATGGCGTGTTGTTTGATTGTGGCGGTGCCGCCGATTCGACACCGAGCATCACTCGCGACGCTTTTGTGCTCAGGGCAGCGATGCCGACCAAAGTGGTCGACAACGAACGCGTAAACATCGGGGCCATCGGCTGTGGGGCGTTTGCCAAGAACGTGCATCTCCCCAATCTCAAGCGTCTCAGCGATCGATTCAACCTCTTAGGGATCGCATCGCGGAGCGGGTCGAGTGCAGCCGTGGCTGCTCGTCGATTTCAATGCCCGGTCGCCACAAGCGATCACCGTGTGTTACTCGACGATTCGGATATCGATGCAGTCCTGATCAGCACTCGACATGCCACACACGCGCGCCTCGTGACCGAATCGCTGCAAGCCGGCAAGCACGTCTTCGTCGAGAAACCACTTTGCTTGAGTGCCGACGAAGGCGCCGCGATCACATCGCTAGCCAACGAAAAAGGGCTTGTCGTGCGAGTCGGATTGAATCGTCGATTCTCACCCTATCTTCGACAGATGAAGCGTCTCATCGGGCAACGCGGCCATCGTATTTTCCATTGTCGAGTCACGATTTCCGGCTCCCGACTCGACCACTGGAGTAATACCACCGAGGAAGGGGGCCGATTTCTCGGCGAGGGCGTGCATTTCCTCGACTTGTGCAACTGGTTCATCGATTCTGCCCCTCAGTCGGTGTCGGCGCAGTTTCTTGGAGAAGCCACTGTTACCAACCCGAACTTGCTTGTCACAGTTGGATACCCGGATGGCTCGATTGGCAGCGTTACCTACACGACACAAGGCCATCAATCGTTCGGTAAAGAGCATTTCGAAGCACACGGCAACGGCCGGTCGGCATCGTGTGCCAACTTCCAAAGGTTGGAAACGTTCGGAACCTCATGCCGGGTGCGCCGCCAGGACCGTGGCGACAAGGGACATCTCGGGCAACTTCAGGAGTTTTCGTCGGCGATTCGGAACGAAAAGACCGATAGCCTCGGCGCCGATGCCGTCGCTGGAACCATTGCAACCTGGATGGCAAACGCGGCGCTACAAAGCGCCCGCGAGTCGAAGGCAATATCGTTCTACCCGGAAGAAGTGCTTGCATTGAAAGAAGACAACTCGTCGGGAGTGACGCACCCCAGAATGTTAGCGACCGATGCTGCCTAACACACACGACCGATTGAAAGGATAAACCGATGCTGCTCAGTGGAACAGACCACGCGACTTACTTTGAGGCGAAGTATCGCGCCACGACAGATCCGTGGTCGACCGGAACGACAGAGGGTCTGTCAATTTACGAGCGCATGATCGAGTTATTGAAGCGCCAACGTTCGCATTACCGTCACACCCTGGATGTCGGTTGTGGCGAAGGAAGTTTTACGCAGCGGTTGGCGGAGATTTCCAACCAGGCGACGGG
>JANQRQ010000169.1 GCA_028284485.1 Planctomycetaceae bacterium | reverse complement strand
CTGCTCAATCTGCTCTGAGGTGTCGTCGTCGAGTCGCCGCTTGATCCACAGGAACCCTTTTTCGCGATGTCGCGAAATTCGTTCGAAAAGGGATTCCGCACTGACGTTGAGCACCTCAGCGAGTTTGTTACTCGTTTGCCAGGTGTCTGAGATCTTCCGGGGAACGAGGTACAAGCTCTTGGTGACGACACTTGTTGCCAGCAGCCGCCCGTTTCGATCGACGATGTCCCCGGGCCTCGGTGGTATCGGCTCAAGAAAGCTCGCCTGATCTGACGATTTTTGGATCAGTTCGCTGCGCTGATAACACTGGAGATAAACCAGGCGAAAAGCGATCGCTCCCCAAATCATCAACAGCGTGGCAAAAACGACGTGCGTCCGCCACTTCAGCCGCTGTGATTGGTTGTGAGAAACAGAATCCATATAGTTTCCCACGGCTAATTACCTACCGGTTTCGCGTTTCGTGGCGCTGCCAACGCAAGACGGGCCGCGCAGCAGTTCGCGATGGCAGTACGGATCTCGTGGCGTGTCGGTTCTCTTCTTCGAGAATGCCAATGGTTCGTTGCGGTGATCCTATGCTTTCGACATCCAGGCGGAGTCGTGCGTGCGTTTCTCTCAAGACATCAAGTTGATAGTTTTGATGTGAGAGCTGTCGACGTTTAGACAGCGTTTCTTTCTCGAGCGCGATCCCGAAAAGGGACACGAGAACAAATAGCAATAGGGCACCGGCGAATCGGAAGAACATAATTCGTCCACTCGATGAGTCGGCCGTTGCCTCTCAAGGTTGGGAAGCCAACATGGCTCCAATTGGCCTGCGAAAGAACCGCCCGATGTTTGACCTCAGCGATTCACCTGGCCTTCACAACGGCCCGTATAGTCTCTATCGGGAATCAGCCGGTCACAGGGCAAGTTGTTAGGGCCTGGCATCGGCCGGAAGGCGTAATACCGTGCCAATGCTCAATTTGTTCGGGTTTTGCAGTCTGTCCCGATTCATCTCGTAAATCTGGACCCAACGAGACGCTCGCCCTAAGTGCTTCTGCGCAATCGTCGTAAGCGTATCTTGCCGTCCAACCCGATAAAGAGGCTCGCGAAGCGCACTTCGAAAGAACCCAGTCGCCTGCTCGTTCTTGACGGTGATGGTGTCCTTACGTGTTGTGCCGCGCTGACGAATTGGTTGAGGCATTAACTCGGGATACTTGGCCATGAGAACCTCTGCCGGAGGTGTCTGAAGGACCATTCCTGGCTTAAGCTGTCGGGTGTCACTGATGAGCCGTTTGTTGTGTTGCTCCAACGCGTGGTAGAAGGTCGGTGTTCGATAAAGCTTTTCGGAAATGGTCCATAAACTGTCCCGCGGTTGGACGACGTAAGTTCCAGAGTTCAACAGCCCTGTTTGTTTGTTGATGCCGGCGGTTGGAACGAGTTCCGATTGATGGTTCGCTTGCATCAACGGGTCAAAGAACTCCCTCTGATCGGTCGATTGTGTCCTGGGTTCGAATTGTTCTGGTTGGGCTTCCAAACCTGGTGTCGACGAACTCTGCTCTTGGGCGAAACTCGAGCCGGCGTCAAACAACTCGTGTTCGAATGCATTTGATTGTGTCGAATCAGCCAAAACGGCTTGCTGATTGGCATGTAATTCCGAATGGGAATCGTTTGAATCGACGGTGTGCTGGTCAACTGGCGAAAATGCATTCTCGATTGCACGTTCCCCGTCGATCCTTTCCAAAGGGTCGATCTGTTCGGCCGACAAATCCGCTTGATCAGTTGACGGTGAGGATTCGGTCTGATGCCGAGGCAAATAGCTTCCCCATCGCCGCGAACTCGTGTCGATGGAATCTTCTGTCGGTGATGTCTCAGTGCTGATTTCGAAGGAATCGTGCTGAGCTTCGTTTTGACTGACTTCAACCTGCTCCGGTTCATCCTGCGAATGAAACAGATCATCGCCGAAACCAGATTCTTGGTGCGCCGTATCATTGAAGTCGACGTTCTGCGCCGGATCGAACGATTCTTCGATCCCGCCGTCGAATTCCACCGCCGTCTGCGTGGCGAGTTCCTCATTTGCGTTGACCGGGGATGATTCGCCGGTCGACGAATCGGACGCGACTGACGGCTCAAACAGATCGATGGTAAAATCCCCAAGATCATCCTGCTGAGCGGCCTGTTGAGTATTCTGCTGTGTTGGCTGCTGCTGCTGGAAGTTTGCTTCGTCTGTCAGTTGAGCATGCTGCTCGGGGCTCTGTGCTGTTTGCGATTCCATCACTGATGAATCCTCAGCGACCGTCTCGTCTTCCAGGTTGAACAGCGTTTTTGGTTCCTTCGTAACCGCTGGCTCTTTGTTCTCGTCGCCAAATGGCTGATTATCGACGAACGGGTCTTCTTGAGCGAAGGGATCGAAGTTGTTCGGTTTTTGCTGGGTCGGAGAATCAATCGTTTGCGCAACGTCCACCGTCTTAGACTCTGTTGGCTCATCGAAGAAGGCATCTTCGTCGAATGCCGTGTCAACGGTCTGTTCAGTTGAAGGTTCCGTTTGTTCGTTCACGAAGGCCCATTGAGATGTAGGTTCGCTCGCTGTGTCCTGCTTTGGAACGGGTTTGAATTCGGATTCGCCTGATTCCCATGGCGGAGCGGCGGTCTGCTTCGCGGTCACATTATCAATGGGCGATTCCTTTTGCCGATTCTCATCGTTTGCGGGCGCGGGTCCCTTGTCCTGGGGCGTTGACGTTTCGTCGGAAGAAGAAGATTCCAGCGATGCAAAAGAACTTTCGGAATCGGCACTCTTTTCGTTCACGCGTTTGTAAACGACGAAGCAGAACGCGATCGACAAAAAGAGCGTCGCAGCCAATCCGATTTTGGTTTCGGTCGCCAGTCCACCCTTTTTCGGTGCGAACCCCCAGCCGGACTCTTCGGACTTGCCGGAAGACTCTTGGGATTTCTGCTTTCGAGTTGATTTCTCGTCGCTTTTCATCGTTTTCTCGCGACTCGAAGTTTGGCCGTTCTCGAGCGCGGATTCATCCGCCTTTCGATTGGCATTGCCTCGACCGGCTTTTTGGTGAGTTCTTCCCATTGTTGGTCACTCCGAAACGCTCTCTTGACGATACGGTCCTCGAGAGAATGGAACGATATTACGGCCAGCCGACCTCCAGGCTTCAGTACATCCGGAATCGCGGATTCGAGAGCTGTTTTGAGTTGATCCAGTTCGCGATTGACGGCAATCCGCAATGCTTGAAAGACCCGCGTTGCCGGATGCTTGCGCGAGTCCCGGCGGATGTGGCTCGGTATCGCTGCCGTGACAGTCTCACACAGGTCCTGTGACGATTTGATTGGTTGGTGTTGGCGACGATTGACGATCGCGCTCGCAATCGCCGTTGCAAATCGTTCTTCGCCTCCCTGTTGCAACGATGCCACCAAGTCCTGTTCATTCATTTCGGCAATCATTTGCCACGCCGGGATTCCCTCTGACCGATCAAACCGGAGGTCCAGCGAACCGGTTGATTCAAATGAAAATCCCCGGGAGTCATCTTGCAATTGGTCGGAAGAAAGGCCGAGATCGAGCAGGATTCTGTCAACCGGTTGGCTACCCAATTCGAACGCAGGTGGGAGAGCCGCAAGAACTTCTGGAATCTGCGCGTAGCTCGTTTGGACCAAATGGCAGTTTGGCTGATCGAGCTTTAAGCGGGCAAAGTTCAACATCATGGCGTCCCGGTCGCAGCCTATCAGTAAACCTGACGGGCCGATTTGCTCAAGAATCGCCTGGCTGTGCCCGCCACCCCCGACGGTTCCATCGACGACAATTTGGCCCGGATGAAGGTCGAGATGGTCGATCGTCTCACGCAACAGAACGGGCTGATGGATGGAACGATCGTGTTCGCCCGTGTTGGATTCGGGTGAGGACATTGCCAGACGCGAGAGCGTAAAGTTTTCTATGACAGAGTGTTACCGCGATTTCGCGATTGTGTGGATGTGATATTTAAAGGCCCAAAGTCGCCCGGATGTATCGGGCGGCGATGATTTGCGAGATGTGGAGCGAAATGCGGGGATCAGCAGGGTCGCGTTTTACGGGTTTTTTGGGATTTTTGAAAGCCCAATTGAGCTATTCCCGCAAGGAAAACGGCGACATCAAAATGGCAATCGAGCGAAGCAGTCGACGGTTGAATTCTGTGACTTCCCGCGAGACTTGAATCATTCGTTTCCGGCGGCTTCCGTGCCGCCTTGTGGAAACGAATAATTGGCGCTGAGAGGGTATGGCTCGTCGCGCCCGCCGCCGAACCAGCTCATCCTGGCTGGTTTGTCCGCTCAGCCCGGTAAGCCAGCGGAATAGGCCTTAATGAGTATGTCGAGTGTTGCCGCGTCGATCGCGGTATTGGTTTCGAGAATCCTTTCATAGGGTGCGGAATCGCACTGCAAGATTCGGTGTTGTCGGGCTGCGAACAGATCCTTCATCGACCGATTACAGATTGTTTACGTGGCCCGACAACTCAATCCATTTATCCGTAAAACTAGCAATCCGCCAATAAAGTGTGCCTGCGTCGTTTAAGAATCCAACGCCCGATCCGACATCTCATCAAAGTGAGATGTGTGCTGGTTGAGAAACGAATCCCAGAGAGTGACGTCCCAAATCTCAGCATGATCATGAACGCCCAATAGCACCACGTCGCGATCCAGTTTTGCCAAGCTCGCCAAACGATCGGGAATTCGAATCCTTCCTTGATTGTCGAGGTCGACTTTCTCCGCACGTGCGTAGAACAGGCGAAGATAGTTTCGGACTTCGGCACGATTTGAGGTAATCCCAGCCAGCTTCGTTGCCAATGTTTCAAACGCCAACGGTGAATACAGAGCGAGTGATTGATCGGTCCCCGGTGCGACGTACAGGCATTCGAGATCATCTTTTGAGAACTCTTCCCGTAGCCTCTTGGGAACGGCCAATCGACGTTTGTTGTCCAATGTTCGTGAGTAAGTCCCGGTGAGTGCCATTCATTTCCACTTTGCCCCACTCTTCACCACTGAGGCCCAAATTTACCAACCGTTTTCGAACGGTCAAGCAAGATTATCGGGGAGAGTGAATTTGTGGCGGAATGATTTGGCGTAGGTGCTTAGCCGGTCGTGAATTGGAGAATTTGGTTTTTTTTTGGATGGAGGCGAATCACGCCGGGCGGCTTAACAATTCGCGGTACAACTGGGTGTAACTGTCAGCGATTTGTTGTGATGTAAACCTATTGTGAATAAGTTCTTGCGCGCTTGAGGCCATTGACAGAGAATCCTCGGGGTGATCCAACAGCCAGCGGAGCGCGGCCCCCATTTTCTGTTGTGAGCCGACCGGAACGACCATTCCCGTTTCTTGATGACTCAGCAGTTCGCCGATCCCCTCAACGGTGGTGGCGACGACCGGCAATCCAGCGGCCATCGCTTCGAGAACCACATTAGGCATCCCCTCCCACAGCGAAGGAAGGGCAAGGCAATAGGTCGACTTCATTAGCCCAGCGACATCAGCTTGCCAGCCGGCGAGATGGATTCGTGATTCGAGTTGTCGGTCCGCAATCCAATTGTTGATGTCAGCCTCCAACGGGCCTGTGCCGACGAAAAGAATGTGCAAATCGTCGTACGAATCCAGCAACTCGGGAACGGCATTCAAAAGGTCGAGCGGTGCCTTCTGGGAATCGAGTCGACCGACGAACAAGATCGTCCGGTTGTTAGGTGGAATCCCAAACGGTGCAAGGTCGGCCGGATTCGCATTTTCGAAAAGGGAGGCTTCGATCCCATTCGGAATGACAGTTGTTTTTTCTTGGCTTAACCCCGATTCATTGACGGCATAATCTCGAACTGCATCGCTGACACAAACGTTCTCGTCGACCATCCAATTGGTGGCACGATCGACGAATAGGGGCCATCGAGAACGCTTCTCGGCGACGCGTATCCCGGATACGATTGTCGGAACTCGAGCCAACGTGCCGGCGACCCTCCCCACAATGTTCGCATGATAGAGATATGTTTGAAGAATTTGTGGACGTAGATTTCGCAGAATCCGACACAGTCGGTATACGACTCCGAATTGAGTTTTTCGTCGGACTCCGAGGCACGTGACCGGCACATTCGCGAGTGCCAAGTCGTCGACCAGCGAACCATAATCAGCCAAGCAGAAAACGTGAGGATCCCATTCGGAGCGGTCGAGCTTCGTCACGAGCCTGACCAGCGCGCGTTCCGCCCCACCCGGATCGAGATCGGTGATACAAAACGCTACCTTAATCAACTCATTCGGCATTGGGTGCCTGCAAGAATTCGGCGAGAGCGGCCGTCAAGTGATGCCGTTGACACTCCAGAACACGCATCGCGCATGTCCCGACTAGTTGGCGTCATAATTTCTGCGAAGGTGAACATTGTAAAACGCGATCGGGCTAACGACCTCAGTTTCGATGGTCTCGAGACATGATGACTTAGAATTCAGATATTACAATCTCCGTTGAAGTTACGTTCTGCAGCCGAAAATCGTTGGCCCGACGCGATCTCTACAGAAACCGTTCGTTGCGGTTAACCGTTTCCGCCGTGGCCGATTGTCAATCGATTCGCGTAGACTGCCTCTTGAAAGTAGAACAAGTTCCAACTCCAATGATTCGAACATCCGAATCGTTGGGAAACCGATTCCTTTATCCGTCTTGCGATCCCAATTCGGATAGATCGACGGTCGAGTTCAGCATGACTTGATGCAACGTTGCGCCGCCAATCAAATACTGCCGCAGTCTAATGACAATGATGAATGGTAAGCAATCGGTGGACGACCTGGCGTCGTACGATTACGAACTTCCCGAACACCTCATTGCTCACGTTCCCTCTGGTTGCCGCGATGGTTCACGGTTGTTGGTTGTTAATCGATCAACCGAATCAATAGTTCATTGTTCCATTCGAGATTTACCCGAGTATCTCGAGCCAGGCGACTGTTTGGTGCTTAACAACACAAAGGTGATTCCGGCAAGACTGATCGGTTACCGCACTGCAACGGGTGGAAAGTGGGAAGGCCTGTATCTTGGTGAAGACGACAACGGTTGTTGGAAAATGATCATGCAAACTCGAGGAAAACTTCGAGTTGGCGAACGAATCACTTTGGCATCGTCGCGGGAAGGTCAACCGCCGTTCGAGGTTTCCGTCGCCCTTATCGATCGTCAAGAAGATGGGGTTTGGCTGGCGAAACCGGACTCCTCTGAGAGTTCGTTTTCCGTTTTGGAAAAGGTTGGCACCGTGCCGCTACCGCCCTACATCAAGCGAGAGGCGGCCTCCGAAGAGGACTGGGAGCGATACCAAACAACCTATGCGAGCCGCCCCGGAGCCATTGCCGCCCCCACTGCTGGACTGCACTTCACGCCGGAGCTACTAGAACGTTGCCGACATCAAGGCATTTCCACAGCCGAAGTGACGCTGCATGTCGGCATTGGGACCTTTCGGCCGATTTCCGTGGATCGGATAAGTGAGCACAAAATGCATTCCGAGTGGTATGAGGTTTCGGCCGAGACCGCATCTCAACTCAATCGCGTCAGGCAGAACGGGGGCCGAATCGTTTGCGTCGGCACCACCACCGTTCGGACCCTGGAATCGTCTTCGGGTGACGGTGGTGTCATCCCCGCAGTCGGTGAAACAAGCCTGTTCATCACACCTGGCTTTCGATTCCGTTCGGCGGATTCCTTGCTGACCAACTTTCATTTGCCACGGTCGACCTTGTTAATCTTGGTCAGCGCATTTGCCGGAAAACAATTGATCAAAAAGGCTTACGTCGAGGCGGTCCAAGAGGGATATCGCTTTTTCAGCTACGGAGATGCCATGCTGATTTTGTAGTCGACCGTGTCTCGAAAGCGACGGCGGAAATTCTGATGCGAATCCAGTGCGTGCCGAATCATCCGTCGTGTCGATTTCCCTGCATCGACCGCAGGAAGTGCTTGGAATGTCTTGTCGTTTTTCGTGAAAAGGCTTTGACGATGCCTTAATCGTACCATTACGATTGATACTATCGAAAAATTCGGCAAAGTCGGCAAATTCTCCCCCGACGGATTGCCGCGGAAGATTTCATACTACGAATCAGGTCACCGCAATGCTCAATGCTCGCTTCAAGTGTCTTCTCGTTGTTACGACCGCTTTCGTCGCTGGAATGCAGGGTGACGTTGTTCAGGCGCAACTTTTTCTGCCGAATACAAATGGCGGAGAAAACCGAGTCGTACGTGACCAGACGGGCGTCCCGCGGCAGTTTATGAATCTGACGGACATCAACTTCACATTTGATCGCTCGATTTCGCCGCTCTTCACCTTAGGCGTTCTCTCCGCTGATGCGAACCGCATCATGAGCGCACATAATCTTGCCCGGCAGCAGACGAAATTGGCGATCAATTATTTGACCGTCAACCGCAGCCGCATCATCCAAGGCCAAGACGCGAATTTTAACCAGTTTTTCGGCAATTTTTATACGGACAATCAATTTCGTGGGCAGTATCAAGCCACGACCCAGAATGCCATCGTGAGTTCAGAAGCGTTACGCGGATTAGGCGATGTCACAGCGATGACGGACCCCTATTTGATTACGGCAGCTGCTAACGCCGGGGGGGGAGGCAATGCGACTGCTCAGGCGAATAATTGGTTGATTAACTTAAAACCGGGTGATTCGATTCGAGTGACCGACGGCACAGGGTTCGGGCAGGTTGTTAGCGTTCAAGCTATTAACAGCACTGATTTCGACGACGTCGAGATCGTCCTGGATCCCGCACGGAGTGGTGCGGGACTGCCCGATTTGATGGGGGCGACCATTCACAAGGTGATTGATTTCGAAGAAGGCCCAAATCTGGAGCACTTCAATCGAGTACTGAACACCTACCAAGCCATGGAAACACTTCTGGATACCGATACATCGTACCAGGGTGACTTTCAGGATTTGGCGGCACTTTATCCAGCCGGAACGGCGTCGCTGGGCCTCATGCTCGAATATGGTGCTGACGGCAGCGTGTTGGTCGACACCGATCGACGACTGCGTGAAGCGGGCTTTTCGAATTCGGATTCGGCCGCCCATCTCGCGAACTTGATGGCGATTCTGGACCCGACGAATACGACAACGGCTCCGCTCCTTTGGACGGACGATAATGACGGCGACGGAGACGGTGCCGCCGACGAGAACGGCGCATTCCACCGATTCGTGCAAACGCTTTTTGGTTCGCCTGGTCTCCCGAATCAGCAGTTTGTGGGGCGTGCATTCCTGGATGAACAGCTTTTGTTCGCCGACGAGTTTTTCGACGTCAGCGTGGCCAGTGACACACCTCTGCAACTCGATGCCAACGGAAACCCGATTCCCGGTACGGGAACGCCGACCTCACGGCCAACCGCATTGCGGCAATGGCAAATGATCATGCGGTCGTTTGCTGAGAATTCCACGGATTTGTCCTTGGGTAATACAGCAGTCATCGGCATGATGGAATTGCAAAATGCTCTGTTTCCTGGTGGAAGCCCTCAATTTCTTGAGGCACGCGCTGCAGGCCGCTACGCAGAGTTTGCCGATCTCATTAAATCTCTGGCTGACGGGGGACGGATTGATCCCGCATTCATCGAACCGGTTGGAAAGCGGGCCGGCACTGGTGGCTTCGAAACCGAAACCAACTTTGTCCCGTTTGTCTTGACGCCCTAGGCTCCTGGTAGGCAGTCGACTGGCGACGCGGATGCAATCAGGCGGTCATTCGTTTCCGATATCGATCGGAACTTGTCCGTTGAGGTATCTCCAATTCTTGATGAACGAAATGAGATCGCCCATCTCGTCGATCGAGATATTCTTCTCTAAGCCGACCGGCATGAGTGATACGCCATTTGAGCGCATTTCCTCGATGTCCTGGCGGAGTATGGTGACGGTCTTGCCTTCCTGCTGTTTGAGAGTCACTGAGGACGCAGTCTCGCCACTGATAATCCCCGTGAGCACGAGCCCGGCTGAGGTCACCACGGTATAGCTGAAGTAGTTGTTGTCGATCGCACGATTGGGATCCAAGATGTTTGTCAGTAGGGCATCCGGCGTGCGCGTTCTGGAATCCGCTATATCCGGCGCGACGTCCACTCCGACGCCGGCGATCCGATGACAGGCAGCACAATGTTTGGCAAACACTGCCTTTCCCCGCACCGGATCCGAATCAAGCGTCAAACATCGCCGGTAATCTTTCAAGACTTCGAGTCGATCTGCGGGAGTTGCATCGGCAAAGATCGTTCGGGCGCGATTTCGGATCTCGGGGTCGCGATGCTCCGTCAATCGCCCAATTCGGCCAATGGGGATTTCCGATCGGCTGACGTTTTCGTTCTCAATTTCTGAGAGCAAACTCCGAAGACGACTGGTATTCGACAGCATCACATCGATGATCGCCCTGCGAACACTCGGAGTTTGTTGTCGAAACCCGGACAACAGCAAATCTGCTGTTTGGGGGTCGCGATCCTTCGAAAGGGCGCGAATGCCGGCAATTCGAATCGCCGGAGTTTCTTGCTCGTCAGCGAGAACAAGCAAAGTCGAGCGAACATGCGAGACGTCAGCAAACTCGATAACTGACAATGCATAAAGTCGCTCTTCGTTCGACGCACCGCGGGATTCTGCAATCTGTGACGCCCGGCGGAAGACGTCGCGAAAGAGTTCTTCATGTCCGCTCCCATTGATGAAACTTGCCAAGGACTTTCCACGCCTTTGGAGTCCCCGGCCCAGGCCTTTCGTGATCGCAAACTGCAGATTATGTAGATTGCCGTCCCCTGCGGAGACTGCGGCCTTCGATGGCATCTCAGAGATGCTTAAGGCAACAACTCGGATCTGATCAGCATCCAAAGATGCTCCGACAAGTTCAGCCATCTCCGTGACGAATGGAATCATGCGCTGGATGGCTTGGGGACGCGCAGTCGACACCTGACGGAGCGTCTCTTGCAAGAGCAAACCGGGTTTTGTCGGAAAAGCCGTGGCCAATGCAATTCGCGTCCAGGGGTCTGATGCACTCTGGATCGCCAACTGGCCCATCTGCGAGGCGAGTTCGCGTTCTCGAGTAGCTTCTCCAAGGCTGAGGGCCACTTGAAATCTGACACGACCGTCCTGGTGAGTGCAGTGCTGCAATACGGCATTGAGAATCGAGGCATCATTCTCCAGCGATGGTTCAGCGAGTCGAATCGCCTGCTCGACAACGCGAGGATCGGTCGAGGCCAGACCGTCGGAAACTTCCGTTCTGGTCAAAGCGTTAAGTCCGGCTAGCGCCCATAACGCATGAATCTTCGCCTTGGGCGATTTGGTGTTCTGAAACAAATCCTTTAAAGGCTCGATAGCCGCATTCTCCTGCCGCTCGTAGATCAGTCGCGCGGCGGTCTCGCGGTGCCAACCATTGCTATGCTCCAATAGTTCGACCAGTCGTTCTGTTGTCGATTCGTTGAGGTTTTGAGCAGGCCGAGTTTGCGAGCGAGTTGCCGGCTTTTTAGAGACGATGCGGTAGATTCGACCGCGGTCGCGACCCAACTCGAGGTCCGGTCGATTCTTCAATTCAATCGGCATGAACTGCGGATGTTCGATTACGGCACGATACATGTCGACCAAATACAACGCGCCGTCAGGTCCATTGGCCATGTTGACGGGTCTAAACCACTCGTCGCGCGAAGCCAGGAATTCAATGCCCGACCGACCCGGCTGCGAGCGAAACGTTGCCCCGTTCGCCTTATGAACATCCCGGTGAACGAGGTTCCCGGTCGGTTCGCAGGTAAAGCTATTGCCGTAGAATTCCTTGGGCAGCGCGTTACCTCGATACATCGTGACTCCGCATGCAGCGGTAAATTGCCCCGCGTGTAAATTCGACGTCGTCCAGGTCCGGGAAATCGCGTAGACGCGAGAATCGGCACCGACTGCCGAGACGTCTGCGACAGCGCTCCGCACAGCAAGCAACGGATTGCGTTGAAGGTAACGGTCCTCGAGCACGACATGAGTGCAAGGATTCCGATTGCTGCAAACAAATCGGTTTCCGTAGTCGTCAAACGTCAATCCGAATTGCCCATTTCCAGTGACGGCCGTGTAGCCGCCCTTAATGGGATCAAATCGAAAGTCCATCCCGCTGATAGAGATAGGGGCTGAGTTCGTTTTCCAGTCGGATTTGACGGCAATGACGTCTCCCCCGCGACGGCCATTGGCCACGTAAATCTGGTTGTCGAGCGCGAAAGTGGGGTGATTCGCTCGAAGCTGGGGGTTCTCCTGCTGAAATCCGGAGTACCATGTCTCTTGGAAGTCAGCCGTGCCGTCTCCGTTGGTGTCGCGTAGAAACACCACTTCGCCGGCGATCGTTGCGATCACGCCATCGCGCCACGGATGTACTCCGTTGGCAAACAAGAGTTGATCGGCGAAAACTCTCGCGTTTTCAAAATAGCCATCGCCGTCACGATCCTCGAGCACTCGGATTCGAGATTGAGGAGGTTCGCCTTCTTTCGGCCCATTGGGGTAGTCCGCCATTTCTGCGACCCACATTCGTCCTGAAGCGTCAAAAGCGATGGCCACGGGGTCGGCCACTTGAGGTTCGCCGGCCACCAATTCGAGTTTGAGATCGGGGTGCAAAACGAATTCCTGAGCCGATTCTTCGATTGTCAATGGCCCCAGTTGTGCAGGTGGCTGTGCGCTTGTTTCCGACTGCCCGCGTGCGTCGACGCCGATACCCCCGAACAGCGAACAAACCGTCAAGAATTTCATCCAGTTGGAGATCGTCGCTTGCGGTCCGCCAGGAATCATAGGGGTTATCTCCTGATGCCATTCGCCGGTATTACGAGATTCAGGGATCGGCATTTCGAACACCATGCTCGTGCTAGATTTCGATCGCCGTCAACTTCAGCGTTGCCGACACCATTCGAACAAGGTCAGTGCCGATAGCTTGCGAATCCTATTATGACCTCTTGATTGGAAATATCCATTATTCAGCCCGAGTTCGAAATGACGACCGAATGTCCGCAATTCGTTTCCAGTGCGCTCGCAAAAAACGAGTCTTGTGGGCTAGACTGATCTCTGGATTCCAATTCCAGGCGATCAGGTGGCGTTTAGGTCAATCGCTAACCTGCAGTGTATGGCTCGAAGTAGGCGATTGGGTGAAAGCGGACAACGTGGTTTCTAAACTTGCATTGACAATTAGCAGGATGGCCTTGGTCGCGTGGGTCGGTGCTGCGACCCTTTTTGTGACCACGGGGATCGCTGAAGTCCGAGACCCTCGATTAGATGCGATTACAAAGAATATTCTCGTCACGCTCCGGTTCCCGGCGTACTACGCCTTCGGTTTCATCCTTGTTGGCATTGCGATGATCTGCTGTGGGCCCGGTTTGCGAAATCGAGGATTTTCCGCCATCCGCCGCGCCTGTTGGGCGATGATTGTGTTTGCATTTTGCCTAATGATTATCGATTACGTGTTCGTGTTTCGCCCTCTATTTGCGATGATTTCACCCCCGGAAAGTCCATTGACGGCTCGATTTGAAACCCTGCACACGATTTCAAAATGGATCAACGCAGCCGGAATCGCTCTTTGTCTGCTTGCGAGCCTCCTTCTGTGTTGGCCAATGAAGAATGTCGCGGCAGCTGGTAACACCGAATGAGCATCGCCGGGGGAGTCCGGTCTTATGCATCGCGAATTCGATCCCGGGCGCGGGCTGCTTGGCCGTGGCCGGCCTCAATCCTTGATATGGAACAAGCGTTTCAGTGCATCAAGCAGGCCATGCGGCGTGCCTTCGCGGGCTTCGTCCTTGAGGGCTTCCAGCGGCGGATGAAGCAATTTGTTGACCAGGCGTTCCATGCTTCGCTCGATCGCCTTCAGGTCGTCATTGCCGAGATGTCCCAGTTTGGATTTCAACGAGCGAACTTCCGTTTGGCTGATGTCATGCCACTGTTCGCGTAATCGTTTTACGATGGGGCCGGTCGCACGGTGATAAATCTCACGCATGAATCGGTCGGTTTCGTCGTCGATAATCTCCAGCGCCCGTTCAACTTCGGTTCCCCGCGCGATGCGATTTTGCTCGCAGGTCGTTTCGAGGTCGTCGATGTCGTACAGAAATACGCCGTCATCGATTTGGCCAATTCCGGGTTCGAAGTCGCGTGGTGCGCCCAAATCGAGAATGAACACCGGTTTGTCGAGGTGGTTTCTTCGGATGCGGGAAAACTGGCCGACGCTGACAATCGGCTTCTCCGACCCTGTTGTGCTGACGATTACGTCGGCGCCGACAAGTAACTCTTCCAATTTCTCGTAGGCATGGACCTGTGCGCCTGGCCAGCGCTCCGCCAACGCACGGGCACGGTCCGGGCTGCGATTGACGATGTTGATTCTTCTGACACCTTCGTTACTCAGATACCGCAACGTCTCCTCGGCCATCTCGCCTGCACCGATGACAAGCACAGTTTTGTCGTCAAAACGGTCAAAAATGCTTTTCCCGAATTCTCCCACAGCGACGCTGGCGATCGATACGCGCCCCTCGGTCAATCCGGTTTCGGTACGGACACGGCTGGAAACGCGAATTGCACCTTGAAACAGCGCATGGGTGAGTGGTCCACACGCTTCGTATTCGGTGGCCGTACGATAAGCCTCTTTAACCTGGCTGACGATTTGCGGTTCTCCCAGCACCATGCTGTCGACGCTTGAGACGACCTGAAACAAATGGCGAACTGCGTCGGGCCCGGTCCGTTCGAGTAAATCGTCAAAGAAGTCGGTCAGCGGAATTTCGTGGAAATCTGAAAAGAAGTGTGCGATGTCCTGATGCGAGGGGGCATCGTCCTGAGATTCCTGTGCCGTATACAATTCAACGCGGTTGCAGGTCGACAGTAGCACTAATTCGGTTTGCGGGAAGTGTGATCGGAGGTATTCATACGCATTGCTGAGCTGGTCCGACGTGGCGAACGCTAAGCGCTCGCGAATGTCCAACTCGGCAGTTTGATGATTGCAGTAAACGACTTGCAGGTTCACTTGTGCCCGTCCCCTCTACACTAGCCCGGAGGAGTCTCGCGTTCCTCCGGCGTGAAAAGAATCGAGGCCTGAACCGGCAAGTACTTGCAGTCCAACCAACGTCACCAGCAAAAAGCCGAATGCCCAAATCGTCATCCAGGCAACTTGCTTGCCTGCGGGGCGCCGAGTCGTCAGCAGCCACGCGAAAAATGCGGCCATCACGGCCCACGCGACGCCATAGATCATAATGACAGGGTCAGCCATCGAAACTGGTACGGCTTCGTCGGAAAGGAAGGCGACCCCGAAGCCTGTCGCCAGGCCGAGTGTCAGCAGCGGAACAGAAATGATCACGGCCCACCAATTCCACCGGCTTAATACAGCCAGGCTGGGCAATCTCAATCCTCGTTGCATGGTTTGCTTATGCTTGAGTCGTCGGTGTTGCACCAGGTACATCAGGCTCAGAACCAATCCGACGATGACGCCCGCAATTCCAAATACGAGCAAGCTGGCATGAAGCATCACCCAGCGACGGAGCGCCGCCTGCTGCGCGTCCCGGAGATTGGAAACATTCAAGACCGGCATTGATGAATCGCTGACAAAGTATGCCGCGGCAATCAGAAAAAGCACCAAAGGAATGACAAACAATCCGATTGCCAAGTTTCGATCAATGGTGGTCAGAAAAAGGTACATCAGTATGGAAATCCAAGCCAGCACTAGCAACCAGTCATGACTAGAACTGAGCAGCGGTGGCAGGTTGGCTTGATTGCTGCGATTCATCAAATACAGGGTATGCGCGGCAAATCCTGCCGTCCCGAACAGCAGCATGATTGTTCTTCGCACAGGGCTGCGCCCGAGAAGACGCATCAATTCCATGATCAAAACCACAGAATAGCTGGCGAGAAAGCAGATAACATTGACGTTTACCATTGGTTCGAGATTATCGCTATGCGTTCGAATTGGGGAGAGTCGAAAGAGGTCTGAATCGATACCGCCACTGGCAAATCCATTATACGTATCGGTCAGGGGGGATCGTAAAGAATACCGGGGCAATTCAGCGGAGAGAATGCCGCAACCTGGTCGGACGAAAAATCACGATCTGCTACAGCACAATAATGGTAAGCATTCGACGATTCGTTGGGGTCGTCAAGTATCCGATCACAGCGGGAGTATTCTTACGGTCAACCCGAAATCCAGCGGTGCGGCTTCATGTGGGGCGATGAGTCTTTTGGTTTTCCGGGGATGGCACTTCAACGGACATCCGCTTCCAATTCGTACTCAGAGACCTTCTTGTGTAGTGTATTTCTGTTAATGCCCAACTTCGTAGCCGCTTTCGTTTGGACACCTTGGCATGACTTCAGTACTTGCTGAATGAGTTGTTTTTCCACAAGCGAGACTATCTTTTGGTACAAATCGTTGGAGTTCTCGCTGGCCTCAGTCAAGCCCATCGTGACAAGCTCTCCACAAATCGCCTCTAACGATCCCGCCTTATTCCGACCAATCCGCACCGGGGCCAGTCCTCGAACGTGACGCGGGAAATGATCCAGAGTCAAATTGTCCCCGGTCGAAAGAACGATGGCCCGTTCGACGTAATTTTGCAATTCCCTGACATTTCCCGGCCAGACATAATCTTTAAGCGCCGCGTATGCGTCGCTGGCAATCGTGGGAGGTTGGCGACCGTTTGAAGCGGCATAGGTACGCGCAAAGTGTTCCACAAGCTCGCGAATGTCATCTTTGCGCTCTCGTAACGCCGGCAAATAAATCGGAATCACGTTGAGGCGATAATACAAATCCTCGCGAAATCGTCCGGCGTCGATCTCGTCCAGCAAGTCCCGATTGGTTGCGGCGACGATTCGGCAATCGACTTGAATCGTCCTGGTGTCTCCGACCCTTTCAAATTCGTGTTCCTGAAGAATTCGCAAAAGCTTGACCTGAAGCGTGTAACTCACCGAGTTGATTTCATCGAGGAAGATCGTGCCTCCATGTGCCGCTTCAAAACGCCCTGTGCGATTCTCGTGCGCACTTGTAAACGCTCCTTTGACATGGCCGAACAACTCGCTCTCAAGGAGACTTTCGCTTAAGGCACCGCAATTGACCCGCACGAACGGTCCGGTGGCCCGGGGGCTCAATTCATGAACGGCACGTGCAATGAGCTCTTTCCCAGTACCCGTTTCACCGGTCAGTAACACCGTAGCGCTACTCGAAGCGACTTGCCGGGTTAATTCGTAGACGCCGCGCATGACCTCGCTGGAACCAATCATTCCCTCGATGCACGATTCTTGAGGATTCGGATCAGACGATGAAATCTGATCCGCCCCAGCTCCCTTGGGTTTTGTCACGTTTGAGGCCACCATGGCTTAATCTTTATGCGATCTGATGAAGAATGCACCGATTATAGGCGATAGTTTCATGGTGAACAGTCGCCCGACACAGCGAAATCCCTCATTCTTGCCAAAATCGGAAAAATGTGAATGGGGGTATCAATCGGGTGCGCTGGGATTGTGCTGGTGTGCCTTAGATTTGGGCAGTAAATCGCAGGCAACGCTCACAAAAAAGGGCGACTGCAGCGCGACGAGAGCTGCGAGCCGCGATTCTTGCCTTGGCTGCAGGCGCACCGTACTTCGCATGTGGCGCACGAGAATCGCAGGCAAGCGACGAGACAGAGCGCAATCCCGATGCGGGAATTATTGCGGTGGCGCGGGCGTTACCACTCTCGGGTAGGACCGTAGAACCTGGCCAACGAGTTTGGAGTCTGGTTTCAAAGAACCGAGAATCGTGGCCATCGCCGTCCGTAGACCAGGATTGGTTGTGTTTTGCCAACCAGTCTTCATGCCCAACACTTGTTCGGATGAAAGCAGCAAGCTGTAGTTTTGAATGTGAAACGCCAGATGGGAAGCGGCGATTTCACGGATCGCTGGATCGAGAGTTTCGGTAAAGGCTAGGTCATACAGCAGCGTTTGCGCTTCGCGGGTTGGAATCTTCGACAAGGTGAACAGGGCGTTCGCAGAAAGTTGGGGATTCGTCGATGCAAGGACCAACGCATTCTGGGCAACCGTCAAGTCGAAGACCTCTCGCAGGCTGCTGTCGGCGATTCGCGCGAGCAAATAGGTGGCATTCTCGGCTCGCTGCACACGCTGACTGGGATCGAGAGCCGGAGTTTTCACCCGACTCAATAGTGGCTTAAGCTGATATCCAAAATCATCCGAACTTGCCGTTTCGGTAACGAATCGAACGAGACGCTCGCGAGTCGCCAGTCGTTCGATCTTGGCTTGATTTGTTTCATTCCCATAGACGGCGATCGGAATGCTTGCCGTGCGTGCGTCGGCACGAATATTGGCAATTGTTTGCGACAGGTCCCATTGAATTGTGTTAGCTTGCAAGACAATCAGCTCGATATCACCGCGGTTTGCTGCCTGCTGAAAACCTGCTCTTCCTGTCCGTGCAATAACCGTGTCGTAGCCCAATTGATCAACGACGCCGGCAATCTCTCCAGCCCGTTCCGTGTCGGCGTCGACGACGACGGCATGCGAAACGCCGTCGTCATTGATGGCTCGCTGCAAAACCTGAATCACACGATGCGATCTGCGAAACGGTTGTTGGGGAGCTAATTCCACAATGGCCGAAGCAGCGGCAAATTGCACTCGCTGATCGGGATAGTTGAGGGCTGCGGTAATCGAGGAATCGGCTTCACCCGACCCGAAGACATCGTGTTGGGTGGCCACTTGCGAAATCGCCCGCAGAGCCCCAAGAGCACTTCCTGGATTCGGAGATTTGAGCGCCAGATCGAGGGCAGCGCCGATCGCATCGGCACCAGAGACCAGTGCCAAGTTATGTGCAGTGCCGGGGCCAGTCGGCAATACATTGTTCCATCCCGTTCGGTAGGCCTCCCAGCCCAATGCCAACGCCAGGAACAATGCTTGAATCTCTTGGCTTTCCGGGGCTAACCCCATGGCGTCGTGGGCAAATTGCTGGCCGACGAACAATGATGCTCCATAAGGCGTCGTTTTTTGGGGTACGACAGTTGAACCGGCCGGATCCCAAGACCAAAGCGTGACACGGCCATCCTCGTCGGCGTGCCAGTCATATTCCTGGCGAAGGTGTTCGAGTGCTGCTTGTTCCAATCTTTTGGCGGCGCCGTATTCGGCCGTAGCCACTTGGCTGGGGGTGACATTCAGGAGTCGAACGAGGGCGCTGCGAGCGGCCATTTTAATTCCGCTTGACTGGTCGCTACCAAACGCAGGGTACCAAAGGTGCGGAACGACTTCTTCAAGTCCTGACCATCCGAGTGCGTCGATCGCAGTCGATTTGAGCCGTACATCGGGCGAGTTCAGCAAAGCGACCAAGGCCGGGACCGCTTGCCTTCCCAAACGCGTCAGCGTGTAACGAATGATCTGTTGCTCTTCCGCATCACTCGATGCGCCGAGTCTGGTGACCAAAGGAGGCACGACCGCGGGTCCGATTCCCCTGAGTTGAATGACGGCCTCTTCTCGCTGCGTCGGCGATTCAAACAGTTGGGAAATCAAGGCGTCGATATGGGCGGGGTCGGTCGCCTGGACTTGGAACGCGGCGTTCATACGACGCATCAAATCGACCGATAGCGGTTGTAGTTCCGGAATGTTCGCCAGCTTCAGAAACGCGGCCGGACCATGCTTTTCGCGCATTTCCAGCAGGTCCGCATCGGTCGGGTTGGCAGCCATCAGCTGTTCAAGATAGCGGCGAGACAATTTGGGAAGCGCTAAATCCGACGTGAGAACGATCGCGTCGAAAAACTCCGGCGGAGAAGATGGCTCCGACAGTAGCGGAGATTCTTCCGTGGCTTCAACTGCGTCCAGCGATTCATCAAGCAGATCGTCGACTTGTCCAAATGTCTGAGTTGGGACCACCAACACGACGAAGGCTAAGGAACACAAGACGGTCAACCAGGTTTGCACACGATACATTCAGCCGACTCCGTAAATGCCATTGCCTAACCTCGGCTGTGGGGGAGCTGCCGATTGTCGATTAGGTCGATTGACGTTGCGTATTATTCGCAGGTTGTCAATTCTCTCTAGAATTCCAATTGTGATACATGTTAGGGATGTACGATCTCGAATAACAGCGAATTCTTGAGGAATCTTGCGGTTCTTTTCGGCAGGATCGATTGGCGCGGACCGATCGACAGTACCGGCTGAATTGATTATCGGACTTATTCCATGTGCCCAACAGCAGTCCCGCGCCGGTGGAACCGGGCAGTTGGGATCTCGTGCGGGTATGGTGATTTGGGTAAGACAGGAAGGAGTCGGTTACGGCTCGGGCAGCTTCAGACCGCCGCGCGTTTGCTTGCACACGTCGAGTTTCGGTCACCCGCGGCGCGGTCAAGCAAAGCTAAACTTCCGCTAAGAGCTGGCCAGTGGAGATACTCTGCTGGCCGCCATCAGTCGTTGGGAATGAATTCGTCTCGGAAAAGGTCGGCGTAATCCTGTCGAGCACGAATCAGAGAGGGCCGTTCGGTATCGATGAGCACCTCGGCGGCGAACGGCTTCGAATTGTAATTGGACGACATGACGGCACCATAAGCACCGGCACGTTCGATCAGCAACAAGTCTCCGACGCTAGCCTTCGGCAAAGGCCGAGCATTGACGAAGCCGCCTTCGGTTTGTGTGAAGATATCTCCCGATTCACACAACGGGCCGCCAACAACAACTTGCTGAAGATCGGGTTCAGTCTCCCCAGGAGCCAATGGGCAAATCGACATCGGATGGTAAGCACCGTACAAAATCGGACGAGCCAAATTGTTGAAGCCGGCATCCACCAAATAGAAAGTATTCTCCCCCATCGTTTTGACGGCGCGGATTTCGGTGAGCAGGACTCCTGCCTCCGCAGTGAGAAATCGTCCCGGCTCGATTTCGAGGGAAACATCGTGGCCGAACTTGGCTTCCAATCTTTTCCGCACAGCATTCCAAAGTTGGAAGTACTTCCCCAGATCGATGTACGTATCATCTTCGGTGTAGGGAATCGGCAATCCGCCACCGGCGCTAATCGAAATGAGCGATTCGCCGATCGATTCGGCGGTTTTTTCGAGGGCGTCGCAAACTTCCGACAGGTGTTCGAAATCTGTTCCCGAACCGATGTGCATATGCAGGCCGGTAACCGTCATGTCGTACTTGGCAGCGCGTTCGACGCAATCGACAGCCTGGTCAAACCAAATGCCGTGCTTTGACTGCTCACCACCGGTATTGGTTTTCTGGCTGTGGCCATGGCCGAAACCGGGATTGATTCGTAACGTAATTGTACTGCCTGGTGCTCGCTCGCCGAGTTGGTCGATCATGTCCGGTGAACCGACATTTACGTGGATGCCATGTTCTACGACCAGGTCGAGCGCATCGTGATCGAACACGTCCGCCGTATAAACAATGCGGGGAGGATCGCCACCGGGGGCATAACCCGCTTTGATTGCCCGATGAATTTCGCCGGCACTGACGGAATCAACAAGGGCCCCCGCCTTACGGACGAGATCCAGAATCGCGATATTGGAACACGCCTTTTGTGCATACCGCACGACGTCGAATTCGGACAGGTCCTGAATCCGTTCTTTAATTAATGCTGCATCGTAGACGAATAGCGGTGTTCCGTATTTCTGGGCAAGCTCGGACACGCTGACCCCGCAAAACTCGGTGCGAATTGGCGTGAAATCACTTGTGGCTGGCATGGGCATTTTCCGTTGAGTCAGGTTGCTGGTCGTTTGGGCTGCTAATCCTGAATCGGATTGCGACCGGTTTCGTTTGGCTTTCGGCGGTTTGATCGTCGACCGCCGTCAGCCGGCGTTTGTCTCCGACTTCTGAAATAAGTGCGATGCGAGTAGCTCGGCAATTTGTACCGCGTTTGTTGCAGCACCCTTGCGAAGGTTGTCGCTTACGCACCAGAAACTGAGGCCGTTGGGATGCGAAATATCTTTGCGGATGCGGCCAATGAACACTTCGTCCGATCCGCTGCAAATCGACGGGAGCGGATAGACCCCGTTGGCTGTGTCATCGGAAACAGTGATTCCGGGAAAGGCGTCGAATGCTTCCCGCGCCTCTTCCGGTGAAATGGGACGTTCGGTTTCGACTGTGATTGTCTCGCTGTGGCAATTGTCGACCGGGATTCGCACACAAGTTGCGTTGATTTGAATAGAGTCGTCGCCGAGGATCTTCCGGGTCTCGTAGACCATTTTCAGTTCTTCGCTCGTATAGCCCTCTTCCTTGACGCTGCCAATCTGGGGGATGGCATTGAAGGCAATCGGATGAGAGAATGCGCGGTATTCGAATTCTTGATTCTCCAATTGGGCCTTGGTTCCGTCCCGCAGGTCGGTGCTCCCCTGTAGACCGGCACCGCTGACCGCTTGATAGGTGCTGACGATGACCCGCCGAATTGGGGAGATTTCGTGCAGCGGCTTCATGGCGAGGACCATTTGAGTCGTGGAGCAATTCGGGCTGGCGATGATACCCGTAGCGGACAGCGCCGCTTCAGGATTAATTTCCGGCACCACCAACGCGACATCCGGCTTCATGCGCCAATAACCGGACTCGTCGATGACGCGTGCCCCTGCCTTGACCGCACTGGGGAGGAATTCGGCGGCCGTCTCGTCAGGAGTGCTGGCGATGACGAGGTCGACGTCATTAAAGGAATCGTGCGTGAGTTCTTCCACTGTGAAGTCGCGACCCTGGAACGACAGCGTGTTCCCTGCACTGCGGGCCGACGCCAGGAATTTGAAGTCCTTCGCGGGGACATTTCTCTCTTGTAGCAGGCGGATGATAATGGAACCAACTGCACCCGTGGCTCCAACGACTGCGATACGCTCAAACACTTTAACGACTCCTCAACTCGAAAAACTCAATCGCTAATTGATCTTCTGAACAATGTGGCCCCGTGTCGTGATCGGGAAGTGTGCCGGTAGACCTGCGGTGTTTCACCGAGTGACATCGGGGAGCGGCTGGAGGTTCACGGGGACCCTGGTCGCCAGCCCACAATTCTCCATCATCGCATGATTTCCAGGCATGTGCCAATCTCACGACGACCGGCCCGGAAAAACCAATATATTCACACAGGAAACGGAAAGACACTCCGGCTAACTATTTGACTGTAAGTTTCGATGCTATACTCGCCAGAACGTCGATCGTGACCCGATGGCTGACGAAAAACTCGGTTTCAGCATGGTCTAACTATCGGCGTCGGATGCAGCAAAAACCAATAATTGACGGATTTCAAGCAGTACGGATTCGAAGCATATGGCGGATGGTCTGAAAGTTCTAGTGATCGGCCAAGGGGGCCGCGAACATGCGTTGGTCTGGAAGTTGGCCCAATCCCCCAAGGTCTCGCAGGTCTTTTGTGCACCGGGCAACGCGGGGACGGCCATCGACGGGGCAAACATCGACATCGGCGCGACCGACGTCGAGCGGCTGACCAAGTTCGCCACGACCGAAAAGATCGACCTCACTGTTGTCGGCCCCGAGGCATCGCTGGTCGCCGGAATTGTCGATGCATTCGAGGAAGCCGGGCTAAAGATTTTCGGTCCCTCGCAAGAGGCATCTCAACTTGAGGGGAGCAAGGTCTTCGCCAAGGAATTGATGCGGCGCGCTAACGTACCGACCGCCGATTACCAATCGTTTACGACCGCTGAATCGGCCATTCATTACATCGAAGAACGTGAAGAGTGCCCCCTCGTCGTCAAAGCCGACGGACTCGCTGCCGGCAAAGGGGTGACGGTCTGCACCAACCGCGAGGAAGCAATTCAGGCGGTTCGCGAGGCAATGGTTGATTCAGTCTTTGGCGAAGCCGGCAATCAGGTAGTCATTGAAGAATGCCTCGTCGGTCAGGAAACGAGTATTCTGGCGATCGTCGATGGTAACACGATCGTGCCGCTCGATACGTCACAAGACCACAAAGCGGCCCACGACGGCGACACCGGACCCAACACCGGCGGCATGGGAGCCTACTCCCCTGCTCCGTTGGTGACCGGCGAGTTAATGGACCACATTATTGAGAAAATTCTGGTGCCGACCGTCCACTGCCTGAACACCGACGGCCTGCGTTTCCGTGGCGTGCTGTACGCCGGCATCATGGTCACGAACCAGGGGCCGAAAGTTCTGGAATTTAACGTCCGCTTCGGCGACCCCGAGGCACAACCGGTTTTGATGCGGCTGAAGACCGACCTTTTGGATGTTATTCAGGCCGCCGTCGATGGCAAATTGGATCAGCTTGAACCGTTGGTATGGGACGAACGCCCCGCGGTCTGCGTGGTGATGGCTTCGCAAGGCTATCCCGGGTCGTATACCAAGGGGAATGCGATTCGCGGGCTGGATGAGGCTGCAGAACTCGCCGACGTCAAAGTCTTTCATGCCGGCACTGAAACGCATGACGGCAAAGTCGTGACCAACGGCGGGCGGGTGTTAGGCGTCACCGCGCTCGGAACGAACATTGCCGATGCCAAGTTGCAGGCCTACCGGGGTGTGAAATGCATCCGCTGGGACGGCGCCTGGTGCCGCAAGGACATTTCGGACAAAGCGCGGGAAGCGTAGTGTGGCAGGCAGGCGGCCCTGAAAGATTTTCTTTTGAGGCGGCAACGCCGCAAAAAGTGTTCGGTTCGATCAACGATCGGGTAGCCCGGCCAACTCGTGGCCGTGGTAGGCAATTCGCTTCTTTCTGCGAGCAGGAAGTCGGAATGAAGACCTATGTCGAATCATTTTTTCGGATCAACGGTGAGTTCGTGCCGGTCGAGCACTACACTGGCGCATTACCAGATATCGACTACATCGAGGGAGCAATCGAATGCCGAATTGGCGGGCAGAGCCTTCTGGGCAAAGAGAATTGGGATTTGGTTGACCAATTGTGGAGCTATATTTTGCAAGGATTGTCGGCACTCCACAAAGGCGAAGAATATGAATCATGCTTCCCCGATCAGCCGCTCTTGCTACGGTTTAGGATCGTATCGGAACGGTCAGTCGAAATTACTGTAGGCGAGAGCGGTTCTTGCGTCGATCGAAGGGTTCTGGTGAGTACCTTAGCTGCTGGAGCGATTACGTTTTTCACTTCGATGCTGAGAATTGCCCCAAGTCTTTCAGAATCATGGTCTCAGGATTTATCGCAAGCACGATCTTTAGTTAAGGGCGAACTGTGATCGCGAATATCGGTGGGCCAGGGCAGTTCCGGCGAATCTGTCGCGCCATTTTTGACCCGTGGTACTTTGGCACTATGTCGGATTAACGAGGCGCAGCGACAAGAAGCCCGTCCCTCAGCAGCCAGCCGATGATCGACTCCCATTCCGATTGTGCAATGTTGCCTTCATGATGTTGAGTTCACGGTGACGTGATAAATTGGACGTTGATGGAGAGGCATCTTGTGCCTTCGGCACCCGGCCGTATCCGGCCGGGCCACCCGTGTAAGAATAGATTTTGGCTCAACGCCATATTCCTATAAATGGATTCCCGCCTCCGCGGGAATGGCGTGATGTGGGGATCCAGCTCAAGGGGTCTTCACGCAGATACAATTCCTCCCAGCGGGAGAGGTGACAATTAGCCCTCGGTTCTAGATCAACTCGTTCCCAGGCTCCCGTCCCTCGTGTAGTCCCGCCTGGGAACGCACCGAACACGAGGCACCTGCCTCTTTCCAATGGATTCCCGCCTCCGCGGGAATGACCCAACGGATTTGCACCATACTGAGGCACGACCCCGTTCCATCAATCTGGTCCGATGCGATCGAAAGGCGACAATCTGCCGAATTTCTTGACCATGCTTCGAGTTCTTCGAATAATAAACCTGGGAGAAGGTGCGGGCCGTAGGAGGGACCATTATGAAATCGGCGCTGGCGTTCGCGACATTGTTTGCTGCCTGTTGGATCGGTTCTGCAATCGAGGCGGCACCGCCGAGCAGCTATCCCAGGGTGTACGGTCCGGCTGGAAAGCCCTATGGGCCGACGCAAGCCCACTATCAGTATCAACGCCAGTATGGTCGTCCTTGGTATGGCGGTGGTGGGATCAGCCGAGGGTATACAGGTTACACCGCCGGTTATCGAGGAAACGTGTTTGGCGGTTTCTTAGGCTATGGCGGATACTTCGGCGGATACGGGGCCTATCCGGGATTCGGCGCTTTTGGATCACCGGCCGCGATTCAATATCACTTTGCCCCTTACGGATATTATTCCGGCTACTTTGTTAACTCCGGCGTCGCAGGCTACCCGGCTGTGTATACCCACCCGACGATTCAAGCGCTCGGCCTGCAGCCGAACGTTCAGCCGCTGATTGACAATCCGGTGTTGCAGGATGCCCGCTTGGAAAATCAACGGCGATGGGAAGACCCCATCCAGGTCGAACCAATTGCCAAGCCGATTGGACGACATCTCAAGGCGTCGACGCCCGAAGCGAAAATCCGCAGCATCAGAATTCAGGCGGCTGCCGACAAGTTAATGCGCGAGCAGAGTTATTCCAAAGCGTATTTGCGTTACCGCGACGCCATTCAGGTTGCGGCTGACCGACCGGAACTTCACTATCGGCAAGGGTTGGCATTGGTGGCGCTTCGGCGATTCTCGTCGGCCGTCGATGCGTTCAAGCGAGCGATTGAGGCGGACCGAAAGTCGCCCGTCGATGCCGAATCGTTGGACGATATTTATGGAATCGATAATCAGCTCGCCAAGACAAGTTATTTGCACAAAGTGGCCGACTGGGTGCGCGAAGATATCCGCGATCCCGATCGTTTGTTCCTAATGGGGACGTTGCTGTACCTCGATGACCAAAGCGGCACGGCTTCGGAGTTCTTTGAAACAGCTTATCGCCTTTCCGGCGGCGGTGACCATTTGGCCGCATTCTTGACATTGGGCGAGCCGCGGCGGGGGCAGGTTGTACCAAACAGAGTGCCGGTTGGAATCGAGCAAGAGGGAGATGTCGAGCGGGCCCTCGATGATGTGGCGCCGCCGTTGCCCGCACCGCCGCTTCCCGGGCCCCCAGAGCAGCTTCCGGAGCCAGAACTTCCGACTGTTGACGGGCCGAAGCTTCCGCTTCCTCAGCCGTGAAGTACACGGCGGCCGTTCGTGCCATCGCGTTGCCAAGGCTTTTCTGGCACCTCAAATCGTGCACCGTGATTTGAGTGGGGCGATTCTACCATTTTCAGTAGAATCCCCCGAGAAGATCTTTGAAGACCGGTATGCCTGAATCCGAGCAAGTTGCTCTTTCGAATGGCTGCGACGTACGATTCTGATGGGGTTGATGCCACTCGATCGCATGTAATGACGGTTCTACACTTCTTTGATACGTAATAAGCCTTAACTTCGATGCCAAAACACCGGCTGCTCGTGATGTTGTGTACGTACAACGAACGTGAAAACGTCATCGAGTTGATTCCCGAGATTCTTCAGGCACTCCCCGACGCCGACCTGATTGTGGTCGACGACAATTCCCCCGATGGGACGGGCGAGGTCGTCGCAGAGATGTCCCAAAAAGATGGTCGAATTCGCCTTCTTGCTCGCGAGGGCAAGTTGGGTTTAGGAACGGCGACACTGGATGGTTTTCGATACGCCATCGAGAATGACTACGAATATGTGCTCAACATGGATGCCGATTTCAGCCATCATCCTCGGTACCTAAAGGCGATATACGGCTGCATGGACGAGGCAGACGTTGGAATCGGATCTCGGTATGTCTCCGGTGGTGGCATAACCGGTTGGTCGATTTGGCGACACATCATGAGCCGGGGCGTCAATTTTTATGCCCGGCTGCTTCTGCGGCTAAAGACCCGCGACAATAGCGGCTCGTTTCGCTGTTACCGTGTTTCGAAACTGCGGGAACTCAATTTGGACCTGGTCCGGGCCCGTGGTTATGCCTTCTTTGAAGAGATTCTGTACCGCTGCCGGCGTGTCGGTTGTCGGTTTCTGGAAACGCCGATCGTCTTCGAAGATCGCCGATTCGGGTCCTCCAAGATTAATTGGAAGGAATCGGTCATCGCGCTGTGGGTGATTTTTCGATTGGGAATCGAAAATCTGTTACGGCGGCCGGTGTGACGGAAGCGCGGCGAAACGCCGCCATAAGAGCATGTTGCTCTTTCCTATGCCCGCGAAGAACGAACTTAATTAGGTCAATACCGTGTCACCGCGAGGCAGGACGGTGACACGTTTTCTAAAAACGCTCTAGTCGTGGCTATGTTCCGGACCGGGAAAGATGTTTTCGCGAACGTCTTGAACGTACCGCTCAGTCGCAGCCGAAACGTCACGATACAGTTCCGCGTAGCGTTTGAGGAACTTCGGCTGAAAGCCATTAGTCAGGCCCAGCATATCCTGGCTGACAAGAACTTGCCCGTCGCAATCCGGGCCGGCACCGATACCAATCGTCGGGATCGAAAGTTCGTCGGAGATGGCTTTGGCCAATTCGCGTGGAATCAGTTCCAACACAATCGAGAATGCGCCCGCTTCTTCTGCGGCACGGGCATCGGCCATCAACTGCTTTTCGTCCCGTTGGATGCGGCCCATTCCACCGATCTTGCGGACGGATTGCGGTTTGAGTCCGACGTGGGCCATGACGGGTATATCAGCGTCGGAGAGGGCCTGGATGGTTCGTTGCTGATTAACGCCCCCCTCAAGCTTGACGGCTGAAGCACCGGTTTCCTTGAGGACACGCCCGCCATTCTCGACGGCCTGCTGAGGGCTGACCTGGAACGTCAGAAACGGCAGATCGACAACCACGAGCGCGGATTTGGCGGCGCGGGCGACCATTTCTCCGTGATAGATCATTTGCTCGAGAGTGACCGGCAGTGTCGTCGAACGTCCCTGGACGACCATCCCGAGCGTGTCGCCCACCAAAATGCCGTCCACACCGGCTGAATCGAACAACTCAGCCCACAAAAAATCGTAGGCCGTCACCATTGCCAGTTTGCGATTCTGTTCCTTGGCGGCCATGAATCGCGGCACAGTCATTGGTCGCTTGGATGGAGAATCAGACGACATTTCGTGAAACCGCCGTTCGAAAGGGGCCGGAACTGCTTTGCAAGGATTTCTTAAGCTTGGATGAGGAGTTTTCGCTTCGTTCATCGAAACTGGCGAAAACTAAGACCCGCAGCGGGCCTTGAGATGTTTTGCAGCGTGTTACGCTGGCTTGTCGCCGCGACAATCGCATTCTGTTCTATGGTCGCCGGTTCCCACGAGCCAGAAACGCCCACGTTAAAAAAGGAACTCGCTTTAGTATCCGATTTGGCCCCATTAATGACAAGCGATCGCAATCTTGTGTTCGGGGTCGTGGGCTCTCCCAAGCTCGCGTTTTCGAGTGTGTGCGTGTCGAAATGACCGCTGGGCCCTCTCACCATCGATCCTGGGACTCAATTCGATCGTCGTCGACCGAATTTGGGTCGTTGTTGCGGAATCGAACAGGGCAAAGTGCAGCAAATCACTACATGCGTATCATTTTGCAACGGTGCGTTTTGAGGAAAAATTCCTGGGTTATTTTATTGAAAAAATATATCTCATTACTGTGTAGTGTGTTATGGGTTTTGTGGTTTCTTCGGTCGGCCATTGGCACGGCATATGCATTTATAGTTAATCGCCAAGGGGGCAGGCGTTGGCCCGCACTTGCTCCGAAGGCATATCAGAAAGCGTTTCGAATGTGTTTGCATTCGCGACGCTTTCTTTTTTCTTTGTTGGTTGCATGGAGCCCTTGAACTGCGCCCACATGACACGGTCGCGGTGCTTTCGAGGGGATGCGTCCAGGGTGGCTCTGCCATACGTTGGGCTCGACATTTGGCGAGCCTGTTCGCATCGGCGTCTGATGACGGTACGATTCACGTAGAACACTTTGCGTTGGTTTGTGCCCGCAGCGATTGCGAAGTTGCCTTCGTCTTGTGACGAAATGCCGGAACAAGGGACTGCAGTGTCATCCATCTCGCAAACCGATCAACACTCTGATCCAAAACCGACCACGATTCGGTTTCTGGTCGTCGTTTCACTTACGGCGATGGCGGTATTGTTGTACCTGGATCGTTTCTGCGTCTCGTTTGCGGTTGATTACATTCGCGAAGATCTGAGGATGACGCAAACGGAAATCAGTTGGTTTCTCAGCGCGTTTTTCTGGTCATACGCTTTGGCGCAAGTGCCGTCGGGGTGGTTAAGCGACCGGTACGGCGCGCGAATTATGCTGACGATCTATATTCTTTCGTGGTCGTTTTTCACGGCAATGATCGGCGCGGCGACGTCGTTTGCAATTCTATTATTCATGCGCCTTGGTTGTGGGCTCGGTCAAGCCGGTGCATATCCCACCAGCGCCGCGGTTGTCAGCAAGTGGATTCCCTTTGCAGGGCGGGGTCGTGCGAGTTCCATTATCGCATTCGGGGGACGGTGTGGTGGCGCGATCGCTCCGTTACTGACGGCGTTTCTTATCGTTCTATTCGTCCCGGTTGATGAACCGGTCGAATTTTCCGCCGACCAAATACTCAATGCTCCGCAGCTCTGTGCAAAACTGAGCCCAATCGATTCGGCGGATGTGGAGTCCTTCGATGATGGACTGCAATCCAAAGCGGAAACTGACGTCAAAAAGCGTCCAACAGCGCCGACGCCGGCGGGGCTTAGAATCTGGTCGTTGCTGTCGAGCGATGTGCAACTCGTTGCTCAACAATTGGGGGAGACTTATCGGGAATTCGAATTGGCTGAGTCTGGTGCTGAGACTCCCGCAGTCAATTCCGAGGAGATGCAAATACTTGTTGCCGGTCTCAATCAGCAATTGGATCGGACGGACATCTATGAGGAGTCAGCATTCCGTGACGCTAATCTGGCCCGCGAGGCGATTGGCTACCTGAAGCGGATGCAGAAGGGAGAGACTCTCAGCAGCCAGGATGTTAGTCGTTTTAATCGTCTTTTGCTTGAGGCGGTTTTTACAAGAGAACTCGGAAAGTTGTACGTCCATGGATGGCGGCCTGTGATGTACGTCTATGGACTCGCCGGCCTGCTGGTTGCAGGGATGTTTTGGGTTGTGTTTCGAAATCATCCGACGGAGCACCCTCGATGTAATGCCGCAGAGCAAGCGATGATCGAACTGGGCCGTCCGGCAGGAGCCCCGGCCCCGCACGGAAAACCGGGGATGGTGCCGTTCAAACGTCTGGCGACAAGTCGCAGTATGTGGTTCGTATGCGCCGTTCAAGTGGGAACCAACGTTGGCTGGGTGTTTCTGGTGACGTGGCTACCGCGGTATTTAATCGAAGTCCATCAGGTTCCTATTTTGGAGCGAGGGTTGATGGCGATGGTCCCGCTGACGATCGGGATTTTTGGCATGTTGGCAGGAGGTGTCTTCACCGATTCGATGGTGTCAAAAGTTGGTCTGCGCTGGGGCCGAAGATTGCCGCTGATGTCGACCCGGTTCTTGGCGGCCTTCGGCTACGTCTTGTGTCTCTCGTTTTCCTTTTCGGGCGTGCCCTGGCTGTCGAACCCCTGGTGCTATGTTTTTGCGTTTTCGTTGGTCGCATTTTCGACGGACATGGGGACGGGCGCTGTTTGGGCGTTTAAGCAGGACGTGGGCGGGCGATATGTCGGCTCGATTCTGGGCTGGGGCAACATGTGGGGTAACCTGGGCGCGGCTGTTTCGCCGCCGATTTACAACTACTTTCTCGGCGAGAATCCCGCGCCAGAGCAATGGAACCACATGTTTCTGGTATGTATGGGAGCGTTTCTGTTTGCTGGGTTCTGTGCTTTCGGAGTCGACGCGACCATTCCAATTGCCCCACCGGATGAAGAGCACGAGCCGGATTCTAAGCCGTAATCGGGCCCGCCGGCTGTTTTGTGCCGCAATCAAGGGACTCACCCTGCGTGGGAGAGGGTCGAAACCCCTACGCGAATCTTCTTGTGATCATTACACGGTGGAGATTATGCACAACGCGTCGACAGCGGCTGAGTTGTCACTGACCCTCAACTTGATTATTGTTCCGAAGTGTCCCGTGGGTGAAGAAACAGGAGCCGAATTGTGACTGAAAAAGTTGTCATCATTGGATCTGGACCGGCCGGATGGGCTGCGGCGATTTACACGTCGCGGGCCGACCTCAAGCCTTTGGTCATCGAAGGTGCGGTGACCGAGGACAATCGATTGAAGGGAACGCTCCCATTGGGGCAGTTGGCGTTAACGACCGAGGTTGAGAACTACCCCGGGTTCCCCGTTGCGAATCTTGAAGGTTACCTCGACAACGCAATCGACAAGTCCCGTCGACAATATATGGCTCCGCATGAAGGGCATGGTGTCAGTGGGCCGGAACTGATGGAGTTAATGCGGCAGCAGGCATCAAATTTCGGTGCGACGATTCAAACCGATGATGTCGTCGAAATCGATCTGTCGAGCCGTCCATTTAGGCTGAAAACTCTGGGTGGCAAAGAGGTCGAATCGCATTCGGTGATCGTTGCGACTGGGGCGCGGGCGAACTATTTGGGCCTGGAATCGGAAGAGCGATTCAAAAACGCCGGTGTCTCGGCGTGCGCCGTCTGCGACGGGGCGTTACCCCGGTTTCGCAACAAACCGTTAGTGGTCGTCGGGGGTGGCGACAGCGCCATGGAGGAAGCGACGTTTCTTACAAAGTTCGCATCGACGGTTTACATCGTTCACCGTCGGGATGAGTTTCGGGCGAGTAAGATCATGGCTGAGCGAGCCTTGGCCAACGAAAAAATCGACGTGAAATGGAACACGGTGGTCGACGAAGTGCTGGGAACGGACGATGCCGGTGTGACGGGCGTGCGGGTCCGAAGCACAAAAGACGACAGCCAGACCGAGGAGTTGGATGCCTCGGGCTATTTCGCGGCAATTGGGCACACGCCGAACACCGACTTTCTTGGCGGTCAAGTCGAACTGAACGACAAAGGATACATCGTTTGGACAACGCCGGCTCGAACATACACCAGTGTCGAAGGCGTCTTTGCTGCCGGCGATGTTGCCGACGATTATTACCGTCAAGCGATTACCGCGGCGGGAACGGGGTGTATGGCGGCACTCGATGCGGAACGCTGGTTGGCAGCAAAGGGAATTGAATAGCGTGCGAGCAATCGCAAGCGGGTGAAGACGTCAGGGTAACCCGATGGCAATGTCAGCGGCAATTTGCTGCGACGTTTTCAAAGCGACTTGGCGTCCGAAGGTCCGAATTGGGCGACTGACCGCTTCGCGAAATAACCCAAACTGGTCGTCTAGGTTGTACTATGCGGTGCAATTGCTGACCGGTTCGATGATAAGCATTACAGCGTAATACGCTGACTTGTGGCCGCGAAAATCGTGTCTTGTTCTATGATAGCTGGCTCCCACGAGCCAGAACGCCTACAAGGAAAAGTAAACCGGTCTAGAAACTAGAGGGATCAATCAATGTTGACCGAAGCAGGTTGTCAGGCGCGGCGTCGCCGGCTGTGGGAGCAACTCGACGAGAATTTCAAGTGGGCGTTGATCGCCGACCCTCGGCACATCAATTACTTTTCAGGATTCCAGGTGCAGCCGCTCAGTTTTTCGGGTGGTGAGCGTTGCCTGCTCCTATTAGAACGCGACGGGCCGGCGACATTGATCGGCGATAACTTTGCAATTCGATCGGCTGCGACCGATCCGTTCGTCGATCGGGAAGTGGTCGAAGATTGGTACGACCACGAGCATTCGGTTATTAATCGGGATCATGCATTGGTGGCTGGCTTGCGGCTGGTCGCCGATCAGCTGGCACAACGTCCGGGTCTGGTCGAGTCAGAATGGCTGCCAGTGGCGGCTTGGGAAGTCATTGTTGGCGATTCGACGTTGTCGGGCAGCGAACCGGGATTTCCGCAGAAGATCGATTTGGGATCGATCGTTCGAGAGTTGCGACGAAACAAGGAACCCGATGAAATCGAATTGCTGGAGCTGTGCATGCGGGCGGGAGCCGCCGGTCAGACGAGGGCTCGCGAAGTTGTTGTTCCCGGCATTTCCGAGTTTGAAGTCTACCGAGAAGTTCAAGCTGCGGCTCTTCAGGAATTGGGCAGCCCAGGATTGGTTTATGGGGATTTTCGCGCCACGAACGCTCAAATGCCCAAGGCAGGTGGATTGCCGACAGATTACAAACTGCAATCCGGCGACATGTTTATTTTGGACTATTCAGTCGTATTGCATGGCTATCGAAGCGACTTTACGAATACGATTGCGGTTGGCGGACCCTCCGACGAGCAGGAAATGCTCTACCGTCTATGCGAAGCGGCAATGCAGGCCGGCGAATCGCGACTGAAAGCAGGCGTTGCTGCCAGCGAAGTCTATGCCGCGGTCTCGCACCCATTGGAAGAGGCCGGTTACGGGCGGCTGTCGCATCATGCCGGTCATGGAATCGGATTGGCACATCCGGAACCTCCGATTCTTGTTCCCGACAGCACTGACGTTTTGCGAGCGGGCGATGTTGTTACGCTCGAGCCCGGGCTTTACATCGAGGGAATCGGCGGGATTCGAATCGAACACAACTATCTCATACTCGATTCGGGGTTTCGCCGGTTGAGTGATCATTTGATTTCGCTCATGTGACGACGCGTCTTCGGCGCAATCTCCAATTGATGCTAATCGCTACAGCCAATCTTCAGGGTGACGTGCCACGCCGGCCGTAAAGGAATCTCGAAGGCAATGTTACCAAGCCAGACACTGTCATGAGCAGCACGATGTCGATCGATAGGCGGAAGTTTGCCGACGAGTATCCGTTCGCGTCGAGGCATCTCTCGATTGGCGGCCACCGCTATCATTATGTTGATGAGGGAAGCGGGCCGTTATTGCTGATGGTGCATGGCAATCCGACTTGGAGTTTCGCCTGGCGACGATTGATTCGGAATCTGTCCATGGAATTCCGAGTTGTGGCCGTCGATCACATCGGATGTGGTCTTTCTGACAAACCACAGAACTACCAATACACGCTGCAGCAACACATTGATAACCTTGTCGAGTTTATTACGCAGTTGGAACTCCACGAGATTACACTCTGTGCGCACGATTGGGGCGGAGCGATTGGTATGGGAGCGGCTGCCGTTCTGCCCGACCGGTTTCAGCGGATCGTGCTGTTTAATACCGCCGCATTCCGGTCGACGCGCATTCCCTTGCGGATCTCGGTTTGCAGAATCCCGGTGTTGGGAACGCTGGCGGTGCGTGGGTTGAATCTCTTTGCACGAGCGGCACAGTTCATGGCGGTTGCGGACCGCAGGACAATGACAGAGAGTGTCCGTGCAGGTTACTTGGCTCCCTACGGGAACTGGCAGGATCGAATTGCCATCGATCGGTTCGTCAAGGATATCCCGCTCGCTCGATCACATCCCAGCTATGAGACGCTGACCAATGTGGAGGAAGGCTTAGCGAAGTTCCGTGAAACGCCGATGTTGCTCATTTGGGGCGAGCAGGATTGGTGCTTCACGGTTCAATTCTTGGAAGAGTTTCAGCAACGGTTTCCCCAAGCCGAAACTCTTCGCCTTCCGAATGCCGGTCACTACGTTTTTGAGGATGCGCCGGAACAGATCGAAGCCCGATTACGAGAATTCTTAGCCAAGTGACCTTTGCGGCATATTGCCCCGGAATCAAATCGACAAACCTTAGGAAGCGAAGCTGAATTCGGGAATTTCCGGTTTCTTTTTCGGCTCGACATGCTTTGGTGCCGGTGCCGGTCGAAAGGCTTCGTAATCGTCGACTCGGTATTCCGTCAACTGAGAATTGATGCGGATTTCGATGTTGGTCAACTCGTTTCCCTGCTCGCGAGTGACAAACGTGAAGGCCCGTCCGCGATCATCGGACGACAATCTTCCCGTTCGTCCAACGCGGTGGACGTAATCGTCGCAATACTCGGGGATATCGTAGTTGACGATATGCGAAATGCCGCTCACATCGATGCCACGTCCGACGACGTCGGTTGCGATTAGCAGGCGGATCTTCCCGGCGCGAAACTTTTTCATCGTGGAATCGCGCTTGGGCTGCGGAAGGTCTCCATGCAAATGTGCAACATGCGGCAGACGCCCCGCAAATCGGCGGTAGAGCGTATCGGCGCCCCGCTTGGTTCGCGTAAACACGAGAGCTTGTTGCGGTCGTTCGGCTCGGAGCAATCGAGTCAATAATCCAAATTTTCGATCGGCGTCGACTGTCACATAGAACTGTTCGACCGAATCGACCATCACGCCATCTTCGGAAAGATCGACGCGAGTCGGGTCCTGCATGTATCGTTTCGCCAAACGCTCCACCGGCGGAGGCATCGTTGCCGACAACAACAAAGTTTGCCGTTCTTTCGGGCATCGGCGGAGAATCTTTTCGATGTCAGGCCGAAATCCGATATCGAGCATGCGGTCGGCTTCGTCAAGTACGACGATTTTCAAGTTCCGCAAGTCAAGCATGCGGCGATTGATCAAATCGATCACTCGCCCGGGCGTTCCAATCGCGACTTGAACACCTTTTTTCAAGTCGTCGATTTGCTTGCGAATGGGGCGTCCACCGACAAGGCATGCCGTTCTGCACGTGCTGGTGTAAGCCAACCGCTTCGCCTCTTCGGCAACCTGTTCGCTTAACTCGCGTGTCGGTGCTAATACCAGCGCCTGCGTTTTGGAATCTTCGAGGTCGATCTGCTCGAGAATTGGAATCACAAACGCGGCCGTTTTCCCGGTACCGGTTCGTGCTTGTCCTGTGCAATCGCGTCCCTTGAGAGCATGCGGTAAGAAAGCCGCCTGGATGGGACTGGGAGATTCAAACTTTGCCTGCTTGAGCGCTTTTAACGTTCGTTCGTTCAATCCGAGATCCTGAAATCCAATTTCAGGTGTCTCATTCCTGGTCTGCAATGACGTCTCCTTTGTCCGACATTCTTGTCGTGGGCTGTACAAATATTTCAATGAACTGTCTTCAACACATTGTGTAACTTTAGGTTAGGATAATCGAGCAGTCAAATCGGGTCAATCACAGGACCAAGTTCTGCCAGGACCGGGATACGACAGAACTGGCAGGTCGGCATCGCGCATGCCTTGTAACCATATCCTGTGGAATAGTTTACGTAGTTTTACCAGCTGCTCGGCCGCCGGAAGCCCGGCCGCCATTCATTTGTTCAACGGCGCGGTCACGCCCCACCCGAGTTCGCAGCAAATCGGAGAATGGCCTGGAGAACGAGTCTAGGCTTCGTGGCCAGTCTTGGCTGGCGTTCGCTCTCTTTCGCCAATGAGTTCGACCAGGTCGTCTTTGTCGAGGCTTTCCTTTTCAAGCAAAGCTTTAGCCATCGCGTCGAGGTCGTCTCTTCGCTGGTGGATGAGTTCGATGGCGCGGTCGGATGCTTCGTGCAGAAACCTTTGAACTTCCTGATCGATTGTGTAAGCGGTGGCCTCGCTGAATTCGCGATGCTCGTGAATTTCTTTTCCCAGGAACGGATGGTCTTCGCCTTGGCGGAACGCGACAGGACCGATGACGTCGCTCATGCCCCAGTGAGCGACCATGCGGCGAGCCAAACCGGTCGCGCGATTCAAATCGTCTTCGGCACCGGCAGAGTACTCATCGAAGACGATTTTTTCAGCCGCTCTTCCAGCGAGCAACACGACAAGTTGGTCATGCAGCCGCCTTTCCCCGATATGGTATCGCTCTTCTTCCGGTTGAAACTGTGTCACCCCCAAGGCTCGACCGCGAGGGATAATCGTGACCTTATGGACGGGATCGGCACCAGGTAAAATCCATCCCAGCAAGGCGTGCCCGGATTCATGGTAGGCGGTCATTTCCCGCTCGTGTTCGTTGAGGATTTCCTCGCGCCTAGGTCCCATGATGACCTTGTCGCGGGCTGCTTCGAAGTCGTCTTTGCCCACAACGTTTTTGTCGTTCCGCGTCGCGTTGAGTGCCGATTCATTCACCAAATTCTTGAGGTCGGCTCCAGAGAAGCCGATTGTTGAAGCGGCAACTTCGTTTAAATCGACGTCGTCGCTGAGCGGAACTTTCCGGCAATGAACTTTCAGAATGCCGAGTCGGCCTTCGCGGGTCGGGCGATCGATGGTGACGTGACGATCGAACCGACCCGGTCGTAACAGCGCGGGGTCGAGGACGTCGTCGCGGTTCGTTGCGGCGAGAACGATGACGGTTTCGTTTTGTTGGAATCCGTCCATTTCGCTCAGAATCTGGTTGAGCGTCTGCTCCCGTTCGTCATGTCCCCCACCAAGTCCCGCACCACGAATGCGGCCGACGGCGTCGATTTCATCGATGAAAAGAATGCAGGGAGAGTTTTCTTTGGCCGTCCTGAACAAATCGCGGACTCGACTGGCACCCACTCCCACGAACATTTGAATAAACTCGGAGCCATTAATTGAGTAGAACGGAACACCCGCTTCGCCGGCTGTCGCGCGAGCGAGCAACGTTTTTCCCGTTCCTGGTGGGCCTTTGAGTAGCACGCCTTTCGGAATGGTGGCTCCCAGCTTTTGAAACTTCTCGGGGTACTTGAGGAATTCGACGACTTCTTGAAGCTCGGCCTTGGCCTGTTCCATTGCCGCGACGTCGTTAAATGTGGTCTTTTGATCGGATGGTCGGAAGCGTTTCGCGGGACTGCGTGTAAAATTCCCCAACATTCCCGAGCCCATAGGATCGGCTGATCGGCGCATCATGAACCAGATGAAGCCGATAATCAAAAGCGGGCCGATCAGCCAAAAGATGAGGTGCGTTCCCAGACCGGGATCGACCTTTTCCGCATCGATGCTGATCCCTTTTGATTGAAGCAGTTGTACCAGATTGGAATCGGCGTTGGCTCCCGGCGGAACACGCGTGTTGAACTGGTCTTTCAGTTCCTTTTCGTCGTCGTCCGGATTCTCGGGGATCTTTTTCCACTTTCCGGTGATGACATCGCCGAAGAATTTGACTTCTTTGACATTGTCCTGGTTGACCTGGTTGACGAAGAAGTCGTAACGGACATGGCTGCCCGTATTGGTAGGCGACTGACTAATCAGCCACAACCCGACAATCACCATGATGACGAGCACCAATAGCCAGGGGCCCGACGATCCGGGGCGCGGGGCGTCGCCGTTGTCGTCGCCGCCGGGATGGTTTCGTTTGTCAGGTTTCGGGGTTGGTTGTTCGTCGTTTGGGGTTGAACCCATTTTGTCTCCCAACTCACATGAAGAAAGCTCGCTTTGCGTCGGAGTGTCGCCGCCGGATTACGCGAGAATCTTCTTCAGAACAGAAGTCGGTCTTTGCTTTCCCAGTATTTATAGAGCAGAATTTCAATTTTCCACAGCGACAACGATACAAGCAACCGCGGCCGTTTGAAACGTGGAAGCTGTCATTCCCGCCGTCAATTGAACAATCCATATCGCACGATACACCAGATCGCCTTAAATCCGTCCCGCCAGCCGATTTTCTTCCCCTGGGCATACGTGCGGCCCGAATAGCTGATCGATATCTCGAAAACTCGACTCTTTTCACGAGCAACGCGGGCTGTGATTTCCGGCTCGATTCCGAATCGATTTTGACGTAGCCTGGGCGCAATCTTCTGCACCACATCGCTCGTAAAGACCTTGTAACATGTTTCCATGTCGGTCAGGTTCAGGTTTGTAAAGCAATTCGAAAGGCTCGTCAGGAATTTGTTGCCCAGATAGTGCCAAAAATAGAGGACGCGGTGCGGTTGGTCGCCGAGAAATCGGCTGCCATAAACGACATCGGCCTTTCCCTCGATGATCGGGCGCAGCAGCCGCGGATAGTCAGCCGGATCGTACTCCAAATCGGCGTCTTGGATCAGAGCAACATTTCCGGAAACGTGCTGTAATCCCGTACGGACGGCAGCTCCCTTACCTTTGTTTGTCTCATGCAGGATGACCCGGATCGTGTTGAATTTGTCATCCCGATTCGCTTCCTCCAGGCGGTCGTATAAGTCGCGAGTGCCATCGGTGCTACCGTCATCAACAAGGATTAACTCCTTGCGAATCGGCACATCTTTAACGCGCGATAGCATTGTTTCCAGAGTATCTCGTTCGTTGAAGATCGGAATGACCACCGATAACAAGAAATCATCGGGTATCGAAAAGAATCCTAACTGACGGCACGCCGTCTTTCCTAGCGTGCGTTCCAGCGAGGAATACCATTCGGGAGAGTATGGGCGTTCGCCCTTGGGGCCAAGGTCTTGATTCATTTGAACAACTCGTTCCATCTCGGCATAATGCCAACCGATGTACAAACGATTCGGCTATCCTTAGTCAGCGAAAAATTGGGCTCGGATCGATTCCACAAGTTTATCGGTCATCGAGTCGAATCCGTCAACGCTCAGAAGGCGGCTGGAGCCGGTCGGAAGCCAGCAATTTGCATAATCCGTAATCAAGTTAGGGCGATTGCCGCCGAACCCGACGACGGAGCGGTTGTACGTTCTCGCCGATCGGAATTCAATATTGCGTAAGTATGGGTCACGTAGCGGAGAATCGGCATGCCGACTCATGAGTTTGTATTGGCGAATGTTGAGAATGGCGTCTGGATTGAAAGCTTCGATCTCGAACCGTCTGCGCAACTTGAACTTGCTGGATCGGACCGGTGGTCCGTTACCAAGCGACGGCTGCATGGCGGCCTTTCCGATGGAATTGATGTCGTGACACTCGACAACGGCGAACTATCGTTGTCGGTGTTGCCGACGCGCGGCATGGGCATTTGGAAAGGCCAGTACCACGATACTGAACTCAGTTGGAAATCGCCGGTGGCGTTTCCCGTCAATCCATCGTTCGTCGACTTGTTCGATCGGCAGGGCCTCGGTTGGTTGAATGGATTCAACGAATTGTTGTGCCGATGTGGGCTGTCTTGGAATGGGCCACCTGGAATGGATGCCGTCGAAGATGAGGATGGTAACTCGACAGAGTCGGAATTGACGCTGCATGGTCGTGTTGCCAACCTGCCCGCCCATTCGGTTGTCCTCAAGGTCGTTACCGAAGGAAAAGGTAGCATTTCGGTGACGGGCGTTGTTGATGAAACGTCGATGTTTGGGCCATGGCTGAGGCTGACTTCGACAGTCACACTTCAGGCCGGTTCCAACGAGTTTGTCGTCGAGGACCGAGTGACCAACATGGGGGGAACGGTTGCCGAATGCCAACTGCTTTACCACACCAATGTCGGGCAACCGTTTCTCGGTGCCGACTCTCGTTTTGTGGCTCCAATACGTCAGGTGGCCCCTCGTGACGAACGTGCCGCTGAGGGGATTGGTGACTATTCGACGTACCGAGGGCCCGAAGCCGGCTACGCCGAGCAGGTGTACTATATGGATTTGAAACCCGATTCGAGCGGAGAATCGTCGGTGTTGTTGCGGAACTCCGCCGGCGATAAAGGGCTGAAGCTCAGCTATACGACTGGCCCGCTCCCCTGCTTTGCCCTGTGGAAAAATACTCAATGCGAGGCGGATGGGTACGTCACTGGGTTGGAGCCCGCGACGAATTTTCCCAATTTTAAGAGCTTTGAGCGCCGTCAATCCCGTGTTCTCAACTTGAAACCGAACGAGTCCCACGAGTGCCGTCTGCGCTTTGCGGTTTATGATTCAGCCGACGACGTTTCGAGGGTCGAAGGCGAGATCCTCAACTTGCAGGGGAACAGTCACCCGCAAGTCTTCGATGAACCACGGCCTGAATGGTCAGACGTTGGTGCTTGATTCCGTAGCAAACGGCCCGACGATCGCACCGATGATCGTGTCGGATTCGAGCCGGCTTTTGAAGGAATATCGCGAATTAGCCGCTTGCGAGATTCGGCTCCGTGACCCCTCATGGCGCTGTGCGGGGGCCGAATTCGCCCACAATACCGCAGTTCGCCGCAACTCGTTACATTGGCTAGCCTTGGTGCCAGCGACTGTGTTATAGTCTCCCGAATGCCCGTACCGTCTGGGAGTGACGTGCCTTGTGGGGCGTCCGCGGTGCTGGATTACTCTAATCATTTTGTGTTTTTGAATTGGACTAACATGGTTGACCGTAACCTCATTCGTGAATTCAACGTTTCAGACGACGAACTTGATGCGGCCCTGGCCGGTTCCTTGGCGGAATTGGACGAAGACAATCCCGATATGGATATCGTCTATGACCGAACTTCCAGTTCTTTTGACGTCAATCAAATCATCGACGGTGTGATCCTGCGAGTTGATGGCGAAGAAGTTCTTGTCGATATCGGCTACAAGAGCGAAGGCGTCGTGACGACGGACGAATGGGATCCCGAAGAAGAACCGCCGAAGCCAGGCGATAAAGTTCAAGTCTTGCTGGAGGAAATCGAAGACGAATTCGGCCTGATCATGCTTTCCAAACGGAAGGCCGATCGAATTCGCGAATGGGAAAAGATCATCGAGAACCACGCCGAGGGCGACATCGTCACTGGAAAGGTGGTTCGCAAAATCAAGGGTGGTTTGCTGGTCAATATCGGCGTCAACGTGTTCCTACCAGCCAGCCAGGTCGACATCCGGCGTCCACACGACATCGGCGCATTTATCGACCGCGACATCGAATGCGTCATCCTGAAGATCGACGAAGCTCGACGAAACATCGTTGTCTCGCGTCGAAAGCTCATCGAGGACAAGCGCGAAAGCATGAAGCGCGCCTTGCTCGACGATTTGTCGGAAGGCGAAATCCGCAAGGGCATCGTCAAGAACATTGCCGATTTCGGTGCGTTTGTCGATTTGGGCGGCATCGATGGCTTGTTGCATATCACCGATATGAGTTGGGGCCGAATCAGCCATCCTTCGGATATGGTCAAGATCGACCAGGAAATCGAAGTGATGATTCTCAATGTCGACCGCGACAAGGAGAAGATTGCATTAGGCTTGAAGCAGAAATTCCCCAGCCCGTGGGACGGTGTGGAAGAAAAGTATCCCGTTGGGGAAAAGGTGAAAGGCGAAGTCGTCAACGTGATGACTTACGGAGCCTTCGTCAAATTGGAAGATGGCATCGAAGGATTGGTGCACATCAGCGAAATGTCCTGGACCAAACGCATCAATCATCCAACCGAGCTCGTCAACATTGGAGACGAAGTCGAGGTGATTGTCTTGGGAATCAACAAGGACAAGCAGGAAATTTCGCTGGGCATGAAGCAAACCCAGCCGAATCCGTGGGACAACGTTATCGAAAAGTACCCGGCCGACGCGACGGTGAAAGGGACTGTTCGCAACTTGACCAACTACGGAGCCTTCATCGAATTGGAAGAAGGTGTCGACGGCTTGCTGCATGTAAGCGATATGTCGTGGACTCGCAAGATTTCCCATGCGAGTGAAATGTTGAAGAAAGGGGACGAGGTCGAATGCCAAGTCCTCTCGGTCGATCAGGAGCGCAAGCGGATCGCTCTTGGATTGAAACAACTCCACTCCGATCCATGGGAGCACGATATTCCGGACAAGTTCCAGCCGGGCGAGGTCGTCACCGGGACAGTCACCAAGATTACCAACTTCGGTGTCTTCGTCGAGTTGGCCCCCGAGCTAGAAGGGCTGCTTCATATTTCTGAGCTGTCCGACCACAAGATCGAGAACCCCGAGGATGTGGTCAATGTCGGCGAAGAACTGGAAGTACGGATTTTGCGTGTTGACACAGATGAGCGAAAGATCGGCCTGAGTCGTAAGCTCTCCGGTGACATCGAAACCGAGGAAACTGCGGCTGAAGGTGATGATTCAGCAGTTGCCGCTACAGCACCACGTGAGGAACTCAAGGGTGGAACGGGCAGCGGCGGATCGGGTCCGTTGTTTACGTTAGATGCCGGAGCTGCAGAGGCTCAGGCGGATGCACCTGCCGACACGGCGACCGAGGAAGCCGAATCTGCCGAATCCGCGGCGAGCGAGGCTGCCGAGGTCTCCGATGAATCGGGCGGCGAGGAAGAGTCGGCTGTCCAATCGGAAGAGCCATCACAATCTGAAGAAGAAGAACACCCGCCGGAGAACGCTAATTAGCGTAACTGACGGCCTTCTGCCAAACTTTCCGGCCCTTCGGACCCATCTGAAGGGCCGTTATTATTGCGCCAACTGCCCGGCTTACCAAAACTTCGTCAACGTTGAACTCATCTGGTTGGATGATTTTTCATGTGCAGGTCGATAACAGAAATCAGCTTCGGTCTTGGTATGCACTTGAATCACCCCTTTACCAGACAGCAGGACTTTCATGCAAACTACTTCGCGACGACGCACGGCGTCATCCGGCCCGCAAAGCCCCCTCGAAACTTACCTACGTGAGATCAACGAGACGGCATTGCTGACCGCCAGCGAAGAGAAGGAACTCGCGCACGAAATCGCTATCGGATGCACATCATCGCGCGACCGTATGGTCCGAGCCAATTTGCGGCTTGTTGTGAATATCGCACGCGCCTACACCGGAAAGGGACTGCCGCTTCAAGATTTGATCGAAGAAGGGAATCTGGGACTTCTCCGCGCCGTTGAGGGATTCGATCCCAACATGAACACGCGGTTCAGCACCTATGCCAGTTATTGGATCAAGCAATCCATCAAACGGGCGTTGGTCAATTCCGCCAAAACGATCCGGATTCCGGCATACATGGTGGAGCTATTGACCAAATGGCGACGGGCGACCGCCAAATTGCAGGATGAATTGAATCGCTCGCCGACGGCTGAGGAAGTGGCCCGCGAATTGGGCCTGCCCAAGAAAAAGTTGAAGATCGTCAAGAAGGCGATTCAACTTTACAACTCGACACCACAATCCGACCAAACCGAAAGCGGTTGGTCGCTCGGGGAAATGATCGCCGACGATCGTCTCAAAGGGCCTGAAGACGAGATGATCGAAAGTGACAATTTGAAGCATGTCATGGCGATGCTGGAAACGATGGATACGCGCGAGGCGACCATCTTGAGAATGCGGTTCGGTCTGGACGACTCCGAACCGAAAACTCTGAAAGAAATTGGCGAAACACTGGGGCTCACACGGGAACGAGTGCGTCAAATCGAGAATGAGGCGCTCAATAAACTCGCCAAAAGCCTGATGGGCGAATAAGGCGGGGCGACCCCTTGAGTATCCTTCCGCCGACCCGCATGACATGATGTCCTGCGGGTCTTTTCTGAAAAGCGGCGGACTGCGGCGTTCGATCCTCTGTGCGCATGGGATAGCGCATAGAAGCATCATTGCCGCCCGCTCAAACGTGGGAATCCCGGCGGCACTACAGCAGATTTCGCTGACTTGTGGCCGCGACAATCGCGTTTTGTATTACCATTGCTGGTTCCTACGAGTCAGAAATGACCACGAGAAATAGTAAATCGCTCTAGCCACGCAGCCGATTTGAAATCTCGGAGACAATCTCTTTGACCGGGATTCGCGTTTGCTCCAACGAATCGCGGTCGCGAATCGTCACGCATTCGTCATTGGCCGTTTCGCCGTCGATGGTAAGGCAATACGGTGTGCCGATTTCATCCTGTTGTCGATATCGGCGGCCGATGGCCCCCTGCTGGGAATAAACGGTGACAATACCGGCCTGTTTAAGCTCGCGGTAGATTTCGGCAGCCTTTTCGGGCATGCCTTCTTTCTTGATCAGCGGAAAGACGGCGACTTTCACCGGTGCGAGCTTCGGATGAAACTGCATGTAAACCCGTTTTTGCATTTTGCCCTTATCATCGGGCTGCTCGTCTTCGCGATAGGCTTCGCAGATAAACGCCAAAGTGGCGCGATCGGCGCCGGCGGCCGGCTCGATGACATGCGGAATATAGCGTTCTCGCGATTGGTCGTCGAAGTACGTCAAATCTTTGCCGCTACCGCGGTACTTGGGATTGCCGTCGGAGTCGGTTTCAACAACTAATTCGTCGTTCTGCTTGATCAGTTTACCCTCGGAGTGCGATCGCAGGTCGAAGTTGCCTCGATGAGCGACCCCTTCCAACTCGCCGTATTCATTCTCATCTAGGAACGGGAATGCATATTCGATATCAGCCGTTCCCACCGAGTAATGAGAGAGTTCGTCGGCATCATGATCGCGAAGCTGCAGGTTATCGCTTCCGATACCGAGCTTGACGTACCATTGGTGTCGGCGGTCGCGCCAGTACTGGTACCACTGGCGGGATTCGTCCGGATGGCAGAAGAACTCCATTTCCATTTGCTCGAATTCACGCGAACGGAACGTGAAGTTTCGCGGCGTGATTTCGTTGCGAAAGCTCTTGCCGATTTGTGCGATCCCGAACGGGACTTTGACGCGCGCACTGTCGAGCACATTCTTGAAATTGACGAACATTCCCTGGGCGGTTTCCGGGCGCAAAAAAGCGGCGCCTTCTTCGCCGGATAGCGCCCCGACGTAGGTTTTGAACATCAGGTTGAATTCCCGCGGATCGGTCAAGCTACAGGCATCGTGTTCGCCGGGATGCTTACTGGGCTTCAAGGGGCATTCGCTGGTGGAGATATGGTCGGCCCGAAAGCGAGATTTGCATTCCCGGCAGTCAACCATTTCGTCGTGAAATAAGTCATAGTGCCCCGAGCATTTCCAGACCTGCGGATGCATGATAATCGAGGTTTCCACGCCCACCATGGAAAACGCCCGTGGTGCGCCTTCCGGTACGAGGATGTCGTCGTGGCTGGTGATCATTTCGCTCCACCAGGCTTCACGGACATTGCGCTTTAGCTCGACCCCCAACGGACCGTAGTCCCAAAAACCGTTCAGCCCGCCGTAGATTTCCGAAGACTGAAAGAGGAATCCCCTGCGTTTGCACAGCGAGACAATGGTCTCCATTGTTTTTTTCATGGGAGTGCCCAAGTTCCTTCATTTGGCGACGAAAAACTCAATCAGTTTTCTCGTCCAAGAATATCATCAATTCGATTTGCAGAGTGTGGCTCGAATCGACGAGTCGCACACTGGTTGGCGGCCGGCGCGCCCGAATGGACACACCAAGTGAATCAAAGTTCGTTCAGTCGAGTCGCCTGCAGCATTCGCAGATAATAGGTACGTGCAGGCTGTCGGGCAAGAGTGGTCGAGCGGAACGACCGTCAACCAGAAAGATTCTTGGCCGATTCAAAGACTAGGCGCTGTCTGCTGATTGGCGAAACGCAACGGTAGGCGACAGCGGGATCGGCATGCAGGTCGAAATCGGTGACGGCCTGTGCAGAATCAGTTGACGGCGGCACCGGAGTTATTCGCCGGATCCTGCCGCTGCTTCTCGATCGATTCGTACAACTCGGCCAGCTCGATCAGCTTCGATTCCAATTGCTTGAAGTACTCGTCTTCGTCGAACTCCGATTTTCGCTCCCGCAAGTTGATGACCTCCAGTTCCAGGGCGTCGCGTCGCTGACGTACTTCAGGAGAAAGTTGTTGTTCAAATTGGCTGGGAACCAAATGAAACTGGTGTGCGCGAAATCCGTCGAGGACCGCAGCGCCGGAAGCTTTTTTGATGGGTCGCACGCCGCGAAACCAATCGGGCTGAGTTCCCTTGCCATCACCGTTGTCATCGAGCAACGAGTGCTCGGTTACGAGGCGACCATCGCTTTGATAGAACTCGCTGGTCAATCGGGCACCGGCAAGAAACGCTTCGAGAAGGGATGTTTGCCCATCCTTATCGAGATCGGCCTCGAGATCGGCAATTGATTTCGAGAAATACTTGCCGAATCGTGTGACATTTAACTCGAACCCGCTGCGAGTCGCGCACACGACAATTCGATTTTCTGCGGAGAGTTTATTGAGAAACGGCCCGCTCGATGACGAGCAGTCAACCAACGCGATGGGCCTCGAAAATCCCGACAACCAAGACTCCAAGTCGTCTGCTGAAAAATCGGGACCGCGAATGTTAAATTTGGCGGCCCGGCCATCGAAAGTCCCGTGACCAAGCAGGACGATCCACAATTGGCGGTGTTGTTCCTGTTTTTGCGCTGCCAGCGCTTGGGACAACAGCTCCTTGTCGGAGTGCTCGGAGTCCCTTTCCAGTCCGATCGTTGTCAGTTCGAAATTCGCAGCTTCGGCGGCGTCGAGCCAATACTTCGCTGATTCTGCGAATTCTCGCTCGAACTCCTCATTGCCAGGCAAGCCGACCACCAGAATGACGTTGGCTGATGGTTCATTCGCTTCCGACACCGTCGATCCGGGAGTCTGGGCTTCCGTGAGAAATGCCATCAGGCTCAATAGAGTGATCATGGCATCCCCTTCCAGCGCCTGAGTCCCCATTCGCCAATCAAACAGGTGATGG
>JANQRQ010000156.1 GCA_028284485.1 Planctomycetaceae bacterium | reverse complement strand
CAATTTCGCAAAGGAATCGACAGGATGGGCATGATTCAACGCATGCCGATTTCTGATCCTGTTCATCTTGTTCATCCTGTCCTATTCTCTTTTTCTCCGGGTGCCCCGCGTCTCCGTGGTGCAAATTACCCCCGCACCTGGCGCGAATCGATTCACGTTTCTCGCTTGCGTCACCTCGCCCTCTGGGAGAGGTCGGCCGCAGGCCGGGAGAGGGCAAATCGTTTTGTGTGGTCGAATCTTGCTCGCTGTTTAAACATGGTTGTCGCGTGCAATGAAAGACCCCCTCCCGGACGCGGACGCGTCCGACCTCCCCCGCAAACGGGGGAGGTCACGAATCGCGGTGGTCGTTGAGAGTATGAACGACGACATGCTAACTCCTCGTCGTGGCTTACATTTTCCAGTCTCCGTGTTCCCTGTGGCTCCGTGGTGAGAATGAATCAAGTCATTCCCCTCTCGGTTCACAGCAGAACTTCTACACCTGTTTCCTCCCTTTCGTGTTATTCGTGTCTTTCGTGGTTGCTAGTCCTGTTGTTTCTCCGTGTGCCCCGCGTCTCCGTGGTGCAAATCATTTTATGCAGCCACGGATCGACACGGATTCTCACGGATGCCGTGCGACGAGCACAAAGACAATCCGTGCCTATCTGTGCTATCTGTGGTCACACATTTCTTGACGAAGACTCTCCCCGCAGAGGACGTGCAGCCGGTAAGAGAGGACGCTTTCACCTTCGCGACTTAGCGTCTTCGCGTGAAAACTCTACGTCCGTCGATCCTTCAGTCAGGCTCGATTCCCGGCTACGAATCAGTCCTGCCAGTCTCCCGCCTTCCGGACATGAGGACTTCGCTCGGTTTTTCCACACGAAATGACTCGAATCGTGTATCCTGTAGGCACCAAATCAATAGGCTCTTCTGTGGTCAAACGGTCCTGCTTATGACCGCCGCCCCGAAAACTCATCATCCCTGGCGAATGATTGCGGTTGCCGTGCTTGTGGCCGCTGCAATGGTGGCGACTTGGTCGCAAACCGTTCCTGCAATAGGCCGAATCGTTCAAAGCTTCAAACAAACTGCCGGCGAGCCGTTCCTCACAACGCGAGCCCCCTGGGGATTCGAGTACGCCGGTGGCAATCGTGAGCATCTGCTTTCTGTGGATGCTTTTAAGGGTAGCTTCGTCGGGGACTATAGTATGCGGAAAGTCGGTGAACTGACCGACTTAAAACTGTTACATTTGCACGAAAGTACGCCCATGCCGCCCGGCGGCCTGCGACACCTCACCAACCTAACGAACCTTAAGTCGCTGCGATTCAGTGGAACGCGAGTCAGTGACCCAGGCTGGTCGCATCTCTCATCATTGAAGAACCTTGAGATTTTTCGCACATATCGTGTCGACAACAGCGACGAAGCGTTCAAACACATTGGGTTACTAACGAATCTAAAGATATTGACTGTCGAGTTCGAAGGGACGATGGGCGAAGAGGCCGTGCATCTTCGGAAGCTGAATCATCTCGAAGACTTGTCCCTTGTCTACACCGAATTCGAGGAAGAGGCGCTTAAACATATCGGAACGCTGATCGGTCTCAAACAGTTGTCGTTCGGTGGAGCACAGATTTCCGAGGCGAGCATAAAAAGGCTTCAAGAATCTCTTCCCAGCTGTGAAATCCGTTGGAGTCCTCCCCCGCCTGCGGAATAATGGTTCCATCATGAATACGCCTGCGAAAACACAACATCCCTGGCGAATGATCGCGATTGCGGGAATCATTCTCGTGGCGATCGCGGCCTGGCCCTCCGTCTCGCCCGCGTATCGCAGGCATTCCGCCGTCCAAGGCATAAAGCACATGGATGGCAAAGTGGTCTATACGACATCTGGGCCGAATTGGGTTACGCGACTCGGTCTGACGGAGGCGCTACGCGGCATCGGTTTGGAAACCGAAGACGTTCTCACCGTTGATCTCTACGCGCGAGAAATCACCGAAAACGAGCTGGAATGCCTCAGTGGTCTGACCTCGCTGCAAGAATTGGACCTGCGTCATACCTATACCACCGATGCAGACCTGCAGCATATCGGCCACCTGACGAATCTCGAAACACTTCGTCTGCAGAGGACGGAGATTACCGACATCGGTCTCGCCCACCTCAGCGCGCTCACGAATTTGAAATGCCTCGACCTCTCTGAAACGGCCATCACTGACGAAGGTCTGGCTTACGTCGGCAGTCTCACAAAATTGGAAGAACTTTATCTACATGAAACCGAAGTCAGCAACGATGGGCTGAAGCATCTTGGCAACCTGAAAAACCTACAGTTGTTGTATCTCTCTGAGACGATTATCTCAGACGACGGCTTGAAAGAACTTCAAAGTCTTACCGATCTCCGCATATTACACATGCGTCGTACAAAAGTGACCAACGACGGACTGCAATATCTAGCCGCCTTGCCTCGAATCGAAACGCTGGCACTTTCCTATACCGATATTAATGATGAGGGACTTGTGCATCTGGCGGATTCGGCGAGTCTGCGTCGTCTCAACCTCGACGACACTGGGGCGACCGATGCGGGCCTGGTCCATCTTATGGAGTTGACGAATCTTGAACTCATAAACCTGGATAACACTCCAGCATCCAAGGCGGGCGTCAAGCCGTTACAACTCGCCTTGCCGAATTGTCGTATTCTGGTCGATTGACGCAGCCACTTTTTCTTGTCCGTCTGTGGTTGGTGACGATCTATTACGTCATTCCCGCGCAGGGGAAGATCCTATTCAGATGGATCAACCACGGATCGACACGGATCTTCACAGATGACGTACCGCCAGCAAGAAGACGATTCGTAATTCGTTCGTGAAATGTACCGCTTCAGAAATGCCTCTTGTGGCTGCGCCACACCGGTAGGCAAGCTACCGGTGCCACCCGCGACCAGGGTAAAGACAATCCGTGCCTATCCGTGCAATCTGTGGTCAATCAATTCTTGACGAAGACTTTCACCACAGAGGACACAGAGGTCGCAGAGCAAGGACCTCACGGATGGCTCATCTCGCTTGGAGCCGCCGCTCTCAATCTCGCAAAGGAATCGACCGGATGGGCATAATTTAACGGATGTCGATTTCTGATCCTGTCCATCTTGTTCATCCTGTCGTATTCTCTTTTTCTCCGTGTCCACAGCGTCTCCGTGGTGCAAATCATTCCCGCACCGGGCGCGAATCGATTCACGTTTCTCGCTTGCGTCACCTCGCCCTCTGGGAGAGGTCGGCCGCAGGCCGGGAGAGGGCAAATCGATATGTGTGGTCGAATCTTGCTCGCTGGTTCTACATGGTTGTCGCGTGCAATGAATGACCCCCTCCCGGACGCGGACGCGTCCGACCTCCCCCGCAAGCGGGGGAGGTCACGAATCACGGTGGTCGTCGAGAGTATGAATGACGACATGCTGACTCCTCGTCGTGGCTTATATTCTCCAGTCACCCTGTTCCCTGTGGCTCCGTGGTGAGAATGGATCAAGTCATTCCCCCTTCGGTGCATGGAAGGACTTTATCTCCTGTTTCTTCCCTTTCGTGTTATTCGCCTCTTTCGTGGTTGCTTGTCGTGCGGTTTCTCCGTGTCCACAGCGTCTCTGTGGTGTTCCATCTCTCGGTCGTTTCGATTCTTGCTGGACACCACCGAACCGACGAACGCGTCGCAGGAAACAACCAGACCATTGCCTGACCGATCGGCAATCGGTAGGCTCATGACAGTTCAAGTCATCGGACATTCCGTCCATCGAGTGAACGCGATCGCACCGCCGGAGGATTGCATCCATGCTGCAACTGGCACAAGGCTGGGAACTGCACGTCGACTACAGCTCGGAGTGGTTGTTCTTTCATATCAAAGGAGAGGGCCTCGATCTGGAATCGGCCCCGCCCGTCGTCGACACGGTTTGGTCGATGGCTGAAGAGCAAAACATTTACCGACTAGTGGTGGAAGTCAACCACTCGACATTGCTCGACAGCTACTTGATTGGCCAATTGGTGATCCTGCATAAGCGATCGCATTTGAAAGACGGTGTTTTTCGCATCTGCGGTTTTTCACCGGAGAACTATGCCGTCGTTCGCATCATGAACCTGGCGAATCGACTTCCCAACTATCCGACGCGCGAAGCGGCTGTCTTGGGAGAGTTGCCTCGCAAGCCTCGGTAGCCGGCCGGCACTGCGTCTCACTCCGCGGGATCGACGATCATGAAGGCCTTAATCCTGCCGAAAATCGTCTCGCTGCATGACGTCGACGAGCCGCTGGAATTGGTCGACCTGCCGAAACCGGTTCCGCAGCCACATGAGGTGTTGGTCCGCGTGGCGGCCTGCGGCGTTTGCCATACTGAACTCGATGAAATCGAAGGGCGGACTGCTCCACCAAAACTCCCGATTGTTCCGGGCCACGAAGTTGTGGGACACATCGAACAGCTTGGTGCAGATGTTCGCAAATGGAAGGAAGGGGCGCGGGTCGGTATCGGGTGGATTCATTCTTCGTCAGGCGCTCCGGATGAAAATGTGAGTGACCAGTTTCGAGCCACGGGGCGCGATGCGAACGGGGGATACGCCGAGTACATGACTGTCGGCGAGAACTATGCCTATCCCGTTCCCGAGGTGTTTTCCAATGTCGAGGCAGCACCCTTATTGTGTGCCGGCGCTGTCGGCTACCGCGCACTGAAACTCACCGGCATCGAAAATGGGCAGCCGTTAGGGCTGACCGGTTTCGGCGGGTCTGCTCATATCGTGATTCAACTGGCCCGCCATCTTTACCCGTCGACCGAGGTTTACGTGTTCGCCCGCGATTCGGCAGCTCGACAGTTCGCCTTGGAACTCGGCGCCGTTTGGGCCGGCGACACCACCGACCGTGCTCCGCAACGGTTGGCTGCCATCATCGATACCACGCCGGTTTGGAAACCGGTCGTCGAAGCGCTCGCCAACTTGAAGCCGGGCGGGCGACTGGTCATTAACGCGATTCGCAAAGAGGATAGCGACAACGCGGAACTTCTGCGCTTGAGCTACCACGAGCATTTGTGGATGGAACGCGAAATCAAAACCGTGGCGAACGTCACACACTACGATATCGCCGAGTTTCTACCGATTGCCGGTGATATCCCGATCGAGTCAACGGTCGAAACTTATCCGTTGGAAGAAGCGAACCGTGCGCTGGTCGAACTGAAGCGACGACCGATCCGCGGGGCGAAAGTTCTCGTGGTCGCGAACGATTAACGAGATGTTTCCGATCGGTGGCTCAACCGAACGCCACAGCAATCGCGGGGTGCGACCCATCCCCAATGTTGGATCGGGCCGGCTTGGGCAGTATACTGAGAATCTGATCTTACCCAGGGTGTTTTTGGCGACGATCACAACCTCCGCAACCAAACTCTCCACTTTTCGCACACCGATTTCAATGCATAGCGAGGCTCCCATGCAATCGATCACACGCCGCAGTTTTCTCAAATCGTCCGCATCCGCCGCTGCCGTTTCGAGTCTCAGCTTCGCGCCGGCCATCGCCAAGCAGGCTTCCAGTAACGAAGACGTTCGCGTCGCGGTCATTGGAACGGGCGGTCGCGGCTCGGCCCATATTCAGGGATTCGGCGAAGCCCGCGGTGCACGGTTGGTCGCCATTTGCGATGCCGACGAAGAACACATGGGCTCCAAAGGGGATGCCTTGGAGAAGAAGTTCGGCGGCAAAGTCGAACGGGTGACCGATTATCGCCGAATTCTCGACAACAAAGATATCGATGTGGTGACGATTGCCACGCCCAACCATTGGCACGCGCTGATGACCATCCACGCCTGCCAGGCCGGCAAACATGTTTACGTCGAGAAGCCGGTTTGCCATACGATTTGGGAAGGCCGCAAAATGGTCGAAGCCGCCGAAAAATACAACCGCGTGGTTGCGGCCGGATTTCAGAACCGTTCCGATGTGGGACTGCGAGAAGCAATTCCCATGATTCATGACGGCACGTTCGGTGCCATCAAGCAGGCTCGCGGTTTGTGTTATCGCTCGCGCGGGAGCATCGGCAAACGCGATACCCCGCTCACGCCGCCCGCTAGCGTTAACTACGACCTTTGGTTAGGACCGGCAGCCGACCTGCCGATTATGCGCCCCAAGTTCCATTACGATTGGCATTGGGTGTTCAACACCGGCAACGGTGACATGGGGAACCAGGGACCCCACGAAATGGACCTTTTGCGTTGGGCCTTGGGCAACCCCATGCGACATCCCTCGCGCGTGTTTAGTTTCGGTGGCCGGTTTGGCTGGAACGACGCCGGCAATACGCCGAACATGCAGGCCGCCATGTTCGATTTCGGCGATGGTATTCCGGTCATCTTCGAAGTGAGAAACCTCCATCAGAAGGACGAAAACAAACAGGTCGGCGCCTTCGAAAAGGGACCGGGCGTCGGCATTATCATCACCTGCGAAGAAGGCGAATTCCGTGGCGGTCGTGGCGGCGGATCTTTCTTCGACAACGACGGGAAGCAAATCAAACAGTTCAAGGGCGACTCGGGACGCACCCATATGCAGAACTTTGTCGATGCCGTCCGCAACGAAGATGCCAGCAGTTTGCGCGCCCCGATCGAAAGCTCGTTTTATTCTTCCTGTATGTCGCACCTCGCGAACATTTCGGTGCTGGCCGGTCAGCCGGCGACGAACATGGCGATCTCCGACAATCTTGCCAGGCGCGAACTGGCCGGCGAATGTTTCGATCGATTCAACCAGCAGTTGGAATTGTGGTCGGTCGACAACGACCAAACGCCCTGGAGCCTGGGACCCGACCTGACGTTCGACAGCAAGTCGGAACAATTCACAGCGGGGGACAACATGGCACAAGCGAATGCCTTAGTCCGTCGTCAGGATCGCAAGCCATACATCGTGCCGGAACAGGTATAGCCGGCCGGGGTGGCGAGTTGCCTCGGAGTAACCACGTGGCGCTCTCATATGCTTGCGCTGCGCGCCACATAAAGCTGAAGCGGAGAGAGGGGGATTCGAACCCCCGGTACCGGTTTCCCGGTACACGGCATTTCCAGTGCCGCACAATCGGCCACTCTGTCATCTCTCCGAACAAGCATCAAACCGCAGGAGGATCGACCTCCTGCGATTCGTGTCGACATCTTTTCCAACCGTTCGCTACTCTTTTTTCTTCTTCTGTTTCTTTTCCTTTTTGGGCGCTTTTTCTTTCTTTTCCGGCTCGGCGGCTTGAGCCTGCGCTGCCAGCTTTTCCTGCTTGCGTTTGGCCGCGTCTTCGTTGCGGCTCGCAAGATCGGCAACGGCGGACAAGCGAGACTTCAGGTCCTGGCACCTTGAATTCAGCGAGCGCCATTCGGGATCTCGACGGCACTGATCCGAATCAATACCTCGTTCCCCCAGAACTTTCGTTCGGTGATCAAGCTTTTCTTTGGCCCAGCTTAGCTGGCGTTCCAGCAGGGTTTGGCGTTGTCCCATCGATTCGGTCAATATCCTATAAGTTTGAGGAGATGTTTCGGGGAATTCTCGGCGGGCCTGCCGCCGAACCAGTGACGATTTTTGCATGAGGTTCGGATTTGTTCAACATCCGCTGCAATGGAATTTGGCTGTTTCGCTGCGGCCAGTCACACAAAGTACCTCTGAAACAATCGATAAATAGGGAAGCCGGCCTCGTTTTACGGGATTTCCCTCTCACCGGCGATCAACGACCCGGGCGTCCCCATCATTCGCGTCGCTCGGCGATCTGGTCAAATGGCGCACATTGCCGAGCCCGCTATTCTGTTTTCCCAGGCATTCAATAGAATCAAACACTGTTCGCCGGCGACCGACCGACAGCGGTTCCGAACCGCCGATCGACGACCCTCGTTCATCTCGATTACAGGACTTCGACCATGCGTGCTGTGGTTTTAGCCGAGGGAACGCTCTCTCTCGATACCGAACATGCACTGCCCGAACCGGCACAGGGAGAAGTGCTCGTGCGCGTGCTGCAAGCCGGCATTTGCGAAACCGATTTGCAATTGGCGCGCGGCTACATGGGCTTTCAGGGTGTGCTGGGACACGAGTTTGTGGGAATTGCCGAGGATGGACCTCTCGAAGGGGAACGTGTCGTAGGCGAGATCAACTGCAGTTGCGGGAGATGCCCAACATGCCAATCAGGTTTGCCAACCCATTGTCCCCAACGCACCGTGTTGGGAATTCTTAATCACGAAGGCGCATTCGCCGACTACCTGTCACTGCCCTCACGCAATTTGCATTGGGTTCCCGATGAAATTCCGACGGAGCAGGCCGTGTTTGTCGAACCGTTGGCGGCCGCATTTCAAATCCCGGCCCAAGTTCCTTTGTCCAACGATCTCAAGGTCTTGCTACTCGGTGATGGCCGGTTGGGGATTCTCTGCTCACAGGTGATTCAACAGTTCGGGTGTCGTCTAACAACCGTCGGCAAACATACCGACAAGCTGAAGCTTTTGGAACAACTCGGAATCGACACCATTCACTTGGACGACCTGGTTCCTGCGCGCGATGCTGATATTGTCGTTGACTGCACCGGCTCGAAGACCGGCTTGCCGTTGGCGATTCAATGTGTGCGCCCCAGAGGAACGGTCGTCGTCAAAACCACCGTGGTCGACGATGTCTCCATGAACTGGGCACCGCTGGTGATCGACGAACTGACGCTAATCGGCTCTCGGTGTGGACCGTTTCCCGAAGCCATCGATGCTCTCAAATCGAAACAGATCGATGTCCAACCATTAATCTCGGCTTCGTTTCCATTAGACGACGCCTTGTCAGCCTTCGATCGCGCTCGATCGGGCAATGCACTAAAAGTGCTGCTGAACGTGAGCAACCGTTGAATCTCTGATCGATGTTGCAGCGAACTAGTTGTCCCCGGCTTCGCCAGTCCCTGGTCATGCGAAGAGATTAGAGATTCACCACGGGGACTCGCAGGTAACGACGAACGGTTCGATGCGCCCCTCTCCCGGCCTGCGGCCGACCTCTCCCCACGGGGAGAGGTGACATGTTAGAACGCCACGAAATGCGCGAAAGAAACGAAAATGGGTGGCACCGGTAGCTTGCCTACCGGTGTGGCGCAGCCACAAGAGGCCCTTTTAAAGCCGTACATTTCACGAACGAAGTACGGATTGTGTACGCGCTGGCGATACGTCATCCGTGAGTATCGGTGTCGATCCGTGGCTGTATAAAGTGATTTGCACCACGGAGACTCGGAGCGCACAGAGAAACGAAACAACAAACAACCACGAAAGACGCGAATAACACGAAATGGAAGAAATAAGCGTAGAAGTCCTTCTGTGAACCGAAAGGGGGAATGACTCTTGTACTTTTACCACGGCGACGCTGTGGACACGGAGAAAAAGAGAATAGGACAAGACGAACGAGTTGGTCAGGATCAGAAATTGGTATCCGTTGAATTATGTCCCAGCTGTCATTTCCTTAACGAAACTGAGAACGTGCGCGTCCAAGCGAGAAAAGCCATCAGCGAGATGCTTACTCTGCGACCTCTGTGTCCTCTGTGGTGAAATTCTTCGTCAAGAATTGTGTGACCACAGGTAACACAGACGACCACAGATTGCTTGAATTGCCACCGTCGTTACGAGGTCACCACTTCCAGCTCGTTGCGAACGCGGTTAATACCGTCGATGGAACGCAACGATTCCTGAGCCAATTGTTTTTGGTAGTAAGTGCGAACAATGCCTCGGAGTACGACGTCTTCTTCATGGAGTTCGAAGCGCACGTTGCGAGTCGTGAGCGAAGGATTGCGTGCCAGCGCACTTTGAATCAAATCGCGCAGGTCGTGTGGCCTGTCGTGAATGAGTTTTTGAGCCATGATTTTCGTCTACTGCTGTTCCCAGCCGATCGCATCGGAGTCAACAGGGATGTGGAATAACGGAGCGGGTCCCTCCGATGGGAAGTGCGCAGTTAAAGACGTCGTGTCGCTGCACGCGTTAGTAATTGTCGACAAGCTGGAAAAAATATTTCACGCTTTTCGGTCGAATCGGTTGAGCAGTTTTGCAGCCCGCAGGCACAGAGCGAAGAATCGGTGCAATTGTTTTCCTGTCATATGGTTCGTTACGGTTGTGGCGATATTCACCGGCTCGGAACGTCGACCGAAATTCGAAAATTGCGTCGAATTTCCGGCCCAGATCGGGAAAACGCTCTAGACACGATTCGCGCCATCAGTACAATCCCGCAACTTCACATCAACTGAGTTCGAGCGCCCATCCCGTATTTTCCAGTCGGAAATCCACCCGCTCGCATCAACGATTGCGTTGAAATCTAACGATCCCGCGCCGAAGCCCCGCTTTCGGTATATCCCCTTTCGGACTTTCCTACGTTAACGAGGACCCGTCGCATGCAAAGCAAAGCCCAATTGTTCTGCCTGCTCTGCGGAACGGTCATGCTGTTCGCAGCCGGATGTTATTCTTATCCCTATCCCGGTGCTGGCTATAACGCAGCCCCCTACGGAACGCCGCCTGGCGGAACCGTCATGCCGGGAACAACTTACCCACCGGCCGGGAACTTTGTTGCGCCCGCCCAGCCAGGTGTCTCGTTAGGGGCTCCCCAGCCGATTCCCCAACCGGGCGCCCAAGCGCAGAATCCTTCCGACAGTACCTGGACACCCCCGCCGGGAGCTGGCCAGGGAAACTCAACCACTGACCCGTTCCCCAGCAACAGCAACAGCAATAACCCCACCCCGGTTCCTAACTACACGGATCCATCCGACGACTTCTTCAATTCCGGAGCGAGTCTCGATCAGAACACGACCCAGCCGACGACGAATTCGACCGAACAGTCGCCGGTCGCATTCGACGACATGCAATTGTTCGCACAATCCGGCGAAAATCAGCCTGCAGCCACTCGTCAACAACAGCAGGCTGATTCCACAAGCATCCCCGAATTGGAAGTTGATCCGTTCGGGGAATCGGTCGGTTCGATGCAACAGGTTTCCATGCCACGCGATGTCGATCAAAACGGCTCACCGTCCAAACCGAATCCTTACGACTACGATCGCAGCGGCTACACGTGGCTGCGTGGCATTGTCGACTACGACGAGCAGAACAAGACTTGGAACATTGTCTACAACCTCAAACCAGATGCCTCCGACAAGTACTCCGGAAGCATGACGATCGTTCATGACGATCTCGTCTCTGTGCTGAAGACCGGAGATGTTGTGCTGGTCGAAGGGCGGGTGGATCTGTCGACAAGAGATCAGCTTGGCAAGCCTCTTTACATCGTCGACGATTTCTGGGCACTCGAACCCAAACCGCAAACAAACTCCCCAGTGGCCAACTAGGCACTGCCCCGATACCGAATCGGCTTTTTTCAAATGCACCGCATCGCCGGTGCTTTTTTATTGCGCCGGCGGTCTGAAATGCGAGTCTGATTTCGACAGTTGCGCACGTCAGTAAGACCCCCTCCCGGACGCGTTCGCGTCCGACCTCCCCCGCGTGCAGGGGAGGTAACCTCGTTAGGTCTTAAGCTTTTGAATCTTATTGGAACTTGTGAGTCATCCCTAACGAATCGCGCGAGATTGACGGTCATCTAGGTCATGCTCGTGCGATCGGCTCGGCAGGAGCCTCGCCCTCCCGTTTGCCAAACACGACGGGTGGGGGGGGGACGAAGCGCTGCGAAGGAAACCCCGGAGTTTCCAGATTGATTCAATGCCATTTGCGCAACTGATTTGCCCTCACCCGGCCTCCGGCCGACCTCTCCCAGAGGGAGAGGTGACGAATTCGATTCGTTGCGCTGAGCTGCAATTCGTTGCAGAGGGAGAAGTGACAATTCGTTTTGATGCGTGCATCGACACACTTCCGCCTACTGACCGACTCCGTCAGCATACTCCCCTCTCGCGCTACTAACCGACCCCGACGACGTACTCCCCTCTCCAGTTGGGAGAGGGGTCGGGGGTGAGGGCCTTCGGCCAGTTTGACATTCCCACGCACGCGGGAATGACGCGCTATGGCTGACAAGTGATGACAGACAGGAATGTCTGTCCCACTGTTTGCCCGAACGGCGCTGCTCTTGGTCCGGCCTGCCAAAGCGCGACGCGATCACAGCCGAGTCGTCCCGCAGTCTCGTTTCGGGTGATCAAATCCCCCGTCACGTACTGCATCAGCCGTCGAGTTGCCGGCGGCACTCGTCGAGAATCTCCGCCGTTCGCGTCGCCCCCGCGCGCGTCACGCCCACATCGCGAGCTTCCAACAAGGCTTCGAACGTGCGAATCCCACCAGCGGCTTTTACTTGCACATTCTTCGGTGAGTGCTTGCGCATCAATTTCAAATCGTCGATCGTGGCCCCACCTGTGCCGTAGCCACTCGAGGTTTTCACAAAGTCTGCACCGGTCGCAGCACAGATTTCGCATAACCGTATCTTCTGGGCATCGTCGAGATAGCAGTTTTCGAATATCACCTTAACGATACCGCCCCTTGCGTGGGTCACGTCGACCACAGCCCGAATATCCTGCTCGACATACTCCCAATCGCCGCTCAGCACTTTGCCGATGTTCACAACCATATCGAGTTCGGTTGCTCCGTCGTCCAAGGCCTGTTCCGTTTCGGCCACTTTCATGGCGGTGGTATGCCCCCCATGCGGAAAACCGATTGTCGTACTTGGCTCGACGCCGCTGCCTTTCAACAGCTCAGCACAGCGTTTCACGTAGTACGGCTTGATACAAACACTGGCGACGCCGTATTCCGCGGCGAGTTTGCATCCGTCTTCCAACTCTTGGTCGGTCAAGACCGGTTGCAACAAAGAGTGGTCAATCATTTTGGCAATGTCGGTGTATTCGTAACTGCTCACTGGATTTCGCTCCGTATACTGCAGCAAATCTTCGGCCCCTTTTCGGTCGCAAAAATCGCCGAATAACTCTCCCGGGGTCCGCTCCTGTTTGTAATAAGCAAAAATAGGGGAAAGGGTCAGCCCGATCTTCTCGAGCGGAACCAGGTCTTTATAGATAAAGGCGATCCGCGTGCTCAACAGGTTTCCCCCCAAGTACACGGTATACTTGCCGCGCGCCTTGCCGACCAACCCGATGTCGGGCGAATAGGGACGCGTGCAACCGTTGGGGCATCCGGTCATATGGACGGACATCCGTTCCTCAATCAATCCGTGACGATCGAGTTCGTGTTCGATGTCGTCCATCACGCTCGGCATGACCCGTTCCGACTCGGTGACCGACAGGCCACAGGTCGGCAGCGCCGGGCAGGCCATCGAAAAACGTCGCGCCGGAGTGATCTCTTCCACGTGAGTCATCCCGAATTCCGCGAGCAGGTTGTTAACGTCCTCGCGCTGATCCGGAGTGATGTCGCACAGAATGACCGCTTGCCTGGCGGTTAATCGGGCCTGCATGCGGTACTTCTCGAAAATGGTGCGCAACCCTGATTTCACGCGCAGCGGCCCATCATCCTTGATCCGCCCGTTTTCGATATTGATGCCCAAAAACCAATTGCCGTCACCTTGTTCGTGCCAGCCCATATGGTCGTCAATGTCGCAAATTTCTATCGGATGCGGATCGGGCAACTCGGCACCGAAGTATTCCTCCACCTTGTTTTTGAAACGCTCCACGCCCCAATCGGCAACGAGATATTTCATGCGGGCCAAAGCCCGGTTCGATCGATTGCCGAAATCTCGCTGCACTTTGACAATCGCTTCGGCCACAGCCAACACCTGATCCGGCGTGACGTACGTCATCTTTTTGGCCACGGTGGGAAACGTATCCTTCTTGGCAGGTGTCATTCCCATGCCACCGCCCACGTACACGTTGTAGCCGACAATCGTTTCGTTTTCGACAACCGCCAAAAACCCCAAATCGTTGGACAGCAAATCGATGCAGTTGTCTTCCGGCAGCGCAAAGGCTGTTTTGAATTTGCGCGGCAGATATCGCGATCCGTAAATGGGTTCTTCGACCGGCTTGAATTCGGTGACATCGGTCTTTTCGCCTTGGTCGTCCTCCAGCCAGATTTCGTAATACGCAGTTGTGCGCGGCAGTAAATGGTCGGCGACGGCGTCGG